>JACRGY010000131.1 GCA_016212165.1 Nitrospirota bacterium
ATACAGCTATTAGAGATAAAACAGCTAAAAATACAACCAGGAAAATTCTCTTGTTCATAAGCGCCTCCTGAAATTTTGAGTTCTTTTTATTATTAGCACAGGGGTAAGTTATCCGCTTCTATGCCTTAATGTAAAACTGCATCTTGAGATTCTCAACTTCAACTATATCCCCGTCTTTAAGTTCATGACGGCCTTCAAGAGAGCTGCCGTTAATCTTAATCTTTGTCTTGGTCCCGGGAGGGCTGATAAAATAGCCGTCTTTGGTCCTGTTGATAAGGGCTGCGACTTTAGGAGCAAAAAAACCTTTTAATTTGATTTCCGCTGTTTCTGTCTTGCCTATTGTGGTCAGCCTCTTTGTAAGTTCATATTCATTTTTCTCGGACGCCCCTTCAATTATGGTGAAGCCTCCGATTTTATCGCCAAAAGCCGCCGCGCCACCCGTCTCGCCCATCATCGCTTTCTGCGCTCTCGTGTCCATTACAATTGTTTCATTAAGCCCCGGCTTCTTTGTCTGCAGGGTCTTGTCTGCCTCAGATGCCTGAGAAGAAGGGCCGCTGAAAACCAGCGTATGCTTGCCGACAGTAATTACGTCATTATTATTTAATGCGCTTTTTGAGATCCTTTTCCCGTTTACAAAAGTGCCGTTTGTACTGTTCACATCCTCTATAAAAATCCTTCCGCCCTCGGTTATTATTTTTGCATGAGAGCCTGAAACAGCAGGATTGTCAATGTGGATATCGTTATCCAGATTTCTGCCAATTGTGATTACTTCCTTATCCAGTTGTATTTCTTTCAATACAGCCTCTTTAAACTTCAGTGTGACCTTCGGCATTTTTACCTCCCTGCAAATTTAAAAAGATTTTTTACGCTGCTAAACCATTTCCTCTTGCTGAAATGCGCAACTACTACAGTTACATTATCCTTCCCGCCATTTTTGTTTGCAGTATCTATAAGCCTGCAGCACGCCTTCTCAGGTTCCTCAAGGGAACTAATCATGGAAAGGATAGCATCGTCAGATACCATTGTTGTCAGTCCGTCAGTGCACAGGAGAACCCTGTCATCATCCATAAGCTCTACTTCATCAATATCAACATCCAGGGAAAGGTCTTTACCGAGGGCCCTGGTGATGATATTCCTGATATTGGATTCTGACGCTTCCTCCCTGGTAAGCAAGCCCTGTCTTACCTGTTCTGATACTACAGAATGGTCATCCGTAAGCTGTACAATTGAATTAGCCCTGATAAGGTAACCCCTGCTGTCACCCACATGGGCTATGCTCAGCCTGTCTTCTGTAAACAGGGCAGCAGCTACTGTTGTCCCCATCCCGCGCCATGCGGCATTGTTTTGTGATGCCTCGTATATTGCCTTATTTGAGAGCCTTATAGCTGATGCAAGCCTGTTTGCGGACTCGGAATGTTTTTTATTATACTCGCCAATGAACGGTTCATTTGCAGAAGCAGACCTTGTTATATAATCTCTTATCACATCAACTGCCATCTTGCTTGCAATCTCACCTGATGAAGAACCTCCTATCCCGTCTGCAACAGCAAAAAGGCCTAAGCCTTCTTCAACACAAAAATTGTCCTCATTGTTGGTCCTTGAAATCCCGGTATCTGTCTGCCCGCATGCAAGCAATCTCAATGTCTAACCCAGCTCCTTCATACATAAATTTATATCATTCACAACCTCTCTGCCGCGCTGGTATCTCGTCTCAGCATCCTTTGCGAGCATTTTACCGACAATTGAAACACAGCATTGGGGGATATCCGGATAAAATTCTTCCAGCGTAAGAGGCGGGGTATTGGCTATATTGAACATAAGTGTTGCAATGCTGTCTCCCTTAAAGGCTTTTTCGCCTGTAAGAAGCTCAAAAGATACAACACCAAGGGAAAATAAATCAGACCGGCCGTCAACCTTTTTGCCGAGCACCTGTTCAGGAGACATATAGCTCGGGGTCCCCAGCACCAAACCTGTCTGCGTGCTGGAAGTCGCCATAACCCTTGCTATCCCAAAATCCGTTATCTTTATTTCCCCGCTTTTTATAAGCATGATGTTTGCTGGTTTTATATCCCTGTGTACAACCCCTTTGGAGTGGGCATAGTCCAAGCCATCGGCAACCGAACTTATTATCCTTAAAACTTCTTTAAGCGGCAGCTTGTTTTCCTTTGAAGAAATATCACTGAGGTCTTTGCCTTCGAGGAGTTCCATTGCGACATACGCCACGTCATAATCCTCTCCTGCATCGTAGATAGTCACGATATTGGGATGAGAGAGAGTTCCGGCAGCCTCTGCCTCACGGAAAAACCGTTTCTTTGTTTCAGCAAGCTGGCTTTGTTCAACCTCGTCAAACCTGATGGTCTTGATGGCAACAAGCCTGTTGATCTTCGGGTCTTTACCGAGATAGACAATGCCCATTGCCCCGCGCCCGAGTTCTTTCTGGACTTCATACCTGCCGAGAGTAGGCGTCGTTGTTGAGCCTTCCATCAGCACGGTGGCATCTTTTTTCGTCGCGCCGACCCCGCCTCCGAATATCATTGTCTCGCCCGCGACCTTGAGTTTTTTTATCCTTTCCTTTATGTCCTTGAAATTGCCTGCCTTTAAGATATGCTCATAAACAGCTGCGGCCTTATTGAACATCCTTTTCCTCTCGAAATCAAGGGCCAGGTTATACATGAGTTCTTTGACGGCATCATCATCCACAGGGCATTTCCTGAATTTTTCAAAGGCAAGGTCGAGCATCCCCTGCCCCTGAAATGACAGCCCTAACATCTTATTTGTCTCTATGCTGTCTGTCTCGACAAGTTCCTTTTTCTTCTCTGTGACCATATAACGTTTTGACATTATTATTGTATAACCCAGTCCCAGCAGAAGGGTCGGATGAAGCATCCTAAGCCAGTATCCGTTTACAACAAAGAAATATATTGCGACCCCGTTCCATATAAGCAAAAGCACCGCTGCAATAACAGCGCTTATGCCTGCCTTGAACCTGGGGATGAAAAACGAGAGAAAGACACCGAAAAGAACAATGATACCAAGCTCGGCATATAAGGCCCATTCAGGCCGGGAAATAAAATTCCTGTTCAATATATTTTCGATAATATTAGCCTCAACCTCTATTGTCGGGAAATTAGGTTCCACAGGCGTTACTTCCAGCGTAGCAATCCCTGTTGCAGTGTGGCCTATCAGGACAATCTTGTCTTTGAAGGTCTCAGGCGGGACTTTACTGTTTATTACATCAAAGAACGAATAATAAGGGAATGTGCCGAACTTTCCGTTGTAACTTATAAGCATCATCTGTTTCCTGTCCTGGGGAATGCTGACCTTTCCTATATTTATCCTGTCGGCTATCTTTACATCAGCTACGCTATAGTTCAGGTATTTCATAACAACATGCAAGGCAAACGACGGATAAACGCGCCCCATGTACTGTATAAACAGGGGGTCCCGCCTGATGGTCCCGTCCTCATCAGCAATAAGGTTCAGGTGTCCAAGCGCAAGTGTGCCTGAAACAAACTCAGGGATGGGCGGGGTTGCTTTCCTCGCCTGTATATACATGTCAGACGGCAGCAGCGCAGCCGCAGAATTAGTTTTAAGATAATCAGGCAAATTTTCATCGGGATTGCCTGTCTGCTGTTCACCTATATCAAAATACAGAGGCAGTATGACATTTTTGGCAGCTGCTATCGAGGCAGAAAGCATTGCGTCATTATCAAGGCGCATCTCTGCCTGAACAAGGGCATTATAGATATTTGCAAGCTGTGCATTTCTCTGATAGTTGGGCAGCTTTTCCACTTCTCCTCTGAGAGCCCTTAGCTCAGCAAGCCCTGAGTTGAGGTCGGGTTCCGTATACAGCACATTCACGCCGATAATCTTTGCGCCGTAACCTGCCAACTGGTCTATCATCGCAGCAATATAACCGCGGGGCCACGGCCAGCGCCCGATATTTGCTATGCTCATATCGTCTATAGCAACGATAACTACAGGGCTGGAAGCCTTCTGCTGCCTGAACTTTGTCCTTAAATCATAGGTCTTATACTCCAGTGTCTGTAATGGAGACCAACCGATAAGAAGGCCGCCGAGGATAATCAGCGTTAACAGGACTCCGATAAGCCAATCAGGCAACAGGTTTACCTTGCGTTTCATAACAGTTTAATTGTAAACAATTTTTAAGCCTTATTGCAACAAAACATGGAATTGCAAACTCAGCCTCTATTTATCCCATCAGGAGGTTTACATTTCTCTGATTTTTAAGTATCCTCTTATTCATGGCAACAGACCTGGAAAAAGAGAAGAAAAAAAATCTAAAACTTGCAATTGGAGTCGCTGCAATAGGAATTTTTTTCTCTGCCGGGCTATACATAATTATGTTCGCCCTTATGTTTTTAAGGCCGGGGCTTGTGTTCAGCTTTATGCCTTTCCCGGCGTTATCAAAGAGCATTGCAGGAATAAATAACAGGCTCTATGTCATTTCAAAAGAAATTGATTTCAGCGGCCTGTCTTTTGAAAACAAAAAAGAGCCCAAAGAAAAATTCATGCTCAGTATCCTTGACGATAAAAACCCTGGCTCAAGGGAGATAAAACCTTTCCATTCCTTTACCAATGACAGCAATAAGATATATTTCTTAAGTGAAGGTTTTTTCAGAACTTTTGACGGCGTTGAATGGGCTGAGACAAAAACAGATGCGGCAGGAAAAAGGCCGGAGGGGGTGATAAGCCCTGACGGCCTGTTTGTGCTGAGCGGGATAAAAAACAACCCGGCGCTCAACTTAATTAAAGACAGCGGAATATCCTCCATCCCGCTTCCTGAAGAATATCTTGAAGATAAAAACAAAAAATGTTCTACACAGATGCTGTGGTTTCAGAGCAAACTGTACCTTTTCTGGCCTTCGGACAATGATTTTTACTGGACATCTTACGACGGCAAAGCGTGGAGCAGGACAGAATCCTTCGCACAGCACGGCCCTATAAAAGCAATTGCTGATGATAAAAGAATATATCTCTTTTATGAGCAGCATTCCGAACAAATGCCTTCAATTTATTTTACAGCCTATGAAGACGGCTCATGGAGCGAGCCCAAAGCCCTGAATATTCAGGGGCTGTTTATTGACTGGGCTCCGTTAATCCATCAGGGCAAACTTCATCTTTTTGTCAGGAGTTTTTCCTCTGAAAACCTCTATAGAATTGAAAACAAAAATGCAGTAAATCCCCTCAGGGTTGGCAGTTCTTTCTTCGGGAAAGGGTTCTTTTGGAAAATCATCCAGCTGATAATATTAAGCAGCCTTGTATTTTTATTTTTCATCTATCTGCTTTCGGTCTTTATCAGAAAGTTCAAGTTAAGGGCATGGCAGGCCAACTCCACTGAATACGAATTCGCAAGCCTCTTCAGGCGCTTTATCGCGAAGGTCATTGACACTATAATCATCATGATTCCGCCGGCTATCGTGACAGCCTGGTTTTTATTCAGCCAGGACTTTTGGACCAACCCCTTTAAACTCTGCGCTATCGGAATATTTGCATTCATATATTTAATCCTCGGCAATTTTCTGTATCACTCTTTACTTGAAGGGCTTTACGGAAAAACCCCCGGCAAAAAAATCTGCGGGATAGTGGTCCTTAAAGACGATTTCTCAAAGTGCGGGCTGCTGGCAGGGTTTCTGAGAAATGTAATGCGGATAGCTGATAATTTTTTCTATTACCTCGTCGGGATAATTTCCATGGCAGGCACGCTCAAATGGCAGAGGCTCGGGGATATTGTTGCAGAGACAGTTGTGGTGAGGGAAAAAAAGACTTAGCCAGTTCCCTACCTCTTCCCCTTCAAAAACGCTGTAAAGAAGAATGCAGTGAGTATCAGGACAATTGTGCCGCCGGAGGATACATCAAACTGATAGGACAGGTAAAGGCCTGATATTGTAGAAAAAAAGGCGATGAGGCAGGATATGAGCATCATCGGATAAAACCTTCTTGAAACAAGCTGTGCCACAGCTCCGGGAATAACAAGCAGGGCAGAAACAAGAATAATCCCCACCACTTTTATGGACATCACAATCGCAACTGCCATCGAGATAAGAAAGAGCGATTTAATCAGCCTTGTAGGTATGCCGCTTACTATTGCAAGCTCTTCATTAAAAGTCGTAAGCAGAAGCTCCTTCATTATCACTGTCAGCGCTGCAAGGATGACAAGAGTTATGGCAATTGTAAGCCACATCTCATTTTCACTTATTGCAAGGATGCTTCCGAAGAGATAACCAAAGAGGTCAACATTATAGCTTTTTGAGAGCCCTATAAGCACTATGCCGAGGGCCATCGAGCTTGAGAAAAATACGCCTATGGCAGTGTCTTCCGCAACCTTGCCTTTTGAACTAATCCTCTCTATTCCAAAGGCGATAAGAATGGAATATATCATTGCCGTTATCATGGGATTTATACCGGCAAAAAAACCTATTGCAACACCTCCGAATGCAGCATGGGAAATGCCTGAGCCAATAAACGAAACCCTTCTTAATACCACAAATACAGAGATGATGCCGGTGAGAATGCTGACAACTACCCCTGTTATCAAGGCCCTCTGCATGAACCCGTATGAAAGTATTTCCATTACTTCCTCAGCCTTTCGCACTTGTCGCAAACGTCAGAGTGTATAAGCAAATCCACATTCTTGCCATAGAGCCGCTCCAGAACATTTTCGTCAAGCGCTCCCAGAGGCGCGCCATGATAGTAGAGGATTTTATTAAGGCACGCAATCTCATCAACATAAGCTGTTACAGCGCCTATGTCATGCGAGACCATGATGATGGTAAGGCCAAACCTCTTCTGCAGGCCTTTCAGAAGATGATAAAAATCCTCCTGACCGACAACATCTATGCCTGTGCTCGGCTCATCAAGAATGAGTATCTTTGGATCGCTGACCAATGCGCGTGCAATGGAAATCCTTTGCTGTTCCCCTCCCGATAAATCACCAAACGGCTTATTACCCTGGCCTGACATCCCTATAAGTTCGATATATTCCGACGCCTTTTTCTTTTCCTTTGCTGAAGGCCATCTGAACATTCCCAGTTTTCCGTACATCCCCATCGTAACAACATCAACAGCGCTTGCAGGGAAATTGATATCAAGGTTTATATGCTGCGGCAAATAACCGAATATGCCCTGTCTCAGGCATTCCTCAGGGGATTTATCAAATATTTTTATCCCGCCTCCTGCAGGCTTAACAAGGCCGAGTATCACTCTTAGCAGAGTTGTCTTCCCGCTGCCGTTCGGCCCGACAATGCCGAGAAACTTTCCTTCAGCAAGCGAAAGGTTTATATCGGCAAGTATCTCCCTGCCGCTGAGCATTACAGAGAGCTTATTTATCTCTATTGCGTCCATATCACTTCATCGCACCTTCCATCACAGAAAGATTATATCTCATAAGCCCCATATAAGTATCCCTGCCTTTGATATCTGAACCCCCGATCGGGTCAAGGAATAAAACCCTCGCTCCCGCCTCTTTTGCAATCACCTCTGCAATAGAAGGATTGAACTGCGGCTCTGCAAAAATAATTTTTGAGTTTATCCTCTTTGCCTCCCGAATGATTCTTGCAATATGTTTCGGAGAAGGCTCTCTGCCAGGTGATTCTTCTATGACGCCTGCTACCCTCAGGCCGTATCTTTTAGAGAAATAGTTCCATGCAGGATGAAAAGTCACATATTCTTTTATCTTAAAAGTCTTAACCTTATCTGAAATTTCATTATGAAGGATATCCAAGTCCTTCTTATATTTTTCAGACCTTCCACTGTAATAGGCGCTCCCTGAAGGGTCGGCCTTTGAGAGGGCGGCTATTATTTTATCTGCGATTGCTTTTGCAAACACAGGGTCAAGCCATACATGAGGGTCGGCAATTTCTGAAGAACCATGCGGCTTATCATGGCCTGCCTCTGATTTATGAGAGTGTATATCCCTTATCAACGGAAGTCCCGAAGATGCATCAACGACAATAAGTCCTTCATTCCCTGCTGCTCTCAGCATCTTCGCTGCCCAGAACTCAAGCCCTGCGCCTGCTTTTATAAAGGCCTTGGCATTCTGTAGCTGCATCATCTCAAGCGGCGTCGGCTCAAATGTATGAGGTGAAACTCCGGGAGGCAGCATAACCTTTACATCAACCCTTTCCCCTCCTACCTGTTTTGCAATGTCGCCGAGAGGAAATATGCTCGCAACAACCTTAAGTTTTTCGGCATAAGAGTTTTGCGCTGCAAGCAGAAACAGAATGATTAGAACTATCTGAAATTTTTTCATATTGCCTTATCTTCTGATTTAATATCATATATGAATTGAAGATTCATGTAAAATATCATAATGAAAAATTCAGATAAATTCTCCGCACTATATTTCAGGGACTTCCGTTTGTTCTGGTTCGGCCAGCTCATTTCCCTGTCAGGCACATGGATGCAGTCTGTTGCGCAGGGATGGCTTGTATATTCGCTGACAAAATCCCCTTTTTACCTCGGCATTGTCGCCGCTGCATCAACCCTGCCCATACTGCTCTTTACACTAATCGGCGGGATGGTTGCAGACAGGTTCAGAAAAAGAAATCTCATAATCCTGACACAGGCGCTGTCCATCATCCCTGCGCTTATGCTTGGCATTTTCATAGACTTTAAAATCATAACTGTTTATCAGGTCATCGTGCTTGCATTTTTTATGGGAACAGTCAACGCCTTTGATATGCCTGCAAGGCAATCCTTTCTTGTTGAGATGGTCGGCAAAGGGCATATCCTTAATGCCATAGCGCTTAACTCAGCGGCGTTTAACGGCGCCCGCATCATAGGGCCTGTCATCGCCGGACTGACAATAGCGTATCTCGGGCTCCCGGCATGTTTTTATCTTAATGCGGCAAGTTTCGTTGCAGTGATAATCGCCCTGTCTTTAATAAAAAACAGAGGCGGGATTACTGCAGCTTCAAAAGGATTTTTGAAAGATTTTTCAGAAGTCCTTCATTTTATAAAGGCCCAAAAAGATATCCTGTATATTATAATCCTCATTTCTGTATTCAGCCTGTTTGGAATACCTTTCACAAGTTTTCTGCCCATATTTGCTGAGGAGATATTCAATGCAGGACCAAAAGGGCTTGGCCTGTTAGTCAGCGCCACAGGGCTTGGCGCATTCTCCGCCGCAGTAATAATCGCCGTAAAAGGCGATATAGGAAACAAGTGGCGATATCTGTCAGTGTCGGGAATATGTTTTTCTCTGGCGCTGCTTATTGTTTCCATATCAAAAATTTTCTGGCTTTCTCTTTTATTCCTTGTCTTCACAGGATGGGGAATATCCAGTTTTCTTGCAACGGCAAACAGCTTTATCCAGCTTTCCACGCCTGATAATTTAAGAGGAAGGGTCATAAGCGTCTATTCGCTGGTATTTTTGGGTTTTGCTCCGATAGGAAATTTTCTTATCGGAATACTATCACATTCACTGGGAACAACAAACGCAGTCTCCATCTCAGCCGTAATCTGCATTATTGCCTCAAGCCTGTTTTCCAGCGCCAGTTCCCGGCGACTCTCTCAGAAAAACAAGGCCAATTTTCCCACGTCCAGCCTTTGACATGAAGGCAATAAATAAGACATACTTTTCTGGCAATCAATAATGTTTGAAACCATGTTAAAAATATGAAAGCCTGTATATTGATAATAGTGCTCCTGTCTCTGCCAATCTCAGCCAGCGCTGTTGAGCAGAATGCTGCAGCAGGCAGCAATGGTTCCAACGATATTTTCCTCCCGACAGGCGACCTGTTCCGTCCCCTGATTGCCGACCCGAAGCAGCCAAGGTTCTTTGTAAGCTTAAGAAAATATAATTTTAAAGCACAGAATATCAATGGCGCTGCCGTGGGATACGGAGAAAATTTTGGGATATACAAACACCAGGGGAAAGAGAATGAATCCGGTTATCAGCTGAATATTGTAGGCGGGTTGTTTGCACAGTTCAATCTGGATGCGCCGTCACGCGACCTGCTGAATGCTGATTACACCATAGGCTTCCCTCTAACGTATAGAAACGGCCCTCTCTCTGCGCGCCTTAATGTTTATCACCAGAGCTCCCATCTTGGAGATGAGTACCTTCTTGAGGCAAAGCCGGAGCGGATTAATCTCTCCTATGAAGCTGTTGACCTGCTCGGCTCTTATGAATGGGAAAAATGGCGCAGTTATCTCGGCGGAGAATATCTGTTCCGCAGGGAGCCGGGAGACCTTAAGCCGGCCGGAGTCCACGGAGGAATTGAGTATTACGGGACCAAACATGTTCTGAAAATCGGCAGGCTGGTGGGAGGATTGGACCTGAAGAGCTACGAGGAACACCACTGGTCACTTGACGCTGCGCTCAATATAGGTTTTGAATTCGGCCAGCCGAATCCGGGCCAGAGGCGTTTACGCATCATGCTTGAAGGATATAAAGGTTATTCGCCACATGGCCAGTTCTACAATGACAGGATATCTTATTACGGGGTTGGATTGTACCTCGGTTTTTAGGCCGGCAGATCTCAGGAGGGGACTGTCTTTGAGCGGTTTTATTTTACCGATAGTCAACAACCCCCTTTTCCCCCTTTGCTAAGGGGGAATTAAAGAGTCATAAAGAGGTAAAATACCTCGGAGCGGAGCGAGAATGAGCGAAAAGATTGTTCCCTCCCGAGATCTCTTGCAGTTGATAATAGATTTGTGAATAATATGGATAAACCTATGAAAATACTTGCAATAGACACCTCAACAATGCTCGGTGGAATTGCAGTCATGGATGAACTTAACCTGATTGCAGAGACAAGGCTGAATGTCAAGTCCACACATTCGGAGAGGCTTATGACGGAAATAGAGCATTGCCTCAAACAGTCCTCCTTGAAGATATCTGATATTGATGTCTTTGCCGTAGCTATCGGGCCTGGTTCTTTTACAGGGCTGAGAATTGGGGTAAGCACTGTCAAAGGATTATCTTATGCAACAGGGAAACCGATAGTTTCTGTCCCAACTCTTGATGCCCTTGCATTGAATTTCCCTTACAGCAGGTATCCTGTATGCACAATGTTAGATGCAAGAAAAAAAGAGGTGTATGCGGCATTGTTTGGATGGGACAATGATAATTTTAAAAAACTGATAAATGAAACTTCTGTCAATCCTGAAGAATTTATACGCTACGCGCTACACGCTGCACGCTATGATAAGTTTATCTTTGCCGGTGAAGGAGCAGTAATTTACAAAGATAAAATTATCGAGGTCATGGGAGAAAAGGCAGTATTTGCATCACCGGAAAAAACAGTCCCTTCACCTGCAAATGTTGCATCCCTGGGCATGAAGAAGGCTCTCAGAGGAGAATTTTCAGAACCTGTCAGCCTTGCGCCTGTTTATATCAGAAGATCAGAGGCCGAGGTAAAGTGGAAGGGCTCATCATAAGAGAACTGCTGGAGTATGACTTACCCGAGGTCGTGGGAATCGAAAATATCTCATTTACCACCCCTTGGTCGGAAATATTATTTTTTAATGAAATATACAAGCAGCGCTCCATTGCAAGGGTTGCGCTTATAGATAAAAGAGTAATCGGATATATATGCGCAAATTATGTTGCGGATGAAGGGCATATTCTTAACCTTGCAGTCCATCCTGATTTCAGAAGGAAGGGAATTGCGAAAATCCTTGTAGAAAATATTCTTGAAGAGCTAAAAGAAACTGATTGCAGGTTTTTATATCTGGAAGTAAGGGCCTCCAATAATGCTGCAAGGGAACTCTATGAAGGTTTTGGATTCAGCGTAGTTGGGACCAGGAAAAAATATTATAATAAACCTGAAGAAGACGCAGTTGTCATGTCGTTGCGACTCGATTCCGGGATGCTCAGGATTTAGCCTTTTTTGTATCTCTTTGCTCTGACATCCCGGCAATGCCTTTTACCGCAATCAAGAATCCATCTTTTAACTTCTTATTTTTTATTTTTCTGAAAAGCCTGAGAACTTCAATCTCATCATCGCTGAGAGTGCCATATAAACTAACGGATTCTGCTACCATCGTTTTTTCATCATCTGCAATAAATCTGCTTACAGGCATATTCAGGGCATGGGCGATCTGAGAAAGCCTTGCTATAGTGATTTCACTTGCCCCTTTTTCATATTTTTGGATCTGTTGATATGAGATACCAACCCTCTCTGCTAATTCCATCTGAGATAGGCCGGCTGCCTTTCTAGCAATTTTTATAAGGCTTCCAATATGTCTTTTATCTGTCTCTCTGTTCATAATACAATGCATAATTTTGCTTGTTGTGATATAAAAAGTCCATAAACCTACAGTTGTAATAAGTATTGACAAACACAACTTTAAGTAGTATTATTTGCCCATGAAGGCTGATAACAAGAAAATCCTGGTCGCTGATGACGATGCTGACATCAGAAAAGTCTTAAATATATTCTTAACCTATTTCGGATATGCGGTTGACTGTGTTAACGACGGAGAAGATGCAATGATATTAATAGAAAAAAGTAGTTACTCTCTCCTTATAACCGACTATGAGATGCCCAGGATTAATGGGATAGAGCTTACAAAAAAAGTGCGAAATCTAAGTCCGTCAATGCCAATCATAGGAATCAGCGGCTTGCATTCATCTAGAAATGAATTCCTGACCGCAGGGGCATCCCTTTTTATTGAAAAACCTCTCACTCTCAGCATCCTGAAGAACGCGCTGGAAAGAGAACTCTTATTTGAGGTTCCTGATTGATTTCATGATTTTTGCAGGTGTTGTCACGGCAGTGCCGACCTCGCCAACAACAATACCTGCTGCATGATTTGCAATTATTGCTGATTCCTTCATTGTTGCGCCTGATGCACGCGCCAGAGTGAATGAAGCCACAACAGTATCACCTGCGCCAGTAACATCATATACATGCCTTGCAACAGTCGGGATGTGAATCACATTCCCTTTTTCAAAAAGGCTCATACCCTCTTCACCGCGTGTTATAAGAACCGCCTTGCACGGAAGTTTCTTCAGAAGGGTCCTGCCTGCCTTAATAAGTGATTTTTCGTCCTTTATCTCTATTCCTGAACCGTGTGACGCCTCGATAAGATTCGGCGTTATCAACGAGACACCCTTATAACAGTGGAAATGCCCTGTTTTTGGATCAACAGCGATAAACTTATTCTTCGGCCTTGCCGCCTTCACAACCTCTAAAACAAGCTCTGAAGAGACAATGCCTTTTTTGTAATCAGATATTATTACTGCATCGTGCTCTTTTACAGCCTTCTTTATATATTCAATAAAGGACTTATACGTCCTGCCTGAAACTTTCTTTTTATCCTCTCTGTCGAATCTCACCACCTGCTGATTATGCGCTATCACCCTTGCCTTCACTGTCGTTGGCCTCTGGTCATCGAATAAGCAGGAGCCGATGCCTTTTTCATCAAGAAGATTTCTTAAGACATCTCCTGCCCTGTCCCTGCCGGCTATCCCGACAACTGTCGCATGGCCTTCAAGACTCACAATGTTATACGCAACATTGGATGCGCCTCCCAGAAGAAAATTTTCCTTTGTGACTTCAACCACCGGCACTGGCGCCTCAGGCGAGATTCTGCTGACCTTGCCCCATATATAACGGTCAAGGACAAGGTCGCCGATTACAAGTATCTTTTTATTCCTGAAATTTTTAAAAATCTTCTCAAAATCCATCTTACAGCATAAAATATCCATGCTCAAAAATCAACCGTGAGAAAGTTTATTGTTATAGCCTCCGGCATTCAGACTATCCACTAAAAAAAGATTTTTTAAAAAAGATTGACAAACTTGAGGCCTTCTGCTATATTGATAATAATTATCAATATTAATTTGGAGGCTTCATGGGCAGAAACAACGCAAAAGATATTTTTTTAAACTATATAAAAGAAAAGGGATTGCGTTACACCAAACAGAGAGAGGCAATTCTTGAGGCGTTTCTCGCTTCAGGCAAACATATCACCATAGATGACCTTTACAACACAGTAAAAAAGACAAATCAGGAGATAGGTTATGCCACGGTTCATCGCAATTTAAAATTAATGACTGAATGCGGCCTGGCTGACGAGATAAAGATAGGCTCTCATAAAACGAGATTTGAGCAGAAATACGGGCATGAGCATCACGATCACCTTATCTGTATGAAATGCGGTAAATTCATAGAAGTTCATGATGACAAGATTGAGAGGCTGCAGGAGAAGCTTGCCGAGGCAAATGATTTTGCTCCGCAGCGGCATAAATTGGAAATATACGGCTTGTGCAAAAAATGTAGGTAATTTTTTTGTGTTTTAATTGATAATGAATATCAATATTAAAAGGAGGGGGAAATGAAGTTTCAAGGGTTAAGGTTAAAAGGTTTAAAGGTGAGAGGGGTTTCGTTTTTCCTGCTATTCACAGTTCACTTTTCGCTATTCACTGCCTCTTACGCGGCCCATCCGTTAATCACGGATGACACAGGCACGCAGGGAAAGGGAAAAATTCAGATGGAAGTTAACAGCGAATTCACTAAGGAAAAGGAGCAACAGTACAACACAGATGAGGCTAAACGGGAAACAAAGAAAGAAACAGGCAGTGAACTGGCAACCATATTGTCTTACGGCATAACAGATACTACAGATATTGTTCTCGGCCTGCCGTACCAATGGAAAAAGACAAGGATAGACGGGGTTGTCACAACTGATGCAACCGAGCAAGGCGACGGCATATCTGACATGTCATTGGAAGTCAAGTGGAGGTTATTTGAAAAAGATGAGCTAAGCTTTGCGCTCAAACCCGGAATCACACTGCCGACAGGAGACGAAAATAAAGGTCTCGGCAATGGAAGGGCTTCGTATGGCCTTATGTTTATAACAACAAAGGAGATTAAGCCATGGGCATTCCACCTGAATTTAGGTGGTGCATACAACGAATACAAACTCCAGGCCGATAAAGAGGCAAACAGAAAGAATATATGGCATGCATCCCTTGCCTCGGAGGTAGAAGTTATCAGAGGCCTGAAAGCAGTCGCCAATATCGGTATGGAGAGAAATCCTGACAAGACATCTAATACCCACCCTGCATTTATACTTGGCGGACTTAGTTATTCAATATCAGAAAGCATTTCTGTTGATATCGGCATTAAGGGAGGACTGAACAAACCAGCGACGGATTTAACATTCCTTGTAGGAATAGCATTTAAGCTTTAGGAGGTAATGATATGGCGCCGCTTGGGCTTTTGAGCATAGGTGAAAAGGCTGAAATTGTGGAGATAAAAGGACAAACGGGCTGCGTTCATGGAAGCAGCAAGAATCAGTTGTGCCATGCAGAGGATATGGGGCTGCGCGTAGGCAAGATGATTGAAATGTTAAACAACGAGGGCCGTGGCCCAATTCTCTTAAAAGTAGATGAATCAAGGATTGCCATCGGAAGAGGAATGGCAATGAAGATACTGGTGAGGAGGAAAAAGCGATGAATTTGTCTGATTTAAAACCCGGAGAGCACGGTGAAATTATAAAGATTGGCGTTATAGGCCCCATAAAAAGAAGGCTCATGGATATGGGAGTGCTTGTGGGAGAAAAGGTAAAAGTAGAAAAGATCGCGCCTCTCGGCGACCCCATTGAAGTAACAATCAAAGACTATAATCTCTCATTAAGAAAAAAAGAAGCTGAGGGAATAGAAGTGGAGGTGATTAAATGATACATGATACAGGATACACGATACAGGATAAACAAAACGTGCATCATGCATCTGGCATCATGCATCAAAGGACTATCACTGTTGCGGTTGCCGGTAATCCCAATTCAGGCAAATCCACTCTTATAAATGCAATTGCAGGGACAAGATTGTATGTCGGCAACTGGCCCGGGGTTACTGTTGAAAAGAAAGAGGCGATGTTTGAGCATGAGGGCAGACAGATAAAACTGGTTGATCTTCCAGGCACATACAGCCTCAGCCCGTATACTCAGGAAGAGATTATTGCGAGGGATTATCTCGTGCATGAAAAACCTGATGTAATAGTAAATGTTGTTGATGCCACAAATCTAGAAAGGAATCTTTATCTCACTGTTCAGCTTCTGGAATTGGGCATACCCGTGATAATCGCCCTAAACATATATGATGAGGCTGTTGGCAAAGGTTACAAGATGGACATAAAAACAATGGAGGACATGCTCGGAGTTAGGGTCATCCCGACGGTTGCGACAAAAAAATCCGGGCTTGATGACCTGTTAAAAACTGTTACAAATATCGAGGGCAGCGCATCAACGCAGCCGAAAAAATTAAATTACGGCGGGGACCTCGAAACAGCGGCTCTGGCGCTTGAAGACCATCTGAAAAAGGATCATGCCACGGTCGCGGCAGCTTATCCCCTGAGATGGCTTGCCTTCAAGCTGATGGAAGGCGACCGCAATGTCCTGGAGGAGACCGGTCTCGACGAGAGCAGCCTTTTGGGCGAAACACTCAGGCACATGCGGCAGGCCCACGGCGAGGACATCGAGTCTCTGATGGCTAACGCACGCTACGCGCAGGCCTCGGGCCTCACCCATGAAGTCCTGAAGAGGCCGGATATCAAAAAAATGGAAATAACTGAAAAAATAGACAGGGTAGTACTGAACAGGTTTCTGGGGATACCTATATTCCTTGCCGCCATGTGGCTCATGTTTAAGTTTACATTTGATGTGTCAACACCATTTGCAGATTGGATAGACGCCATGACAGCAGGACCTTTCAAAAGATGGGCTGAGGCTATATTGGGCTTTGTCAGCGCGCCTGCATGGACCGCCTCGCTAGTCACGGACGGGATCATAGCCGGAGTGGGCTTTGTTATCGTATTCGTCCCGGTCATATTCGCCATGATGTTTTTCATCACCCTCCTTGAGGGGAGCGGATATATGGCGAGGGCAGCATTCGTGATGGACAGGGCAATGCATGCAATAGGGCTTCATGGGAAATCATTTATACCGATGCTCCTAGGATTCGGGTGCAATGTGCCGGCTGTCTATGCAACGAGGGTGCTTGAAAATCCAAGGGACAAGGCGCTCACATCATTGCTCATACCCCTCATGTCATGCGGTGCAAGGCTTCCTGTATATGTCGTCTTTATCGGAGCTTTTTTCACTGCATATGCAGGAACAGTTCTCTGGTCATTGTATGTGATGGGAATTGCGCTTGCTGTGCTTATGGGGATTATATTCAAAAGAACGCTCTTCAAAGGCGAATCACCGATGTTCATCATGGAACTCCCGCCATACAGAATGCCTTCGTTCAGTAGCCTGATGATACACACATGGGAGAAGGGGAAACACTTTCTCATAAAGGCGGGAACATATATACTTGCTGTTTCAATCCTCGTCTGGTTTCTTTTGAACCTGCCATGGGGTGTTGAACACAAAAAGGATTCCTATTTAGGAAAGATGGGACAGGTGATTGCGCCAGTATTAGAGCCTGTCGGGTTTGGAAATTGGGAGGCTGCATCATCGCTTGTCTCGGGCCTGATCGCCAAGGAGATAGTAGTCGGCACAATGAGCGAGATATATGTTCAGAAAGCAGCGGATGAGAAAAAAGATAAGCCTACGTTGACGGACGACCTGAAAGAGATAGGGCTGTCCTTTGCAAATGCTCTTAAGGATTCCGCATCGAATGTGATTTCCACTTTCGGAATTGCGAGCATGAGCAGCGAGGAATCTGCTGAAGAAAAGGAAGAAATATCGCCTCTCAGGAATGTAATCAAGGGCAAATTTACACCGCTTTCTGCCTATGCCTTTATTACCTTTGTCCTGCTCTACATGCCGTGCGTTGTGGTTGCCATAGCCATGAGACAGGAGTTTGGAACATGGAAGTGGTTCGGGATTGCCTTTGCATATCAGATGGTATTGGCATGGGTGGTGGCGTTTGTGATTTATCAGGGAGGAAAGTTGATAGGATTAGGATAACAGAGAGCTTAGCTATAGCAGAACTGTCTTTCGCTGGAATTAAACTATCTTTGTTAAGAGCAGCGAGAGTTAAGCCAAAGATATACTTATTCACAAATTCTTTGGCGAGGCTTTCGCTTCGTCTTCAGCCTCTCTATTGAAGACCCGTGAATTCCGGCTTAATCCAGTCCTGCCATAGCTGTTGAAGAACTACTTAAAGGAGGCTTTTGAAATGAATTTTGTGGATGTAGCATTGATGGCTGCCATCATCGCCGGAGCAGTCTATCTTCTGTACCGCTCGCTGTGGAAGAAAAAAGGACATTGCCAGGGGTGCGATATGGGTTCATGCGAGGCAAAAAAGAAAACGAACTCAAAGAACTGCTAAAATAAAAAATGGCGGCATTGACATTCGGTTTGACGCAGAAAAATAATACGCTGTACAGATGGGCTTCAGTATTGGCCCTGATTACCATTTTTTACAATATCGTTGAGGGGCTCGTCTCTGTCTACTTTGGGCTTGAGGATGAAACCATTGCCCTGTTCGGTTTTGGGATTGATTCTTTCGTTGAGGTAATCTCAGGCGTCGGGATATGGCACATGGTCAGGAGGTTGAGACAGAACGGCAATGAGAATCCCGACAGGTTTGAAAGCCAGGCGCTTAGGATTACGGGAACAGCATTTTATCTTCTCACTGCGGTATTAATAGTTACATCCGCAATAAATCTATATCAGGGACATAAACCTGAGACTGCTTTATGGGGCATCATAATATCGGTTGTCTCAATCCTCACTATGTGGGCATTAATCCATTATAAGACTAAAGTCGGCAGAGAGATTAATTCCCACGCAATACTGGCAGATGCCGCCTGCACAAAAGTTTGCATCCAGCTTTCTGTAATCCTGCTTTTAGCGAGCGGAGGATATGAACTTACCGGAATAGGAGGCCTGGATTCGATTGGCGCAGCAGGCATTGCATGGCTTTCGTTCAGGGAAGGCCGCGAGGCATTTGAAAAGGCAAAGGGCAATCTGGCCTGCGGCTGCCAGGGTAAATGCGGGTAACCCCGCCCTCGCTCCTCTTGACAAAATATCTCAATTGGATTATTATTCATATCATGAATGATAATCATTCAGGCAAAGAATTGATTTATAGAAAGCGTTGGATTACTCCGCAGGTAAAGGCAGCGGCCGGCAAGTTCCCTGTTGTAGTGCTCACAGGTGCACGGCAGGTGGGAAAGAGTACGCTTCTCAGGCACGAATTCCCTGATTATAAATACGTAAGCCTCGATGATTTCGGCGCTCTTCAGCAGGCAAAGGCTGATCCATCGTCTTTGTGGATTGATGCCGACTACATCATCATAGACGAAGCACAGAAAGCACCCGAAATATTCCCTGCCATCAAGCTGACTGTTGATAGAGGAAAAAAGGCGAAGAAATTCATTCTTTCAGGTTCATCGAACCTTCTCCTTATGCAAAGGATTAGCGAAACGCTTGCAGGAAGGGCAGTGTATTTTGAGATGTTTCCCATGACTTATGCTGAGATAAGTGAGACATCTGATAAGCCCATGAATTTTTTCAGCCTGTGGGAAAGAGATTTACAACTAAAAGAAAAATTAATGGACTCCATAGATTATTGCAGCCTTCTTTTGAAGGGATTCATGCCCCCGCTTCTCCGCTTGAGCCAGGGACAGGACATCCTTCTATGGTGGGAAGGATATGTAAGAACATATCTTGAGAGAGATGTGAGGGAACTCACACAGGTTGAGTCTCTGATAGATTTCAAGAAGGTGCTCGATTCCCTTGCGGTCCGGACAGGGAATGTACTTAATCAGACAGAGATCTCAAGGGATTCAGGGGTAAGCCAGCCGACGGTCCACAGATATATAAAGCTCCTTGAGGTATCGAACATCATAAACAGGATTCCATCTTACTTTCACAGCAGAACAAAGAGAATAATAAAATCACCAAAAGTGTTCTTTATTGACCCTGCCCTTAGCATATATCTCTCAGGCTACTATGATAAGCAGTCGCTGAGAAATGCCAGGGAGCTTGGGAATTTCTTTGAGACAATGGCATATATGCACTTGAGGATAGCATCAGAACTTATGACACCTAAGGCAAAGGTGTTCTACTGGAGAACAACCACAGGGAAAGAGATTGATTTTGTTATAGAGCATGGCAAAAAGCTCCTTGCCTTTGAGGTAAAACTGAGTCCTAATCCTACATTAAGTGATGCAAAGAATCTTCTAAGCCTGATTGAGGAATACCCCCATACAGTGAGAGGCATTGTGCTTCACTCAGGGAATTCCGTAAAATGGCTTCACTCAAAGATTCTCTCAGCGCCATGGTGGTGGGTGCTGGCGTAAGCACAAAATACCCTTCCTTGATCCTTAACATCAATAGATAGCCGCATTGACGCCCTTAACGAGTTCCTCTATCTCTCTGCTCCTGATAGTTCTTGCATCAAGCAAAAGCGAGTCGTCTTTGATCCTTGCAATAACCGGAGGGGTACCTTTTCTCAATCTCTCTTCCAGTTCATTCACTGAAATGCCTTTAGGTTTTATTGCAACAGCAAAAGTCGGAAAATCCATCTCAGGGAGCGAGCCTCCCCCTGCCTTTGACTTATCAGAGACAACCTCCACTTCTGCATTTTTTACATGCCTCTTTATGCCGGATGCTATTTTATTTGCCCTCTCTTTGATAGTTTCCGGCTTCTGAAAAAGCATATTAAGAGTCGGGATATTTTCTATCGCCTTTTCCAAATCAACATATTCCATCAATACCGCCTCGAATGCTGCAAGCGTGAGCTTGTCTATCCTCACAGCCCTTGTGAGCGGGTTCTTCTGCATCCTCTCAACCAATTCTTTTCTTCCGACAATAACCCCGCCCTGCGGCCCTCCAAGGAGCTTGTCGCCGCTGAAAGTAATAATGTCAACGCCAGACTTCATTATCTCCTGAACAGAAGGCTCGGAATACACTCCATACGGCCTCAGGTCTATCATGCATCCGCTCCCGAGGTCATACATAAGTGGTATGTTATATTTCTCAGAAAGTTTTTTAAGCTCCTCTATGGATACATCTTCTGTAAAGCCTGTTATCCTAAAATTAGACTGATGAACCTTAAGGATTAATGCGGTGTTTTCATTTATAGCACTTTTATAGTCCCTGAGATGCGTCTTGTTCGTTGCGCCGACTTCTCTCAATATAGCGCCGCTCGATGCCATAATATCAGGGACCCTGAACGAGCCTCCTATCTCAACAAGCTCGCCGCGGGAAACAATGACCTCTTTGCCCTTTGCAAGCGTGCTGAGGCTGAGAAAGACTGCTGCTGCGTTATTGTTTACGATGAGCGCTGATTCAGCGCCTGTTATCTCCCTGAGAAGCCCTGTGATATGGGCATATCTCTTTCCTCTTTTCCCTTCCTCGATATTGTATTCGAGATTAGAATAATTTTCCGATACCTTTTTCACATTCTCAAGTATCTTTTCAGAGAGTATAGACCTTCCAAGGTTAGTATGAATAACAATGCCTGTTGCATTAATCAATGGCTGAAGGCTGAAGGCTGAAAGCTTCTGTATCCTTGCCTCTATATCTTTTGCCATTCCTTCAATAGAGATATCAGTAGAAGAGACCTCAATTATCTCTTTTCTCCTTATCTCTATAATCTCCCTGATGGCCTTGAGGACAAACCTTCTGTGATATGTACTGCACCACCTTGTCCCGTCCCGGCTCTTGAGTATCTCGTCTACAGACGGAAGTTCCTGAAGTAATTTCTGTTTTTTATTCATAACACATTTCTACCACAACTCAGGCATATTGGTCAATAAATAATGCAAAGGGGCCGAGGGTCAAGTTCGGGTCAATGACATACAAAAAAATACTTACTTCCTGCCTTTATTTTTCTGTGATATAATTTTTACATCTCAGGTCATAAGGAGGTATCATGCCGATTTATGAATATATCTGTAAAGAGTGCAACCATGAATTCATCGTTTCTCTATCTTTTCATGAGGCAGAGATGAAACCGGAAATAAAATGCCCTCACTGCAACAGCCCCAAGGTGGAGAAAAAATTCAGCGTATTTACTGCAAAGACATCAAAAAAATCATAGGTTTTATCTCAAACTCAAAAATGCCAGCGCTTCGACATGGTAGGTATTGGGGAAAAAGTCAATCATCCGGAGGGAATCTATATTATATTTCTCATTAAGCTTTTTTAAATCCCTCGCCAGCGTTGCAGGGTTGCATGAGACATAGACAATCTTTTTGGGAGAAAAGTCAGTAACCTTCTTCATAACCGCTGACGTAAGCCCGGGCCTCGGCGGGTCAAGAAACACAATATCAAACTTCTCATTTATCTTATATTTCTCTGCAGAGGATTTTATGAACCTGCAATTTTTTATGCTGTTCAGGCCTGCGTTTCTCTGCCCGTCTTCTGCTGCATGGGGGTTTTCCTCAACCGCAACAACCTGTGAGGCATGGACTGCAAGGGGGAGCGAAAAATTCCCTGCGCCTGCATACAGGTCAAGAACCCGCATGCCCTCTAACGGCTGGAGTTCATTTACAATGAGTTCAACAACCTTTTTATTAAGATTCCAGTGCGCCTGAAAAAAACTCCATGGGGTAATCGTATATTGCAGGCTGTTAAGGTCAAGCCTTATATAGTCCTTGCCTATTGATTCTCCGTTTCCAAAGGCAATGCCTGATAAGCCGGCGACTGCCATCAGGTTTTCCATATCCTCTGCAGATGCCTTTGCCTTAACCAGGGCAATTCCTGTATCTCCGTATGATACATGGATTTCCTTAAGCCCTGTTAATTTCATGCCCTTCGCCTGCCTGAGGACAAGGTTAATCTCCTGTATCATCAAAGGGCATTCTTCAACAGCAACAACGTCTCTTGTGCCTTCTCTGTAAAAACCTGCTTCGCCTTTTGGAGAAATTTTAAACTGTGCCCTATGCCTGTAATGATAATCCCTTTCTGTAAGCGCCTCAGACAGGGATGCCTCTATCCCGCCAATTCTCTTCATTGAGTCAAGAAGGATTTCTTCCTTCATCGAAACCTGTTTATCGTACGAGATAAACTGAAGATGACAGCCCCCGCATATCCCGAATACAGGACACGGCGGGGTTATCCTGTAAGGCGAAGGTTCAAGGATATTCGTAACCGCTCCAATGGAATAATCCCTTTTCTTCTCACTGATGGAAACCTCGACAACCTCATCAGGTATTGCTCCTCTGATAAAGATTATTCCTTCTTCCCGCGCAATTACATAACCTCCATAAACCGGAGACTGGGCTTTTATCACCAAAGACATTACTCTTTACTCAGAAGTTTTTTTATCGTATTTTTCAGCTCCTCAAGGTCCGCTGATTTTACTATATACGCCTCGGACGCCCATACAGCAAAATCATCCCTGTAGTCGTAAGCTGTAGACATGATAATCGGAAGCCTCGGCTTTTTCTCCTTCATCTGCCTCAGGAGTTTTATCCCGTCAATATCAGGCATCAGAATATCAAGAGTGACAAGGTCAAAATTTTCCTGAGTAAATAATTCCATCGCCTTTTTCCCCGACTCTGCAATAACAACCTCGTAACCCTCATCTTCCAGTTCTTCCTTGTAAAGTTTCTGGATATGAAGATCGTCATCAACCACCAAGATTTTCATATTTCCTCCTTTAAAGATAAAAATACCCTGAATGTTGTCCCTATCCCTACTATACTTTCAACCTCCACCCTGCCTTTATGCTCCTCAATAATCCTGTTGGTAATTGCAAGTCCAAGCCCTGTGCCCGAGGCCTTTGTTGTATAAAACGGGCTGAAGATAAAAGGCAGGTCTTTTTCGTCTATGCCGGGCCCTGTATCGCTTATCTCAACCACGACAGAATCTTCTGTCGCATAGGTCTTTACTGCTATTGTGCCCTGTGTGGTTAATGCCTGGATAGCATTATTGAATATATTGAGCAATGCCTCTTTACCCCTGTTAGGGTCCATAAAGACCAGCGGCGTCTCTCCAAGGTCTTTTAAAAGCATAATCCCCCTTTCCTTCAGGTCTGCCTCTACCAGCGATATGATGTCGTTAATAATCTTATTAATATCAACGCTCTCCTTTGACAACCTGGCCTCTTTTACAAATCCCAGTATCTCCTTGAGAATATTCTCAAGCCTCCCAACCTCTTTTGCTATAATGCCTGCATATTCCTTGAGGTTTCCGTCGAGTTTTTTCTCAAGTCTTCTTGCAAACCCTCCAACAGATACCAACGGGTTTCTTATCTCATGCGCAACCTTTGCTGCAACTTCGCCGAGGGCTGCCATCCTCTCTGCTGCAACCAGCTTCTCCCTGAGGTTATTCAATTCAGTGATATTCCTGACAACATGGACCGTCCCAAGAAATTCCCCCCCTGCATCAAAGACAGGAGAACTCGATGTTAAAAATGTTCCTCCCAGATACTTGTCCTCAACCTCTTCGATATATGCCTTCATTGTTGTAACTGTCTTGTGGTGCGGACATTCTGCCCACGGCTCATCCATGCCGTGGAATACCTTGTAACATTTACTGCCTATTATCTCCTCAACAGGCCTCCCGATTCTGTCGGCCACTGCCTTGTTTATATTTTTTATCGTGTAGTCCTTATCAGTTATATAGACCATATCCGAGATAGACCTGAAGATATTCTCCAGTTCCGCTTCCGCCTGCGACACCTTTTCAAACAGCCTTGCGCTCTCAACAGCGCTTGCAACCTGGTTCGAAAAACCGGTGAGAAATTTCATGTCCTCATCAGTTATCAGGCGCCTGGTAAAAAAATTATCCACCCATAATACACCTATGACCCTGTCCCTTGAGATAAGCGGCACAGTTGCATACGCCTGGGTTCCAAGCTGCTGTATGAGAATGGGATCAGACAATGGTTCAGTTTTAATATCCTGTACATTAATAGCTATTTTTTCTTTAACTGTCCGTGTAAGTACAGTATCCTCTTCAATCGAAATCTCCATGCCAAGAGTCAATCTGTCAAGAAAAGAGTCCTTTCTCAGAGGGCCTGTTTCTATATCGTGCATTATATCGGGAAGCGTCCTCTTTTCTATGGAAAGCTTCTCCCATATACGCCATGCCTCTTCAGGGCTTGCGGGGCCGACACCCATGGCGCCTTTCACAACGCCCTTTTTCTCATCAACAAGAAAAAGGATCGCCCTGTTAAAGCCAAGGCCGTCACTCATTGTTACGGCAGTCAATACCATCCTGAGCAGCCTCTCAAGGTCCAGCGTGCCTCTCATTGCAGAGCTTATGAAAAATAACCTTGACAGTTCCTGGTTCCTTCTTATGAGTTCCTTTTCAACCCGCTTCCTTTCCGATATATCCCTCGATATGCCGCTTATCCCGATAACCTCGCCTGCCGAATCCTTTATGGCTGAAAGCGTCAGGCTCACCTCTATTATTGAGCCGTCTTTCTTCTGTCTCAAGGTCTCTATATCCTTGAGGGTCTCTCCTTTTTTTATCCTTTCGATGTTGCTTTTCTCTGCTTCTATGAGAAACTGCGGGGCAAACGGCAGAAACTTGCCTACGGCCTCGGTATCCGTGTAGCCGAATATCCTCTCGGCCCCCTGGTTCCACGAGGTTATAACTCCATGGAGATCAGAGGTAACTATTGCATCGGCTGAATTGCCTATGAGGCTTTCAAGATAGTCTTTTGTCTGCGCGACCTCTTTATACAGGCCCAGTATCTCCTCATGATAAAGTATCCTGTCAGTGATATCCTGTATAAATACGACGCATCCGGTAATGTTTCCGTCATCGTCCTTAACCGGATACGATGTCAGCTCCGCATAGTTCACTCCTTTAGACTGTGTTATAGAGTTTATCTGCCCTGTTTCATACGTAACCTTTGCGACACAATGAGGGCATATCCCCTCTTCCTTATGAAAAACTTCTATTGCGCTTCTGCCCACCATCTCGCCGGCAGTCTTATTTGTCCAAT
The DNA here is from genome assembly GCA_016212165.1 of Nitrospirota bacterium. Classification (GTDB taxonomy): domain Bacteria; phylum Nitrospirota; class Thermodesulfovibrionia; order Thermodesulfovibrionales; family UBA1546; genus SCSY01. Next base: position 25,841 of record JACRGY010000131.1, read on the forward strand.
CCTCTACAAATTTGTTTACTGATATTATCTCAAAGTCTTTACCGAGTGTAACTATACCGCCCTGCACGCTGTCAAAGAGGATATCCATCCTCTTTTTTGCCTCAACAGCCTGCCTTTCGCTCAGGCGTTCACTCTCGTAAATCTTCGCCTTTTCTATGGCTACTGCTGATATAGATGCAAAGGCAATTGCTATATTCATGTCATCCACTGAAAATGACATCACGCCTCCGTCAACATCCATCTTGTCATAAAGGCCGAGAGTCCCTATAACCTTCCCCCCAACCTTAAGCGGCACACATACTACAGATTTAACATCAATTACAGGCACTCTCATATCAGGAGGCATTTTGGACACATCTTCAACAAGCAGGGGTTGGGCCTCCTTTGCAACCCACCCTGCTATGCCTTTCCCGACCTCCAGGTCCATCTGCTCTTTCAGATCCTCTGCCAGCCCGTAAGAAGATTTTATCCTTAGGACATCACCCTCGCGTAATCTTATAATGCAGCCCCTTGCCTCGATGAGTTTTGTAATCTCAGATGCCACTATTCTTAACAGTTCATCCAGGTCCATTACCGATGTAACAGTTGTGCCTAATTCATATAAAACTGTAAGTTTCTGTAATTGATTTTTTGTTGATGTGTAGAGTTCAGAATTTCGTACGACAGAACTTATGGTGTGAGCTACTATGTCCATTGTATTAATCTCATCTTCCCTGAAACCATAGGCATTATCTGTTTTAAGCACAAACAGCCCGAAACAATGGCTATCCCTGACAATCGGGACAACTAAGAGAGACCCGAACCTGCCGAAATCATCCTTTCCTCCTTCACCCCTCAAGAGAGGATTTTCCGCCTCTATATCATTTATAACAACATGTTTGAGATTTTTAATAACTTCCTCTACGATATTGTTATTAAGAGGCAGGCATTTATTCCCGGTTGTTATTCCTGTCCCGCTGCCTGCCTCAAGACAGAATGCAGCTCTTTCCTGTCTGAAAAGATATATAGAGCAGGTCCCTTTCCCAAGTTTGTTGGCAACAGTCTCGGTAATCATGCCAAGCGCATCCTTAAGCTCAGGGGTAGTGGCTGCTATCCTTGCCGTCCTGAGCAGCAGTTCTGTCTCTGTAAGTTTATTCTGCACCTTTGTGCTTGTGTCCTGGAGTCTTTCCACCATCTCATCAAATCTTTTAGAAATTATTCCGAATTCATCCCCCCTCCTGGAACCAATCCTGTAGGCCAACTCTCCCTTGTTTACCATTTCTGTTGCCCTGAGCAGATCATTAAACGGCGCTGTAATCATCCGTTTCATAAAAAGGGTAAGGGATATAAATGCAAAGGAGCTGAAGACAAAGAGGGCGGCAAGATAAAACGCTATCTGCCTTTCAATCTTTTCGCCAAGGCTGATGGCGGTTGTGAGAGCGCTTATTGACCTGTTGCGCAAGACATCCAGTTTATCACGTATATCTCCTTCTTTTTCCTTAAGCCTGCGCATCATAAGAAGCACATCCCTGTCTCCCACCGGCTGTTCCACAGACACAACGGCATTTGCCAACCCCTTCAGCTCCTCGAAGTCCTTTCCTATTACTTCTATGACTTCTTTGTCCTGCGTAGACCTATGGAGGCGGCTAAATGCCTTATAAGTTTCTTTCAGTTTTTGGCGATATTCTCTTTTGAACCTGGCATTGCCTGTGATGCCCCATCCTTCGGCAGCCATGACAAAATCTATTACGGATGACTTCCATTCCTCGTAAAGATTATGCTCTTCAGTAACTGCCTTCTGACTTGCAAAATTACTGCTCATGCGGTCAAAAATAAGAAAACTTCCGGCAACAAGCGCTGCGGTAAGTAAAATAAAGGCTATTGAAAAAAGTATAAGTTTTGCCCTGATGCCCATATACCCTCTTATTGCCTTTTCACTTCTATAACACGGTTATAAAGCCCGATATATTTTTTTGCAGAGTTCCCCCATGAAAAATCCGTCTTCATTGCATTAAGAATCAGTTTCTGCCATCTGATTTCATCAACATATACGCATAATGCCCGTTTGAGGCACCCCGAGAGTGCAGAAGGTGTATAATCAGAGAAAAGGAAACCGGTGCCATTGCCTGTAAGCGGTTCATAGTCCATGACCGTGTCTGCAAGCCCGCCGGTCTTTCTCGCGACAGGAATTGTTCCATACCTCATGGCAATTAGCTGTCCCAGGCCGCAAGGTTCGTATCCTGACGGCATCAGGAACATATCAGCTCCGGCATATATTTTATGGGCCAAGCTTTCTTCAAATCCAATCTTTACATATACCCTGCCTTTATATTTTTCTGCGGCATCAGACAATTTCTTATGAAAAATCTCATCTCCCTTGCCGAGGATAATAATATTTGAGCCTGTTGAAATAATCTCTTCAAGCGCCTCTAAAACAAGGTCAACCCCCTTCTGGCCGGACAGCCTGCCTACCATGCCTGCAACAGGCCTTTTGATATCCGGTTTCATTGAGCAGTCTTTCAGGAGCTGCAGCTTGCATTTTATTTTCCCTTCGATATTTTTAATGCTATATTTTTTTTGTATAAGGCTGTCTGACTGCGGATTCCATTCGTTATAGTCTATGCCGTTTACAATTCCTGCGAGAGCTGACGCCCTTTTCCTCAAAACCCCGTCAAGCCCGAAACCGTGCTCCCGGCCCAATATCTCCCTTGCATAGTTGTTGCTGACAGTGGTTATGAAATCTGCGAATATTAAACCGGCCTTCAAAAAACTTATCTTTCCGTAAAACTCAATCCCCTCAGGATTAAACCATACAGGATCAAACCCGGTTAAAGGCATTGCTGAAGGAGGGAACAATCCCTGATAGCCGAGATTGTGAATTGTAATTACTGAAGCAGTCCCGCTGAAGAACCTGTCACGCCTGTACAAAGTCTTAAGATACATGGGCAACAGCCCGGCCTGCCAGTCATTGCAATGGATCACATCGGGTTTAAATTCAAGCGCCTTGCATGCCTCAAGTATTCCTCTGGAAAAAAACACAAAGCGTGACGCATTGTCAGGATAGTCGCCCAGGGGAGTGCCATAGAGCTCGTCCCTGTCAAAAAACTCATTACACTCAAGAAAATAGGCTGCCGCTTTATCCGCCTGCGGGCCGCTGCTGAATATCCGCCCTGTAACATTATTGTTGCTCACAGGCACCTTGATCTTCAGCCCTGTATTTTTAAGCCTGAATTTTTCCCTTACCCCTTTATAAAGAGGCATGATAAGGCATGCCTCCTCCTTCCTGCGGTTGTATTCACCAAGCAGCGCACCGGTCACATCCGCAAGCCCGCCTGTCTTGGCAAACGGCACTGCCTCAGGCGTTGCAATGAGTATCTTCACCTCGAACTCCGCTCGATTGTAAAATAGAAAATGCAAAATGGAAAATGCAAAACAAAAAACTTCACCGGGGCCTGAAATTTTCTTAAATTCGCAATTTGCAACCTGCAATTTGCATTTTGCATTGTTATATCTTTGCCTCTCTCATAAACTTTGCTGCCTCCTCCGGAGGCGTCGGATTTATATAAAAACCTGACCCCCACTCAAAGCCCGCCATCTTTGTCAGCGTTGGCATTACCTCAATATGCCAGTGATAGTAATCGTTCGTCTCATCATAGAAGGGTGATGTGTGAATGATGAAATTATACGGAGGGATATCAAGTATCCTGTCCATCTGCTTAAGTATCCTCTGGAGTATATCTGCAAGCATCGAAAAGTCCTTATTAGGAGGATAAAAGGAAGATTCATGCTGCTTTGGCAAAATCCATGTCTCAAAAGGGGCCCTTGGCGCAAAGGGCGCAAGGGCCAGATAATTTTTGTTTTCATATATTACGCGCTTGCCGTCTTCAAGCTCCTGGCTTATCACATCGCAGAAAATACATCTCTCCTTAAAATGGAAATACTGTTCTGCTGCATCAAGCTCTTCCTTAACAAGTTTTGGCACGATAGGAAGGGCTATGAGCTGGCTGTGCGTATGCTCCAGAGAGGCGCCTGCATCCTCTCCCTCGTTTTTGAATATCAAAACGTATCTGAATCTCTGGTCTTTTTTCAGGTCATTAAGCCTCAGGTAGTAGGCCCACAGCACATCTTCAACTGCCTTAAGGGTCATTGTTGATATGGAAAGATTATGCTGGGGCGTCTCTATGACAACCTCATGCGCCCCGGTCCCGCTCATCTTATCAAAGATTCCTTCGCCAGTCTTGCTTAATTCGCCGTGTATCTGGAGCGCAGGAAATTTATTGGGCACAACGCGCAAAGTCCAGCCTGCTGAATTAGGCTGAGTGTCCACAGGCCTGAAGGCCATTATCTCCGGCGGCGCTGTGTGCTCATTGCCGGGGCAGAACGGGCAGAACCCTCCCTTCTTTCTCTGTGAAGGCGATATGAAGTCAGTCGGCCTTTTGCCCCTTTCAACAGAGATAATTACCCAGCGCCCGACAATAGGATCTTTTCTAAGTTCAGACATATATCCTCCGGTATAAATTCAAAAATTCAAGATTAAAAATGCAAAGTTACGGGCTTCCTGTCAACCAGCCTTAAGTTTTACATTTTTGATTTTCATATTATATCACAATAGGATATAATCCCCTATGAAACCAACTTTTCATCACAGGCTTGTAAATAATTCATTTGAAGACCCATGCGTATATGTAAGGGTGCTCAGGGAAAAACGCGCCTTCCTCTTTGACCTCGGATTCATAAGCAGGTTGAGCCCAAGCGATATTCAGAAGGTAACCGACGTCTTTGAAACACATACCCACATAGACCATTTTATAGGATTTGATATTATGCTGAGGGCGCTCCTCAGGAGAGAAACTCCGCTGAAGATATTCGGCCCTGCCAATATAATAGAGTGCACCGAGGGAAAGCTTAAGGGTTACACATGGAACCTGATTCAGGAATATCCTCTCAGAATAGAAGTCTTTGGGATAGAAGAGGGCTTTATAAGACATGCGGGTTTTTATGCAGAAAACTGTTTCCGCAGAAAAGATTATGAAAAAATATCATTCGACGGAATTGTTTTAAAGGAACCGCCTTTTGAGATAAAGGCTGTGTGCCTGAAACATCAGATACCGAGCCTCGGGTTTTCTCTTAAAGAGGACTTTCACATAAACATAGACAAGGCAGCTCTCGGTGGGATGGGGCTTCCTGTCGGGCAGTGGCTCTCTGAATTCAAAAAGGCAGTCAGGGAAAATGCTTCTGTGAAAACGGAATTCAAAATCTCAGGCAAGAGATATTCAATGAAAGAACTGGAAGGTATTGCAAAGATAACAAGGGGGCAAAAGATATCATACATATCGGATTCTTCGATGGATGAAGCCAACATAAAAAAAATAATTGATTTTGTGAAAGACTCTGATACGCTTTACTGCGAGGCATATTTCATCGAGAAAGACAGGGAAAGGGCTGTAGAGAGGCATCACCTGACGGCAAAGACCGCAGGGAGGATTGCAAGGGAGGCAGGCGTTAAGAACCTTGTGGTAATGCACTTTTCTCCAAAATACCGGGAATTTCCTGATGAGCCTGAAAAAGAGGCGATGATGGAATATAATAGATAATGGTTAATAATCAGGATATAATATTTTCGCTCATTCTCGCTGCGCTCCGAGGTATTTTGCCTCTTTATTATTTTAAGCATTAACTGTTGGACTATCGGCAAAATAAAGCCGCTCAAACACTATATCCTGATTGTTTTAAAAATGTATAATGTAAGCTAATGCCGGGATAGCACAGTGGTAGTGCAGCTGATTCGTAATCAGCAGGCCGCGGGTTCAAGTCCCGCTCCCGGCTTTTCAAGCCCTTTTAGCCATTTTACCACTGAATATAAGACAAGTTTACCCCTTTAAATAGGAACTTCTTCCAATTGTGCGAAGACCGCCCTTCTGTTACGCTAGAATCAAGAAATAAAAAAGGAGGTAGAGGTAAGAGAGTAAGGCAGCAAGGGTTACAAAAAACATGTCTGACGGTATAATCAGACAAATTACGAAAGGAGGAGTAAAAATGTTAAAGCTAAAACACATAGGCGGAGAGAGAGTAAAAGGAGGAAATTACTGGAACTTCTCAACAGGTGAGCGCATCACCATCGAATCCGGCAGCGTGCTTCCTGGTGACAGCTCGGTAACATATTACAACGCCCATCCTGCTGTAATTTTGCTGGCAAGCCCTATCCTGGGCCTTGTATATGCTACTTTTCTTCCATTCATAGGGATTGCAGTATTGGTGAAGGTTGTGGGGACAAAACTGTTCGGCGGTGTTATCGAGGGAGTATCCAGCGTTGCAACATTCAATTGGAGGCCGTCTGAGGCATACCTTGCAGGCAAAAAGCATAAAAAGGAAGCAAAAGACTCAAAAAAGAAAACAGGACACAAAGATTCAGAAGAAAATGAATGAAGGCAGAACGAGGGGGTTTTGATTCAGGTAAAAACCCCCTCGATATTTGGTAATCTGACGGCGTACTTGCCTTAATCCAATGCAGGGACAAAGCCGGAGGGAAGATATATCCCCTAATACTTTTTTCTCTTTTGTTCAAGCTGGATGTCAAGAGACTTCATCTTCTCAATAACATCATTTATCTTCTGATTTTCCTCTTTTATCCTGTTATTCTCTTTTGTCAAAAGTTCTATCTTCTTCAAAAGTGCCAGAAGGTTCTGAACATCATCTGCCTTTCCTCCTTCAGGCTCAAGGGAGATAAATGTCTCCAGCTCTTTAACTGCTCTTAAATAATCGGGGAACGGGTTTTTATGGTCTGCGTGAAGCAGGGCAAGTTGAAGATGTGCCCTGGCCTGCACAGACACATCAGAATGCGTTTTAGCTATTTTTTCCAGCCTTGCAATCTCTTTGGGGAAATCCTTGGGTTTTAGCCTGGTGGAATATTTCATATCCTTCAGCTCTGCATCTTTGTGCAAAGGCGCAGGGGCACACTGAGACAGCAGCAACGCGATAAAAACTAACAAAACTAATCTGGCTATACTATGCGTCCCGAACATTTTTTATCCGCTTGCCCCGCCTGATTTTTTAGGAAACCTGATAACATTTTCATCAGATATTTCCTGCTGAGGATCTTTCCTGCGCTTGTCAACTACATAAAGGCTGCCGGGAATAGATTTGGCATAGTCCTTCAACTCAGCAGCCAGCTCGCCTACCTGTATAGTATTTATAAGCTTGCGGTGCTGGTTTGTAACAACGGCTATTGATACTGTCATGATGGGAAAGGTCATCTCCTGTCCCTGGCGTGTCTTCCCTTCGATATACCCCTTTTTTCTGTCTTCTGAATCGTAAAAATCAGGTATCATCTTATCAAATGCATTAATAATAGCATTGCAGATTTTTTTATACCGGCCCGGCGATGAAACTACTATAAAGTCGTCTCCGCCGATATGCCCGATAAAATCATCACTTGTTCCGTGCCCCTCAATTGTATCTTCTATTATCCTGGCAGTGGCCTTTATTACTTCGCTGCCCCTGGCATATCCATACCGGTCATTAAACACCTTGAAATTATCCAGGTCAACGAGGCAAAAGGCTATCAGGGCGTTGGACTCAAGCCGTTTTTTTACGACATTTTCTATTGCCACGCCGCCCGGCAGGCGTGTTAAAGGGCTTGCATCTAAATTCATCTCTTCCAGCCGTTTCAGCCTTTGGGCCATCATGCCAAAAGAATCAGACAACTCGCCTAACTCATCCTGATTCGCTATATCCGGCGTATAGTCAAATGCCCCTTCTGATATCTGCTTGGTTGCATATTTCAATTTACGGATAGAGCCTGAAATATTTTTGGTAATCAGGATTGCAGCGCTCAGGCCTATCAGTATGCCAAGGGCGCTTAACACTGCTGAGACCCGGAATGCCATAGTACCGATGCCTGCGGTCATGAGGGTTTTTTTCTTCTGGTCACTGCGGGCCCTGGCAGACACATCTTTAATCACCTTAATGAGTTCTTCCTGCTTTTTTATAATCTGCGCGTCATACTTCTTTGCAGACAAAGAAGATGGGGTTCTCATATAATCAACCCCTTTAATAAAAAGGCTGTTATATTCCTTATGGAGAGAAACCATGCGGCTGACAGGCACATTTTCAATCCCCTTCAGGCTGCTGACCTGCTCGACCTGGTGATTGAACTCCTCACTCCTTCTCCAGAACAGCTCCAGCATATCAGGGCTCTTAAGAAGAACATAGCGGCGGCCGTAAAGCTCCTGCGCAAGCAGGTTGTCAATCATCTTGTCGGTGGCCTCTATGAGGGGAACATCTGTTTTGATGACGCTGTTATTGATGCTGTTAATCCTCTCGAGGCTTGAAAGCGCAAAAACAGAAATTAAGACCGTTAAGATAGAGAGAGACAGGTACCCAAGGAGCATTTTTTTTGCAATATTAAGACGGAGAAAAAAAACCTTGCCCCTTCCGATTACAGAGCCATTGTCCACAGTTCCTTCATGTTTCATGTCTGTATTTTAAAGTATAGCAGATTTAAAATAAACTAGAAATGCCTTTGGATAGTGCAGATCTCGGGAAAAAGCAGATTCTACGTCTTGCTGAGGCAGGGTTCAGCCGTGTTATAATCCATTATCAGCCGGCCAGGAGGCCGCTCCCTTCCCGGCTTTTATGAAAAATGAATCTTAATGATTTGAATGTCCTGAAAAACCGGTTTTCTGACTACTGCAGGTCATTTTATTTTTCCGATGCAGAGCATCAGAAAAATATAGCGCTGAAGGAAGCACATACCCATGAGGTATGTAAGAACATAGTCCTGATAGCAAGAGAACAGCGCTTAAGCAAAAATGATATTATGCTGGCTGAAACTGTTGCCCTTTTCCATGATGTCGGAAGGTTTTCCCAGTATGAAAAATATAAAACATTCCGTGACAGTATCTCCGTAAATCACGGGAAACTCGGCGCAGAGATTCTGGAACAGGAAGAATTTATTAAAAATCTTTCCGGAGACGAACAGAAGATAGTTGTCAACTCAGTAAAATTCCATAATGCCTTCGGCATACCGGCCCTGAAAAATCAGAAGGCGCTGCTCTTCTTAAAGTTAATACGGGATGCCGACAAATTGGATATATGGCGTGTGTTTTTTGAATATTATGAAAGCAGCGGGGATGAAAAGGCCTCAGCGACAGCCCTTGGATTGCCTGACACTCCTGATTATTCAAAAACCGTGCTTTCCCGCATTTATAAAAAACAGCTGATATCTCTTACATCACTCAGGACATTGAATGATTTCAGGCTTTTGCAGCTTTCATGGATATACGACCTGAATTTCAGGACTTCATTCAGGTTATTGCTGGAAAGGGACTATATAAGACTGATTTCTGCAAAACTGCCACGGACAGATGAGGTCGGGAAAATCACGGTGTTATTGAAAGAGTTTGCATCTCAAAGATTAAAAAACAGCCGGTAATTTCAATCAAGTTCATAAATCTGCAACTGCAGCCGCAGATTTATTTATCAGGCAGTTCTCTCGCTTTTTTGAAAGCTCAGCCGGAGAACCTCCGCCTCTCTCTCCCATCAAGGGAGAAGGAAACATTGGAATTTTCTACCTCTGTTTTGGTATCAGGGCAGACTATGCAAATATTTCTCACTCCCCATGGACAAGTTCGATTACTGTCACTTCCGGCTGTGATAGAAAACGGATTGGGGGCCCGGCTGTGCCTGCGCCCCTGCTCACATACAGATTGGAACTGCCGGAAAGATTCGCATATCCTGCATGAACAGGATAATAAAGCCACGTGACAAGGCTGAAAGGAAATATCTGCCCCTTATGGGCATGTCCTGAAAGCTGCAGGTCAAAAAGGCCGACAGCGGTTTTATCAACAACCGGCCTGTGTTTAAGCAGTAAAGTGAACTTTTCCTTCGGAAGCCCTGAGAGCAATTCCCTTTCCGGAATATCTTTGAAATCCTCATAAGCCTTCCCCTGAGAGTCATCAACGCCAACGATATTTATCAGCCCCTCAACAGTTACACCCTCTCCTCTCAAAATCAGAAACCCCGACTCCCTTGTAAAGGCCAGCGCCCGATCAAGCCCGGCATAAAACTCATGGTTCCCTGTTATCGCAAACTTCCCGAATCTTGGTTTGATGCCTTTAAAGAGTTCTGCCATTTCCCCGATGTTATTAATCTGGCCATCCACAAGATCTCCTGTTGCAACTAAAACATCAGGCCCTGCATTCTTCACCTGCTCCAGAATGCTCTTTAATCTTTCTCCTCTGATAATCAGCCCGATATGCACATCAGAAATCTGGACTATCTTAAGCCTGCCGGCCTCTTTTGGGATTTTAGGAGTCCTGATTACTATCCGCTCGGTAATGATATTCCCTGCCTCGTAATAGCCGTAAAAACTTATAATGACTGCAAGAAAAAGAGATATAAAGAAAGACAACCTGGCAGGAATATCAATGCCGGATAAATCCCTTTTAAGCATGAGGCCGCCTGAATATACCAGAAGGCTGTAAATATCAAAGACAAGTGAAGCAGAAAAAAACAAAAACAGGAGCCCCAGCCAGATATATCCTGTATAAGACATAAGGCGCGCAGCAAACTCAAACCCATGCCTTTCCGACAGGCGCACAATAAACGGGGCAAAAATCATTAGCACCATGAAGGCTGCCAGATAAATACCTGTCACAGTCCCAAAGGCAAAGGCAGCCCTTGCCTTATGGAATGCATAGAGATGCGTTCCGCTGTAAATCAATAAAAAAATCAGTATAAAGGGTGTCATGGCAGAAACGCCGCTACTCTCTCACTTATATTTTTATGCCCCACTGGCTATATTAACCAATTTCATAACACCAAAATCAATCCTGAAATAATTTGCAGTGCGTTTTCAAATAGATTAGACTTTAAAATAACAAGGCATTATGAAATCAGCGCCAGATTACATCCAGTTCTATCCCACCATGAGATGCAACCTCTCATGTGATTTTTGTTTCAATCAGACAATGCCATTTTGTGACGATATAACACTGAGCAGCTTTAAAAGCATGGCTGACATATTGGCCGGCCTGAATATAAAGACTCTGGATATAATGGGCGGAGAGCCCACGCTGCACAAAGATATCATTCCCATGCTTGAATATGCCGGAAAGAAAAGCCTTAACCTTAATATAAGTTCCAACGGAACAGACATAGCAGCGCTGTCGGAGATTATGGAAAGGTTTCCAAAGGCCAATGTCGGTATTTCAATCAACAGCAGGCTGTCTTTTAAAAAAATAAAGGGCTTTATTAAAAAATACAGGCCCGTAGTAAAAATGGTCTTTCTGGATGACATTGACATAAAATTATTGAAAAGGATACTTATTGCAGGGCCTGACAGATTTTATCTTCTTTATCCGGATGTGCTTGTAACCGGGCATGTTAAAAATACCATGCCTTTCCCCCAGTTCCTGTTCTCTGTGCAGAGGCTTAAATTACAAATGACAGGCGCTGTCTATTGTTCCGGCTTCATCCCGGATACCGCACATTATCCGGAACTTTCAAAAGTGAGATGCCCTGCAGGCACAACCAAGCTGGGTTTGCTGCCGGATGGCTCAGTCTATCCGTGTAATCTATTTTTCGGAATAGAGGAATTCAGGCTGGGGAATCTCCTTCATGACAGTTTCGAAAGTATATGGAACCACAGAAGGCTCAAATTCTTCAGGGCCTTCAGCAGAAATACATGTCCTCAGGCCTCCTGTATCCTGCACAACAGCTGTCATGGAGGCTGCCCTGCGCACAGTTTCATCCACCACGGAAACCTGAAGTCACCCGAACCAAGATGCTGCGCCGACAAATAAAAAAGGGGCGGCCTGATATCGGGCCGCCCCTTTTTTATGCAGGTTATATTATTTTTTGCCTTTTGATTTTTCCTTTGGCTTTTCCTTTGGCTCGTCCTTTGACTTCTCTTTTACCTCGTTGAATTTCTTTATTATCACATCAGTAATGTCGAGTTCCTTTTTTGCATGAAGGATTACTTCGCTTCTGATAATAATTGTATACCCCTCTTCCTTTCCGTATACATCCACAATTTCGCTCATATCCTTAAGAATAGCATCTGTAAGCTCCTGCTCTTTCTTCTGAAGCTCTGCCCTGGCGTCTGCAACAAGCCTCTGGAAATCCCTCTGGAGCCTCTCCAGTTCCTCTTCTCTTACCTTTCTTGCCTCTGGTGAAAGGACCGATGACTGTTTCCCCAGTTCCTCTTCAATCTTGTTAATGGACTTTACCTTCTCATCTATCGCAGTCTTCTTTGATTTCTCGATAGAGTCAAGGTCAACCTTTGCCTTTTTGCCTGCATCTGATTCCACAAGCGCGCGCTGCAGGTCAATATATCCTATCTTCATCCCCTCAGTTGCCATTGCTGTTGTCGCAGCCAGCATAGCTGCAACCAGCACCACCAAAAATATTTTTTTCATCTTTTCCTCCTTATTACAGGTCGTAGACCTTAATTTTTATTTAGAAAAAAGTGCCGAATGTGAATTCCCATCGGCTTTGTTTCTCCCCTTGCTTCTGATCCAGATTGTATCCCCATTCCACCCTCAACGGCCCTATCGGAGAAATCCACCTTATCCCGCCGCCTGCGGTATATCTGAGCCTTTCATCGCTCCATGAATCATATGCCTTGCCTGCATCATAAAATACAACGCCCTTAAGTTTCAATTCAGTAATCAGAGGGAATACATATTCTGCATTGAAGATAACCTGTTTTCTACCTCCAACAACCCTGCCGGAACTGTCCCTTGGCCCTCCCTCGCCGAAACCAAGGCCCCTGACATTATATATGCCTCCGACATAATACCTTTCATACAATGGCAGCGGCTTGCCGGAAACGCCTGACCCGTAGCCATAGCGGCCCCTGAGTGAAAAGGTAGTTTCGTATACAGGGAAAAACCATCCTGAGTCAATATTTGCTTTCACAAAATTATTGTCTCCGCCAAGTCCGGCATAAGTCACATACATGGAATTCCTTGAACCGGTGTGAGGGTCCAGAAAATTGTCCCTGCTGTCCCTCGCAACTCCGGGCGTAATGCTGCTCGTTGTCTTTGAACCTTCCTGGGACTTTATTAACGATGAGGAATTTGAGTCTACATTATATATAGTGGCCTTTTCATAGTTATATGTAATGTCGCCTCGCCAGTATTCAGCCAGGCTTTTGCCCAGCGATACATCAAAGCCTACTCCTTTTCTTTCATAACCTATAAATTTTCTTGTCGTCTTGTAAATGCCGGTACCGAACAGGACCGGTTTATCCAGAAACCATGGGTCCCTGAATGAAAGTTCATAAAATGAACTCCTGCCGCCTACTTCGCCTTTTAATTTTATATGCTGTCCCCTTCCGAAAAGATTGGACTGCGTGATATCCACAGTGCCTATCAGCTTATCAATAGAGCTGTATCCGCCTCCCACACTGAGAAAACCTGTCGGCTTTTCCTTCACCTTTATATCAACGTCCACGAGTTTTTCCTCTGGCCGCGGCTTTGGCTGCAAATCAACAGTTTCAAAATAATTAAGGTTATTAATCCTCTCGTAAGTCCTTTTGAGGAGTGCGCCATTAAAGGTCTCCCCTTCATCGAAACGCACCTCGCGCCTTATAACCTTATCCCTGGTCTTTATATTCCCTGATATTTCAATCCTGCCTATCCTGTAAATATCGCCTTCCTCAATCTTAAAAATTACCCTGACCTGCCTTTTGGCGTCATCAGGCATCAAGTCCGGATATATGCTCACAAGCGCATAACCTTTTTCCGAATACATATCTACCATGGCATTTACATCTTTCTTCAGCACTGACCTGTTTAACACACCATGGGAAGAAGACTTTATCTTCTTTCTTAATTCGTCCTCGGAAAATGCCTTGTTCCCCTCGACCCCTATGGAAGAAATACTGAACTGGTCTCCCTCGGAAATAAGGATTGTTATTATCATCCCTTCCTTGTCAGGTGTCAGTTGTATCTTCGGGTCTGTTACGGCAACCTTAATATACCCATTATTGAAATACAGGTCTCTTATTTTTCCCATATCAGAATTCATCTCATCTTTTTTGTAGTATCCGGAAGATGTTACAAAAGAAAATAACCACCAGGTATCTGTCTTCATCACCTTTTTTATGTCTTTTGTTGACATGGCCTTATTCCCCTCAAGGATTATGTCCTTTATCTTTACCTTGGGGCCTTCCTCTACCTGATAGGTAAGTGAAACCTCATCATCGCTTGTCTTGTTCACAACAGGGACAATCGCTGACAGCCAATAGCCCTCTTCCTCATAAAAGGCATGGAGCTTGTCGGCATTATCCTGAATTAAAACAATATCTGCTATAGAGTTGGGCGTTATTGTTATTTTTTCCTTCAGTTTTTCATCATCAAACTCTTTATTGCCCTGGAAATCTATTTTTATGATCGAAGGTTTTTCCTTTATCAGATATATCAACTTTACCCCGCCCTCAAGCGGCTCTATCTCAACCTTTACATCATCAAAGTAACCCATCTTGTAAATATTTTTTATGTCATTGGCAGTCTTCTCGCTTGCCATCGGCTCGCCTGTTTTATGCGTTATCCTGGATTTTACAGCCCCCTCCTCTATCCTCTTGAGGCCCTTCACCTCTATAGAATTTACCAGGGGAAATTCCTGTGCAAAGGCATTATGCGCACCTGCCGTAAATACAGCAAAAAAAATAGAGCAAAAAATCAGTAATGCTGTTTTTTTCATCAGCCACCCCTCAAAATAAGATTAGCGTGTTAGTATAGCTCTCTAAACGGGTGCGTGTAAACAAAAAAATAATCAGCGGACAAAAATACATTCGGGCTGTTATTTAAGGTAAAATTAGACTGCAATGGCATTGGAAAAGATTATAATTAATAAAGAAGAAGCAGGGAAGCGGATAGATATTTTAGCTGCAGAAAAGACAGGCATTACCCGTTCACAGATTCAAAAATTAATAGAAAAAGGCTCTTTGACAATCAATTCCAGGCCTGTCATCCGGAATTACAGGACAAAGGCCGGCGATATCATTGAAATAACAATAACAGAAGAAAAAACCTCTGAACTCATCTCAGAAGCGCTCCCTTTAGAAATACTCTATAAAGACGAATACCTCGCCGTAGTCAATAAACCTTCGGGAATGGTGGTTTATCCCGCTGCCGGACACAGCAGAGGCACCCTGATGAATGCGCTTTTATATCACTGCAAAAAACTTGCAAATATAGGCGGGCCATTAAGGCCGGGTGTAGTCCACAGGCTCGACAAGGACACCTCAGGCGTAATGGTTATAGCCCTTGATGACAGGGCATATTATGACCTTGCCGGGCAGTTTAAACAAAGAACAATAAACAGAAAATATATTGCGCTGCTTTATGGAAATCTCAGAGAAGATAAGGGAGTAATCAGCCTGAGTATCGGCAGGTCTGAATCCGACAGAAAAAAAATGTCAACAAGGGTAAAAAGAGGCAAAGAGGCTGTAACAACATGGAAGGTAATCGAAAGGTTCCATGGCGCTGTATTAATCGAGGCAAAACTGAAAACAGGAAGGACCCACCAGATAAGAGTCCATTTTGCATCTATCGGACATCCGGTGCTTGGGGACAGGACTTACGGCAAGAAGATTGAGGTTGAGGATAAGGATAAGGATAAGAAAAAAATTACATTTCCAAGGCAGATGCTGCATGCAGAACTGCTCGGGTTCATTCATCCTGTTACTGGCGAGTATCTTGAGTTTAAGAGCCCTTTGCCTGAGGATATGGAGGAAAGAATACGGGAGTTAAGGAGCTAAAATTCTTTTTCTATCTTCGGAATCGTGCTCTTTAAAACAAACCTGCCCTTCCCGTAATTGCCATCCGGCTTGATTATAAGCGCAAAGTAGTATTCAGCATTTATCTTCCTCATTATTATCCCGCATTTCTCCGATATTATTGAAAACTCTTTTGCCTCGCCCAGGCCGAGTGTCTCGGCAGCGTTAGCTATGTCCTTTATTATTGCGGATGTTTCAGCGCTGAGGTCTTCAAGGTTTATAAGTTTTTCACTTGCATACTCTTCAACCGGCATGCCGTCTGCGCCTATTATCATTGCAGAAACTGCGCCGTCAACCCTGTCAACTGTCTCTTTAAGTATTACTGAGAAACTCATCTTTCCTCTTTTTTATCGCCTCTCCAAACGACTCCAGTTTATCAATCACTGCATCATCTTCTTTCCCCAGCATCTTTAACAGCATCCTCAATTCTTCAATTTTCTGCAGGATATATTTATCCTCAGGGCTTGCAGACAGCATGTCCCTGTATACCTTCATTGCCCTTGAATAGTTGCCCCCGGCTATAAAGATTTCAGCCTCCCTTAGATTAGATGCCGGTTTTTCAGGGCTCTTCCCTGCCGCAGGCTCATCTTTTTTAATCTGTGCCCCGCCAGGAAACGGCGGAGGCTGAAAAGCCGGTACGGCCCGCAACTGAGAAGGGGCATCCGGCGCTGCCTCTGCTTCCGGCTCTTTAAACATATCCACATAAGCCGCTGCCTCTTTTTCCACCGCTTCTATTTCCTCTTCGTCAATAACTGTCTCAGGGATGATTTCTTCCGCATCCCCGGCGTCCTTTCCGGAAACAACTTCTTCTGTTGCAAGCCCCCCTTCTTCTGAATCACGTTCGGCAATTGATTTTCTGAACAGTTCAAACTCGTCTTCGCTCCCGGACTGCGGAGGCTCTTCCGCAGGGAACATTTCATCCTCTTCGTTTATCTCAGGCAGAGGCTCAACCTTGGGAGATTCCTCATGCCGGGTCTGCTCAAAGACAGGCGCCGCAACTTCCTGTGTGCTCTGAAGCGCATTAAGATTAGACATGGCGTCTTCATCCAGCGAATTCAATTTAAGCACTATCTTGTACTCTCTTATCGCCCTGTCCTTATCTTCCGAGTCTCTGTAAATATCAGCTAATTTTTTGTGGGCAAAGAGGTTATCGGGTATTGCTGATATTACCTTTTCGAATTCTGTCTTGGCCTCAGCCATCATTTTCTTCTCAAGGTATACTTTGCCGAGGGATACCCTTGCGCTCATGTAGGAAGGCTGATTGTCCAGCCCTTTCAACAGAACAGATATGGCCTCATCAAACTTACCCGTTTTTCTGTATTCATCGGCAAGCGGGACAAAGAGCTTTGAGTTTGGGTCCTTTGCGACCTTTTCTTTTAATTTTTCAATATCTTCGAGAGCCATATTGGTTGTAAAAAATCTTAACAGAATACCTGAAAAAGTTCAAGCTGTCATTATCTCCACAAACCCTCTATTAAGCTGTCGCAATTAAAGCATCTGCCATTCTTAAGCTTGTTTTCGCCTATGCTGTACCCAACTCTCTGAATGAGCAGCTCCCTGCAGTTCGGGCAGTATGTATTTTCACCGCCTTCTCCCGGAACGTTTCCTTCATAAACATATTTGAGCCCTGTATCAAGGCCCATCTGACGTGCCCATCTGAGTGTTTGAACAGGGGTGCGGGGCACATTTGTTAATTTATATGTTGGATAAAACTGGGACACATGCCACGGCATTGCCGGGTCAACAGATTTTATAAACCCGGCAATGTTCCTTAAATCCTCTTCTGAGTCATTATGCCCCGGGATTATCAGCGTCGTAACCTCTACCCACACACCGAGTTCCTTCATTAACCTTATGGTCTCCCTGACAGGAGCAGCCTTTGCACCGCATATCTCCTTGTAAAACTTCTCACTCCCCTTGAAATCTATATTGTTTCCGTCAAGATAAGGCGCTATCAGACGCGTTGCCTCAGGGCTTGTATACCCGTTGCTGACAAAGACATTCTTTATCCCCTTTTTGTGAGCAAGCCGTGCGCAATCATATGCAAACTCAAAAAATATCGTCGGTTCTGTATAGGTATAGGATATACTCGCACAGTTGTTTTGTTCTGCCAGATTCACTACATCCTCTGGTTTCATCTCCCTGCCGGGGATTGCCGCATCCGGCCTCTCCCTTGGAAACTGGGATATTTCATAGTTCTGACAATGCATGCATCTGAAGTTGCAGCCCACTGTAGCAATCGAAAAAGAATATGAGGCCGGCAGAAAATGAAAAAGGGGTTTTTTCTCGATGGGATCTATATTTGCGGATATGACCCTGCCGTATACAAGGCTGTAAAGAGTCCCTTCAATATTTTCCCTGACAGCACAGATACCCCTTTTCCCGTCAGAGATATGGCAGCCGTGAGCGCATAAAAAACACCTCACCTTTTTGTCTTCAAGCTTTTCATACAGCATTGCCTCTCTCATGACTTGATTATAGCAGAGTCCAATTTGACTTAAAAGGAATAGATTAGGCAAAATAAAAGATATAATAACCGGAGGTTAAAAATGCCGATTTATGAATATAAATGTAAAAAATGCAACACAGCTTTTTCAGTCCTGCAAAAAATAGGAGCTACGGAAAAAGACACCGCCTGCCCTGATTGCGGCTCAAGGGATGTAAAAAAGCAGATGTCGTCTTTCTGCTGTTCGTCTGAGGGGAATACCTATTCTCCATCAATCTCCCACAAAGGCCATGGCGGCGGCTGAGGGGTTTCCTGCTGCTGAACCGTGAGTTCAGCAACTAACTTAAACAGTTCGAACAGTTTAAAAGGTTATTCTGTAATGAAAATAAAATTCACAAAAATGCACGGCCTTGGCAATGACTTCATTCTCATTGACTGCCTTTCTCAGGCGTTGGGCGCTCAGCGTTCAGCGCTCAGCAGCTTAAGCAAAAATCTGTGCAACAGGCGATTCGGCATTGGCGCTGACCAGATACTTTTGCTTTACTCCTCTAAAAATGCCGACTTTAAGATGAGGATATTAAATGCCGACGGCAGCGAGGTGGAGATGTGCGGCAACGGCATCAGGTGCCTTGCAAAATATATCTGGGACAAGGGGCTGTCTAAAAAGAAAGTTCTTACCATAGAAACACTTGCAGGCATAATTCGTCCGGAGAAAAAAGGAAGGCTTGTCAGAGTTGACATGGGAGAGCCTATTTTTGAACCGGAGAAAATACCGGTGAAGATAAGTCAGAAGTCAGAAGTCAGAAGTCAGAATTCAGAAAAAAATATTATTATTGACTACTCTCTGAAAATAGAAGACAAAACCTTTCTAATAACATGCGTTTCAATGGGCAATCCGCACGCTGTTATATTTGTTGACAACGCCGCTGATTTCCCTGTAACTTATTACGGTCCTTTGCTCGAAAAGCACAAGCTTTTCCCAAAGAGAACCAATGTGGAATTTATAGAGGCCGTGAGCTCTTCGGAAATAAAGATGAGGGTGTGGGAAAGAGGCTCAGGAGAGACTATGGCATGCGGCACCGGAGCGGCGGCTGCTGCGGTTGCTTCAAATCTGAAAGGGCTTACAGGGAAAAATGTTACAGTCCGTCTTACAGGCGGAGATTTATTTATCGAAAGGGCTGAAAATAATCATGTTTATATGACAGGCCCTGCAACAGAGGTATTTACCGGAGAAATAAGTATTGAACTATCAGGAGAAAGAAATGAGCGAAAGAAGAAAATTTGAAAGAAAACCATTTACCAATACCATAAATTTTGCCGTGAGTGTTCTTGATATTGCAAATACAAAGGTATTGAACCTTGTGGCAAAAGGCATTGATATAAGCGAGGCTGGTATCGGCATTAAAACAAACTACCCTCTTGAACCGGGCCATGTATTGAGGCTTGACAATTCAACTGCACACAAGGTTGGACTTGTTGTATGGAGTGTGAAAACATATAATAACGGCACATACATGGTCGGTATTAAGTTTGTATAATAATTTGGCAAGGAGGCCAATATGTTTAAAGGTTCAATAGTTGCAATAGTCACTCCGTTTAAAAAAGGGAAAGTTGATGAAAAAGCGCTCTGCAATTTAATAGAATGGCACATTAAACAGGGCACAAACGCCATTGTCCCGTGCGGCACAACAGGAGAGTCCGCAACCCTTGATTACGACGAGCATATCAGGGTGATTGAGTTAACAGTAAAGACCGTTAACAAGCGGGTGCCTGTAATTGCAGGCACAGGCGCAAACGCAACCGATGAAACAATAATGATAACAAAAAAGGCTGAAAAGGCTGGCGCTGATGCAGCGCTCCTTGTTTCACCTTATTACAATAAACCGACTCAGGAAGGCCTCTACAGGCATTATAAAGAGGTAGCAAAATCAACAGGCCTTCCGCTTGTCCTGTATAACGTGCCGGGAAGGACTGCGGTGAATATACTGCCTTCAACAGTTGCGCGCCTCGCGGAAATAAAGAACATAGTTGCCATAAAAGAAGCTACAGGCGATATGAAACAGGTCAGCGAGGTAATAAGGCTCTGCGGTAACAGGATTTCTGTAATATCAGGAGATGACTTCACCACGCTTACCCTTCTTGCGCTTGGAGGCACAGGCGTAATATCTGTTTCAGCAAATGTGGCGCCAAAGGACGTCTCTGATATGTGTGCGGCGTGGCACCAGGGAAATATTGAAAAGGCAAGGAAGCTCCATTTCAAACTGGAACCATTGAATGCTTCCATGTTCATAGAGACAAACCCGATTCCTGCAAAGACAGCCCTTGCAATGATGGGAAAAATTCAGGAAGAATTCAGGCTCCCCCTCTGCGAGATGTCTGATGCGAATAAGGACAAGCTCAAGAAGGTATTGAAAGATTACGGGCTGCTATAGGCATTCAAATCCCCTCCTTACCAAGGAGGGGTTGGAGAGGTTTGCGTGGCCATGCAGGACAATTTCCCCATAAAAAACGAACAGCGCTTTTAGTCCATAATATTTTGCTTTGTGCTATATTTGTATCGAATTATCGGAAAGAGCGAAATTCGTATATTATATGTTAGGTTTAAGAAAATAAATGGGTTTTCACGAAGAAATTCAAGAGGCTATAAAAATACTCGAGTCGAAGTTAAATATACGAGCGGGATTTTTAGACACTTTACTGAAAGAAGATGACTGGTCTTTTGTTATTAAATCTCATGCGTTGCTCGAAACAGTAATATCCACATTAATTACAGACCGTGTTGGATATAATAGACTTCTTGATATATTCGCAAGATTAGAGATAGGAAATAAATCGTATGGCAAAATTGCATTCATTAAGGATCTGGAACTTCTAAACACAGATGAACGACGATTCATATCTGCTCTTGCAGAATTGCGCAATTTATTAATACATAACGTATCTAATATTGATTTTTCTTTTAGCGAATATATCAAGAATCTCGATCCAAACCAGAAGAAGAACTTTATTAGTTCATTTGGTTATTGGTACCTAGATGATAAAGGAAAATCAACAGTAGATTATGGTGATAAGATTTTAGCCGCTCCCAAAGAAACTATTTGGCTAAGTCTTAAATATATACTTGCCATTTGTAGTCTTATTATTGACACAATTAAATTAGAAAAAGAAACTAAACAACATAAAGATAAACAATTATCATTACAAGAAGGAATCATTGAAAAATATGAAAAACTAAATAAAACCTAACAACCAGATGAAATAATTAAATAGGGGACAGCGACCGGTTTTTTGCTGCTATTCTTCCAGGCTAATCGCCTCAACAGGTCAGATATTGGCTGTTGTTCATACAGAACGACATGGGAAAACAAGACTAATAAGCGCAAGGCGCGCAACAAGGCAAGAAAGGAAAATATATGAAGACGGCTAAAAAAGAAGGAATGCGTAAAGAGTACAGGCGGGAAGATTTGGGCAAAGGCGTAAGAGGAAAATATTTCGAGGAATACAAAAGAGGAACTAATCTTGTTCTTCTCAGCCCTGATGTAGCAGCAGCGTTTCACGATGACGCCTCGGTCAATGAGGCACTGCGCAGTTTACTAAAAATAGCACGGCAATCAACGAGTATAACAAAGCGTTCCACTGGTTCGCGGCTTGCCAGCCGCCCCAGGTGAGCTTTCTCGTTATTGAATTATTCTTCCAGGCTAATCGCCTCAACCGGGCAGTTTTCTTCTGCTGCCTCGCAGCAGCCGACAAACTCGCATGCCTCAGAATCAATGACCTGTGACTTGCCTGATATTTCATCCACATGAAAAACCGCCGGGCATATATCCTCGCAGTTTCCGCAGCCAATGCATAATTCTTCATCAACTCTGACATTCACGCTGATATTCTATATTTTAATTAATAATGAAGCAAGAAAAAGAACCACATCTGTTAAAATAAAAAATGGCGACCTTAACGCTAAAGCCGGGAAAGAAAAATGAAGTTCTTTACAGATGGGCATATGTTCTTGCCCTTATTACAATCTTCTATAATATCCTTGAGGGCGTGGTTTCTGTTTTTTTCGGAATTGAAGGCGAAACACTCGTCCTCCTGGGTTTTGGGATAGACTCATTCGTTGAGGTAATCTCCGGCATAGGCATATGGCACATGCTCCGCCGTATAAGAAGAAATAACAATGAAACTTTTGATAAATTTGAAAAGGATGCACTAAGGGTAACAGGGACTGCATTTTATATTCTTACTGCAGGGCTAATCGTAACTGCTTCAATCAATTTATACAGGGGACATAAACCTGAGACAACATTGTGGGGGATTATTATTTCCCTCGTCTCAATCCTTTCGATGTGGCTTCTGATTCATTACAAAATAAAAGTAGGCAGGCAGTTAAATTCATAGGCAATACTTGCTGACGCCAATTGCACAAAGGCCTGCATGTATCTTTCGGTTGTCCTTTTTCTCTCAAGCCTGGGCTATGAGCTCACAGGCATCGGAGGGCTTGACTCAATCGGGGCAATCGCAATTGCAGCACTTTCATTCAGGGAAGGACGCGAGGCATTTCAAAAGGCCAGAGGGAACTTGACCTGTAGCTGCAATAGCGCCTGCCACTGATAGAATCTGCCTTTTATCAGTTATCAATAATTGCCAGAAATAATTCAGGATGATATATTAGTATTCATGAAAAAGCTCACCCACATAGATAAAAAAGGAATGCCCAAGATGGTTGATGTCGGCGCAAAGCCTTTAACCGAAAGAATCGCAGTTGCAAGAGGCAATGTCTATATGAAAAAGAAAACCTTCGGTATAATCAAAAAGGGCCAGGCCTCAAAAGGCGATGTCCTGGGTGTCGCAAAGATTGCGGGAATAATGGCTGCTAAAAAAACAGCTGAAATAATTCCCCTCTGCCACCCGTTAAAGATTACTTCAGTGGACATTGACTTCAAACTTGATGAGAAAAAAAGCAGGATAGGAATAGAATCGCGGGTGAAGATAACCGGGCAGACCGGAGTCGAGATGGAAGCCCTGACAGCGGTAGCAGCCGCAGCGCTTACAATCTATGACATGTGCAAGGCAGTTGATAAAGAGATAACCATCACTGACATCATGCTCATGGAAAAAAGCGGCGGAAAAAGCGGAAAGTTTAAGCGTAAAAGATAAGACGCTTATATTGCAAACAACCTAAAAAAGACAAGCCTCTATATCCCCTTATCGTATCCTCCCTCTCTTGAAATTCTCAACCTTCAAGGGGTATGATTGAGGGAAAAATTTTGGGAGGCATACGGATGATGAGCGATACATCAATATTAGTGTTGACATGAACATGACTTTTATCGTAGAATTTTATGAGACAGAGCTTGGTGCTTGTCCTGTGCGAGAGTTCCTGGATAAACTAAAGACCTCTGATCCGGATGATTTTGCAGCCGTCGTTGCCGGGTTGGCGAAACTGAGGAATCGGCTGTATCACCGGGAGCCGTTAGCCAAGTCGCTCGGCGGCGGGCTCTTTGAACTTCGCCACGTTGGCAAACTCAATACGCGGGTTCTTTGGTTTTTTGTGAAGAATCGCCGCATTGTTGCCGTCCACGGTATCCGAAATAAAGGACAGGCTATTCCGGATCGTGATATTAGGCTTGCGCGGGAACGAATGAAAGACTGGCAGAAAAGAGCAGAGAGATGAAGAAGACTAATTTTGATCGTTATCTTGAAGAGCAGTTGAAAAACCCGGCGTTTGCTGACTGGTTTGAGCGCGCAGGCGAGGCCTGGGATGTGGCACTCCAGATTGCCGCCCTTCGTCAGAAGTCGGGACTTTCCCAAAAGGAGCTTGCAAAGCTCCTCAAGACCTCCCAGCAGCAGATCAGCAGGTTGGAATCGCCCGGCTATGAAGGCCACTCACTCAGCATGTTGCGCCGCGTGGCCGAGGTGCTGCACGCCCGCGTCCGTGTGACATTTGAGCCGGAGGCAAGGGGGAGCGAAATGCGCGTGGCCGAAGAGCTGGCAGTTTATGGAGTCAAACGTACCAAAAAACGGACATGAGCATAAGGCAGGACAAAGTAGAAAGTAATATGACCTGCTTGAGTACGGCATATTGCCCCCATTGCAGGGGTGTAGCCAATCTAAGTGTATCTATTACTCCAAGAATTGTTACTGACCCAAACGGGCAAACGAAAATGGTCGTTTTGAAGACATATCATTGCGGAGTCTGCAACTCATTTGTTCTCAGCGAATCCGCCTGAGTGCGGACTGAGGCGAGCCGCTCTTTGATCCTCCATTTCAAACTGCCATAATGGTGGCAGTGGTGGTATGATATAGTCAATTCAGAAAGAGGAAAATGTCATACAAATTCGACTCGTTAATAACAATTCTAAGAAAACTTGACAGCATCCTCTGAGGGTCAGGTCTTGCAATGCAACTTTCTGCACGTAGGACAGCATCCTCTGAGGGTCAGGTCTTGCAATGCAACTTTCTGCACGTAGTCCACAGTCAATACGGCGTTAAGAAAATATAACCCCTATCGAGATTGAATCAATAGCCTTTTGCAAACATTCCCCCTTTCCCCCTAAAAAACTTCCGGCTCAGGAAGGGTATTTAAAAAAGTTGGCAGGACTGCGCGTATTGAAAGAGAATCTCCAGCCGTATGATATAATTATCTACGGGAAGCAAAGATTCAGGCTTTGCCGGGTCATGCAGAAATCCCTGCCCGGATACTGGTAAGATATAGACAGGGCAATCAAGGAAAAAGTGAGAGGAGGTTAAGATGCAGGAAAAAGACCTTAGCGTAATAGAAAAATTTAAATCTCTTGTTTCACAAAAAGTGAGAGTTCTTGAACTACGGGTCTTCGGCTCCCGCGCAAGGGGAGACGCAAGTCCTGAATCAGACCTTGATGTGCTTGTCGTTGTAGATCATCTTGACCACTCAATAGAAAAATATATAAGCGATTGTGCATGGGAGGCTGGATTCCATGAAGATGTGCTCATCATGCCTGTTGCCGTCAGCATGGAGGCTGTTAAGCACAGCCCGCTCAGCGAATCTGTCTTTATCAAAAATGTTTATCGTGAGGGTGTTGCCATATGAAAGAGAAACTTCTTGAGTTAATAAAATACAGGCTTAAAGAAGCGGACGATTCCATAAAGGAAGCAGAAGTCCTTCTCAGGGAAGGCATGAGCATGCGCGCGGTGATGAACCGAATGTATTACGCAATGTTCTATGCTGTCCTTGCCCTTCTTCAGGAAAAAGAGTTGGGCACATCAAAACATGGCGGTGCGATTTCGCTTTTTGACAGGGAGTTTATAAAAACCGGTGTCTTTGACAATGAATTATCAAAAACATTGCATCGTGCTTTTGAACTCAGGCAAAAAGGCGATTATATGGAGCAGACTGAAGTTTCAAAGAATGATATTGATGAGATGTTGCCTAAGACAAAAGACTTTGTCAATAAAGTAAAAAGATATCTGCTTAAATAAATCGAGTCAGCGCCTATTTTTTTCCTTTCCCGCCCATCTCTCCAAAAAAAATCCAATCCCCTGCGTTCCTGTCCTTCATTTCGACAAATCATTGCATAGATGCCCCAAAAAAACTTCCGGTGCAGGAAGGATAATCTATCCCTTAATCTGCTTCAGCCCCTTCTGTGCCTTTATATTGCCGGGGTCAAACTTCAATGCCTTCTCAAACTGGCCGGCTGCCCTTTTAGTGAGCCCGGTCTTAAGATATAAAAGGCCAAGGTTTGCATAGTGCTCTCCATTTAATGGCTCAAGCTTTATGGCTTCGAGCAAAGGTTCCTCTGCTTCCTTCAGCCTGTGCGGAATCTTTGTGAGGGCCAACGAAAGGTAACTCCAGTATTGAGTTTTTTTAGGATTTATTCCTGCGGCCTCTTTAAAAAGGACCACCGCAGCCTCGAAGTTATTCTTCTTGAATTCATCAATGCCTTTTTTAAACTGTTCTTCATCACTTTCTTTCCCTGCCGCTGTTTTCTCTTTTGCAGGCCCGGCTGAAGAACTGAAATATTCCTTTCTCCCGGAATCATCCTTAAGCGTACTATAAGCTGTTGTAATGGCATCGGAGATCGCTGTGAGTTTGTCTATCAGAGTGGCGTCTGAAGCGCTGAGGTGCCGGTCCGGATGAAAATCCCTCGAAAGCCTGTAGTAGTTCTTTTTTATGGTTTCAGCGTCTGAATTTTTATCTATCTCAAGAAGCTCATGCATCTTTAACATATCAAGGTTGGAATAAATCTCTCTCACCCTTTTCATGAATGCTTCCTCTTCTTCAGCAAAAGGCTGCATCAGGTCTTCAAAAGACACTGTCTCAGTTGTTTCTTTTATTTCTCTGGGCGCCCCCTTTTTTTCTTCGAGAATCCCGATAGACCATAACACATAAATAGTCTTCATCGCCTCAAATGAATTTGTCCAGGAACTGTCAACAATTTCTTTAATTGTCTTTCTCCCGTCTATCAGGGGAAGCATCTTTTTGTCATTGGGGCTTAACTCTACATTCTGAAACAGGCTAATCGGGTCTTCAGAAAGCCTTAATACTATCCCTGTGTCAGGCATCTCCTGCCTTATCCTGGTCCAGTTTTCTATTTTTTTCACTCCCTCATATATAAGGTTGCCCATGCTCATCTTAAGAGTTATGACCTCCTGGGTCGGCACATCTCCTTCTGCAAGTTCAAATTCTCCTTCCTCAAGCTGGAAAAGGCTGTAAATTATCTCTTTTACCTGATATTTAACTCCCCAGAAAAGGTCTTTGGGAGTAAGATAACCGAGTTCTACAAGTATCGCACCCTGACGTTTTTTGGTTGCCTTTAATATCTCTACGGATTTATCGTATTGTTCAACGGTAATCTTCCCGGCCTTAAGCAGCATCTCGCCGAGCCGGTCATCCTCGTAAGATGAAGAGGCAAATACAGCATCCCCTTTTATCAGATATATCTTTTTGGTAAAGTTAGGCGTGCTTACCGACAGGGTCCCTGTTGCACGCTTCCTGTTGAGCTGAACAAGTACCTTTGGGAGACTATAGTCCCTGATGCTGCCTTTTAAAGGTATTTCCATTGCCTTCCCTTATTCATCAGTGATACCTCCTGACCTCAAACCTGAATATTTTGACTTCCTCATCACCAGGAGACAGCCCTGCCTTCATCTTTGCGATTCTAAGCTGCTCCTCAACAGTATCAACCCCTTCAAGGTCTGGCAGAAGCAGCCCCTTTCTCTGCCCTTTAGAGACTATCACCCCGTATTTTTTAGGGTTTAATTTCTTAATATCCCTGACCTCTTCGGGCAAGGACAGCACATCAACAGAATATACAAGGTCATCCAGTTCTTCCGGCCGGACACAATGAAACCGCGGGTCCTGCGTTGCAGCATATATCGCATTTTTTATAATCTCTGATGCAACATTGTCACAGCTCGGCATAAATGAGCCTATGCAGCCCCTTAGCTCTCCGTGTTTCTTCAGGGATACAAAGGCCCCTGCCTTTTCTTTCATCTCTGGTATAAGTTCAGCCGGAGGTTCGATTGCGCAGCCCTCTTTCACATAGGTCTCAATTGCCTGTCTGGCAAGCATTACCAATGGATGCATATCACTTCTCCCTGGAAATTGCGTAATCAGCAATACAGAGCATATAATCCCTTTCAGGGGAATCAGGGAATATCGAAAGCTCATCCTTTGCCTCATTCACAATCCCCTCTGCCCTTGCGAGAGACTTTTCCAGAACATCATATTGCCTGAACAGGGCAAGCACCCTCTGAAGCCCCTGCTCTGAAAAATTATCTATGACCTGTTTTATCTCTTCTTTTTCATTATCCAGGGCATTCTTAAAAAGATAAATCAGAGGCAGCGTGATTTTGCCTTCTTCTATGTCTTTACCGAGTTTTTTGCCAAGTTCACTCTCATCCGCCATATAATCGAGTATATCATCCGCCATCTGAAAAGCCGTGCCCGACTTAAGGCCAAACCTTGCAAGGGCGTTTTCTTCGGCGCCTGGACCAAGGCTTAATATCGCGCCAATCCTGCACGCAGCAGATATGAGTATGCCTGTCTTGGCAGATATTATTCTTGTATACTCCTCCTCTGTAATGCTGATATCCGAGGTTTTCTGAAGCTGCAATATCTCTCCCTCAGTCATGCTTGTCGTGGCCTCAGAGAGCGCCTCCATTATCCTCTGGCTCCTGAAAGACACTGCTTTTTTAAGGGCATTGGAATAAAGGAAATCTCCGACCAGAATCACAACCTGATTGCCCCATAAGGAATGGGCAGCTGCCTTCCCCCTCCTTAGTTTGGCGCCGTCAACAACATCATCATGGAGCAGCGACGCCATATGTATCAGCTCTATAATGCCCGCAAGAATTATATGGTCTGTTCCCTTGTATCCTGCAAGCCGTGCGCCTGAAAGAAGAAAAAGCGGCCTCAGCCTCTTGCCTCCGCTCTCAAGCAGATATTTTCCTACCAGCGGTATGAGCGGAGCATCGCTCTTAAAAAGTTCTTCCAGCCTGACTTCAACCAGGCGAAGCTCGGCGTCATAGGCGTCAAAAACCTTTTTTATATCTGTTGTCTTAATCATATCATCTCATGTCAGAGCCTTAACTCATCAAGGTTAACATCTTTCTTCATTAATTTTTTCAGTTCCCTCGGCCTGAATGCGCCCTTCTCGGTAATAATCGCCGTTATATATTTTGCAGGCGTAACATCAAAGGCCATGTTCCTGACCTTTACGTTGTCAGGCGCTATCTGGCAGGTGCCGAATATATGAGTGACCTCTTCAGGCCCTCTTTCCTCTATAGGAATCTTATCGCCTGTTGTTATGGAAAAATCAATACTGCTCAAAGGAGCTGCAACATAAAAAGGTATCCTGTGCTCCTTACAGAGCACTGCAACCGAATATGTGCCTATCTTATTGGCAACGTCTCCGTTCCTGACAGTTCTGTCAGTGCCGACAATCGCAAGGTTTATCTCGCCTTTTTTCATAATCGCTCCTGCGGAATTGTCTGTAATCAATGTAACAGGAACTCCTGCCTGCATAAGCTCCCACGCAGTGAGCCTCGCCCCCTGAAGAACAGGCCTTGTCTCATCAGCAATTACCTGAATCTTTTTGCCCTGCTCTATTGCAACAAGAATTGGCGCTGTTGCTGTGCCGTATCCGCCTGTTGCAAGAGCGCCTGCGTTGCAGTGAGTAAGGACTGTGTCGCCGTCTTTTATAAACTGCGCTCCCCATCTTCCTATTGCCTTATTAACCTCTATATCTTCTGCGTGTATCTTCTGTGCCTCTTCAATCAACAGCATCTTAAGTTTTGAAACCGGTTCTTCTTTATTTTCTTTCAGGAGTTTTTTTATCCTCTCAACCGCCCATTTTATATTTACAGCCGTAGGCCTTGTTGAAAGGAGGTCACTAAATACAGCTTCAAGCCCTTTCATTAATTCCCTGTAGTTCTTTGCTGTTATGTCCTGCGCGCCAAGGGCTATGCCCATGGCTGCTGCAATCCCTATCGCAGGCGCCCCTCTTATCCATAGTTTTTTAATTCCCTCTGCAACAATATGATAATTGGTGCAGTCTATGAATTTTACCTCTACCGGAAGCCTGCTCTGGTCGAGCATTATTACCTTGCCGTCTTTCCATTCTATTGCCTTTACCATTAAATCTTTCCCCCTGCCGGAATAATATTTATAAAAATCAGAAATGCTGTAAGCCCTATTATAACAACCACTGTTCCCCATGAAATGTAATTGTAACTTTTTGGATTGGTGTATTCTCCCATTAATTTTTTGTTATTTACAAGCAATAAGGCATAAACAAGGACAAACGGCAGCAACAACCCGTTAATCACAGCTGACAGCACCATCAGAAAGACCAGCGGCGCCCCTGGTATCAGGACCACAAGCGAAGCCAGCGCTATCGTCAATGTATAGATCCACATAAACTGAGGAGCCTCTTTAAATGTCTTATTAACCCCTGCCTCCCATCCCATTGCCTCGCATATATAGTATGCAGTTGCCAATGGCACTATTATAGCCCCGAGCAGAGATGCATTGGCAAGGCAGAGAGAGAATATAAGGGATGAATAATCACCTGCCAATGGTTTCAAGGCCAGTGCTGCCTCTGACGCCTCATTTATCCTGACCCCTTGCGGAAACAGCAATGTTCCGCAGGTCACTATTATAAAAAAACTGATTATATCGGTTATGGAGCACCCGATAATAACATCCAGGCGCGATGCCTTATACTGCTCTTTTTTTATTCCCTTTTCAGCAATGGATGATTGAAGATAGAACTGCATCCACGGTGTTATGGTTGTTCCTATTATGGCTATGCTGAGCATAACATATTCCGAATCCCATTTAATCTGCGGTACAAAGGTGCTTTTAAGCACCGGCATCCACTCAGGCTTTGCCATAACCCCTGAAATAACATAGCCAAAGTACAAAAGACATGCAAATAAAAGTATCTTTTCAACAAACCGGTAACTTCCTTTTGTGACAAGCATCCATATTGAAATTGCGCCAACAGGTATCATTATATATTTACTTAATCCGAGTATTTCCAGGCTTGCTGCCCAGCCTGCAAGATTGGCAACAGTGTTTCCGAAATTAGCTATGAGGAGGCCTAACATCATGAAAAATGCAGCCTTTATTCCATAATTTTCCCTGATAAGATCGGAGAGCCCTTTCCCTGTTATGACGCCCATGCGGGCTATCATCTCCTGTATTACAACAAGGGCTATAGTTGTAGGTACCAGGGTCCAAAGCAAACCATAGCCAAAGCGCGCGCCTGCAACAGAATATGTTGTGATGCCGCTTGCGTCATTATCTATGTTTGCGGTTATTATCCCCGGCCCCATAACTGCAAGAAACAGGGCTATTTTCCTGTAGAGGCTCACACCTTTCTCCTTTTACGTTTTGCCGAAGGAGGCAGAAGAATATCAATTATGTCATCAACTGTTACGATGCCGTGCATATAACCGTCTTCATCTACCACGGGCAGGGCCAGCAGATTGTACTTGGATATAATTCCAGCAGCAACCATTTCATCTTCTCCCGGCGAGACAGTCTTGAGATTCGTCTCCATAATATCTGCAAGTATACTGTCCGGCTCCGCAAGCAGCAGTTCCCTCAGCGAAGTAACGCCTATCAATTTCTCGTCTTTATCAAGCACGTAAATGTAATATACAGTCTCCACCTCTTTGGCATTAACCCTGAATCTTTCCGAGGCTTCTTTTACAGTCATCTCCGGCGAATAAGCAATATATTCGTTTGTCATGATACCGCCTGCTGTATCTTCCTCATGCCCCAAGAGTTCCTGAATGTCCTCGGCATCTTCTTTTTCAAGGTTGCCCAGAATTTCCTGCGCCTTCCCTGCAGGGAGGTCGCTGAGCACATCGGCAGCTTCGTCAGGAGGCATTTCCTCTATGATGTCGGCAGCCTTTTCAGTGTCCATCCCTGTTATTATTGCTGCCTGTGTATCAGGTTCAAGCTCTGAAAGCATCTCAGCTGCGGTCTCAACATCAAGGTCTTTAATAAATGTAGCGCCCTCTTTGTGAGAGACCTGGCTTATTATTGCTGCAAGGTCTGCAGGATGCAGTTCAGACATCATCTGTCTCGGTATAGTAAGAGATATCGCAGTAAGTTTCGGCTCCAGAGGCTGGATATAGTCCCAGCTTATCAGGTTATATGGAAGCTGTCCTCTTAAAACCCTCATAAGGTCTTCTCCGCCTCTCTCAACTCCGAGCCTTCTCATTATGCCTCTCATACCTACATCAGCGGCAATGAGCACAGCTTCAGTATTAAATCCTTCGAGCTTGACATCATTCACCCTTACAACCTTGGCTCCGTTTGCATCAACTATCTGCTTATCAAGGATGTCCCTGACCAAAAGAAGGTCTTCCTCGCTCATTTCATAAGACTTAAGGCTTTCGCTGTAAATATTTGCAGAGATTATCCTCTTGTTGAATATGTTCAGGTCTGCCCATGGGAGACTGAAAAACTTTCTCTTCCTCTCGACTATGAGGCTTGAAATCTTTGGCAATGCTTCGCCCTTCACTACCACAAGGTCTTTAACCCTTCCGAGTTCTTCGCCTTTTGGGTCCAGCACAGGTTTTTTTAATATTTCACTTACAAAAAGCTCACCGAAAAACGGCATTATCCTTCTCCGCTATAATTTTTTCGAGGATTTGCTGCTTTAAAAGTATAACCTAATAACTCTATTTGGGCAATAGAAACCTGCTCTTACTGTCAAGCCAAAATAGAAATGTCCTGTTTCTACCAAAATAGAAATGTCCGGTTTTTATGCCGCCGCCTCGATTGGGTTTTCTCGGTGGTTATTGTGCCCCATAAACCCTCTTATATTGAACTTCTTCCATGGATGCTCTG
>JACRGY010000130.1 GCA_016212165.1 Nitrospirota bacterium
CCGTATCCTTCTTCTGCGGGAATTCTGATTGTCTTTTCATCTCCGGCTTCCATTCCTATGACGCCGTCTTCAAGCCCTTTCAAAAACTCTCCTCCGCCTGCCTTGAATTCCAGAGGAGCGCCGCCCTCAGAAGAATCAAAAACTGTTCCGTCTTCAAGTTTGCCTGTGTAATGGATGCTTATTGTGTCTCCTTCTTTTACCTTTGCCATTTTTTCTCCTTTAGAATTTAAACCCAACCAAAGTCGCAGGCGAGAACATTATGCCTGGACTTATACCAATGTCACTTCCGTCCGAGAACATTGTAATACTCTATTTCAAGCAATCTCCGCTTTATATCAACGCCTGATGAATAGCCGCCTATTGAGCCGTCAGACTCAATTATCCTGTGGCATGGCAGGACTATCGGGATTGGGTTTCTGCCAAGCGCCTGTCCTACTGCCCTGCTTGCCTTCGGGCTCCCTATTTTTTCAGAAAGCCATTTATAACTGCGCGTCTCTCCGTATGGGATTTCTTTTAATGCAAGCCAGGCCTTTTTCTCAAAATCCGTGCCTTCCAAAAATACAGTGCCCTGCTTAAAATCCTCACTCTTCCCTTCAAAATAATTGTTCAGTTCTTTTTTAAATGATTCAGGCGCCTCTCCTCTTCTGCAATCCGGCTTTTCAAAGGATACTCCTGCAAGATTTTTCCCTGAAAATAAAAGGAACAGCCTTCCAACAGGGCTTTCAAAAACATCATAAAAAAGTTCATTGCCTGACTTTTTTGTTTTCATATTAACGCTGTTAATTCATGCACTTTTATTTTATCACAAGACGCATCTTCTTCCCTATCTCCTCCCAGTCTCTGACTTCCTCTGCTCCTTCCACTTCATTAAAACTGAACGCTTTCGGTTTGAATTCTTTTGCTGATTCTATAACTGTTTTACCGCCTATTACAAACTTAATCTTCAACCCTTTTTTATCCGCTTCCTCAAACACATTCCCCTCTCTCCATGGAAGCAGCGGCGCCTCTGTGAATTCATTTTCCTTCAGTAATTTCTTTAATGTCCTGATATCAAGAATCCCTGCCTGAAGATACACAACAGGGAATCTTTTTGCTATGGCCTTAATTATTTCCCGGCTGTCTTTTGCAGGTTTGCCTGACATGGGCGCAAACATGCTTCCCTCAATATCAATGAAAACAATCTCTGCGCCCTTTTTAAGAGAAAGAAGGAAGCCGCTGTCTTTATCTTTGCCGGATACTACGGAGACTTTATGCAGTCCTGTTTTCTCCGCTCTGAATTCCTTGAACGCAGCGCCGTCACCGCCTGAAAGCGCTCTGCCTATGGATTTCCCGTCAACAGCAAATTCAACGATCTCACCGCCTTTGGTGAAGATCTTTCCTTTTGTCACAGCTTTGAGCATTACAGGCTCGCCTTTAAGTGAAATCTCATCAAAGAATATAATCTCGGCGCCTGATGTTGAAGATAAAGATAAAATAGCAATTAATAAAAAAACTATACGCAGAATTTTCATTAAACCAACAGAAGAATTGCTTTACAGATAGCCCAGGCAAGAACACCGCATACAGGCAGTGTAAGCAGCCATGCCATTATTATATTTCCGCCTACGCCCCATCTTACTGCTGACAATCTCTTGGATGCGCCAACGCCCATTATGGTTGAGGATATGATATGCGTGGTTGAGAGAGGAAGTCCTATCCTTGATGCGATCTCTATAATAGTAGCTGCTGATGCCTCTGCTGCAAAACCGTTAATCGGCCTCAGGTGAACAAGCCGTACGCCAAGGGTCTTTATGATTCTCCAGCCGCCTGCCGCTGTGCCCAACGCCATCGCAACAGCGCAGAGGATAATTACCCAGAACGGAACATGGAAATCAGACAGCCCTTTATAGCTGATCAGAGCCATTGTTATGATACCCATGGTTTTTTGAGCATCGTTGCTGCCATGGCTGAAAGCCATGTATGCTGCTGAAACAATCTGGAGCCTGTTGAAGAGTCTTGTAACCAATGACGGCGCAGAGCGTTTAAATATCCATATAAGAAATAACATAAGCAGGAAACCTAATGCGAGCCCGACAAGAGGAGAAAAAATCAGGCCGAGAAGAATCTTATAAACTCCTTTTTGGATAATAACTTCTGTCCCCGCGGTCGCTATCGCAGCGCCTACCAGACTTGAAAGAATTGCATGGCTTGAAGATGTTGGCAGGCCAACATACCATGTTATTATGTCCCATATTATGGCTGCCACAAGCGCAGATATAACTGTCACCTGTGTGACACTTGCAGTCTCTACCAGTCCCGATCCTACTGTTTTGGCAACAGCAGTTCCTGACAGCGCCCCAACCATGTTTAATACCGCTGCCATGGCAACGGCAACTTTAGGGGAAAGAACTCTCGTTGATACTGATGTGGCTATCGCATTCGCCGTGTCGTGGAAACCGTTTATAAAATCAAAGACTGCCGCAAGGA
>JACRGY010000132.1 GCA_016212165.1 Nitrospirota bacterium
TACTGGCATTTTATACCTATCCTGCCCTTTGCGGTTTTTATTGCCATACGTATGCTAAACCGGAAAAGCAGCTCTAAATATTATATTGATGAAATAAAGCTGAAGCTCCCAATCATAAAGATTGTGGTTTACAACAAGCTCCTCGCGCTTTTTTCCGAACAACTGAGGATATTAGTAGTGTCCGGACTGACGATTAGCAGATCATTTGATATGGTTGCCGGTGTAATAGGGAATGAGGTTTTCAAAAGGGCGCTCCTGAAAATAAAGGACAGCATATCGTCAGGAAGCAGGATATCCGATGCGCTCAGGGAACACATTGTTTTTCCCTCGCTTGTAGCAAGAATGATAGACGCAGGCGAGACCAGCGGCAATCTTGACGAACAGCTTGCGTATCTTTCGGGCTTTTACTTCAAAAGACTTGACGACGTATCTCAAAAAATAGGGAAGATGGTAGAGCCTGTCGTGATTACATTGGTAGGCGTCATCTTTGCGGTAATTATTATAGGGCTTCTATTTCCGGTTTACGATCTGGTAATAAAATTAGGCCAGGGCTGATATTAAATGGATTATTTAGAGTTTTTTGATTTAAAAGAAGACCCGTTCAGGCTAACCCCTGACCCTTCATATTTTTATCCTTCTGAAAGCCATAATGAAGTGTTATCTTCCCTGACTTACATGGTCGAGCAGAAGGAGGGATTTTTTCTTGCCGTCGGAGAACCCGGGACAGGGAAGACAACCCTTCTGAACACGTTTCTTAACACAAAGGGCTGGAAAGACAAGGCAGGGATTGCCCTGGTTCTGACCCCCAGGCTGTCACCTGAAGAATTTCTCCTTACAGTGCTCGAGGACCTGAATGTCAAAATAAAAAATACAAATAAGAATGAGATTATCAGGGCCTTTAGAGATTTCCTCGTAGAAAATTCGATGCTTGGCAGAAGGATTATTATTATAGTTGACGAGGCGCAGAGCCTCCCGGATGAAACCCTGGAAGAGATGAGACTCCTGTCGAATCTTGAAACTGAAAAGGAAAAATTACTGCAGATAGTCCTGATCGGGCAGCCTGAGCTGAGGAAGAGGCTGCTTTCGGAAAAATTGAGGCAATTAAATCAGAGAATAACGCTGAGGGTGATATTGAACCCTTTAACGGTAAAAGAAACCTCTGATTATATAAATTACAGGCTGATAAAGGCAGGAAAAGGCTCTGTAATATTCAAAGAAAATGCAAAGGAACTTATACACAAGGCGTCAAAAGGCATCCCAAGATTAATCAATCTCATATCCTCAAGGTCTCTGATGGCGGCATATCTGGATACAGGCAAGCATATTAAAAAAAGACACGTTTTGTACGCAATGAGGCATCTTTCAGACAGTTGCGCAAAAAAGGAATACTGGACGGCAACAGTGAGGCTGTCCATTCTTGTATTTATATTGTTTTGCGCGCTGGCATCTGCCATTGCCATAAACTATAAAGAATACATAATTCAAATAATGGGATTGTTTTTCAGATAGCCGGGGGTCTCACTTATAATTTTTCTGCAAATGCAGCAGTCTCTCATCCACAAGCCTTCTGATCTCTGGATCAATCCTATTCATTGCTGCTATTTCCATATAGGTCTGTAATGCATCCCTTATCCTGCCCTGTTTTTCCGCAAGCCTTGCAATGCCGAGATAGCCCTGAATATTTCCCATCTGAGAGAGCTTATTAAAAAAGCTGTATGCCTTATCATTATCCCCTTGTCTCTCATATAAGATTGCAGCGTTCAATACAGCATTTCCATCTAAGGGATCTATTGATAATGCCTTTATGAGATAACTTTCACCCTCAGGAAAATTGCCAAGCATGGCATTCGCAATGCCAAGATTTATCAGCGAGGGCACATAATCTTTTTCAATGTTTAAGGCATTCTTCAGATATTGCACTGCCTCGTTATAAGAATCCAACCTGAGCAGCACGCTTGCGATATTATTCAATATAGAGTGGTTCTCGGGATTCAGGCCAAGGGCCTTTTTATAATTTACAAGCGCCTTGTGATAATCTCCTTTGGACTCATGAGCCAGTGCAGCCAAGATATATGCATCCCTTTTTAACAGGTCCTCGTCAGACGGCTTCTTTTTATCTCCGGCAACATCTGAAAATCCTGTTTCTTCAGATTCAGGAGTCGGGACTATATCTTCCTTCCGCGATTCCTTTTGATATTGGCTGACAGGCCTGCCTGCCCCCGGCCTTTTTATTTTTCTTTTTTGTATGAATGCACCCGGTTTTTCTGCGGGTTCGGATGTTATATCTGCTGGCAATTTAACCGCTGTCTGCGGGATAAAAGGGCTTTCTCTAACAACCTGTTTCTGAGATTTTTCGATCTGCTGTGCCGGTTTTTTTGTTTCATAGAACTTGCTGTATAAATTTATAATGTAGACAGCTCCAACTCCTGATGCAACTGCGGCAAAAATAAGAACCGACAAAAACATGACCTTTCTTCTGGCCGCATATCTCTCAGAAGAAGCTAATACGTCATGTTTAAGGCTTGGAGGAACATCGCTTTTGAAACCCCTGTGTTTTACCTTTGAAAGCAGATCTGCTAACAGGCTCACGCTGCCTCTGTCAATATGCCGTTAACTTCTAACATAAAAATTTCCGGACCCGGACCTTCATTTCTCTCTCACACTAAAATAAAACCCTGAAACAGCGGCATCGGGTTTTTTATTGCCTGCACCCCTGTTTTCTACTTGCTGCTCATGCCGGGTCGTAAAACCCGGAGATGAAGCGTTGTTCACGCCTTTAATCTTATTAAATACCCTCCATGAGTATTTTATTCTCTTTGCTCTGTCCGAGGCGTTATAGCACCCTACAGCCTCCCAGGCATATCCATGCCTGTCAATGCACTGTCTCAGTATCTTTGCCCCCACAAATGTGTTATAGCAGGGATTTTCAATGAGATAAGCAGCATTCAGATCGAGTTTTTCTATCCATAAGGAATTTATCTGCATAAGTCCCATATCCTGCGTGCCGTCTCTGTTTTTATTGACTGCGTCGTGTCTGAAACCCGATTCAGTCCTTGCGATAATCTCAAGCAATTCAGGATTAATTTCATAAGCCCTGCCAGCCTCCTCAAAACAAAAAGCATTCAATAAAGAAGGGTTGGAAAACATAATAAAAACTAATAATCCCAATACCTTTGACATACCTGTATGATTATACAATATGTTATATTATATTGACAGGGCCATAAGATATGGCTAATATTAATAAATAAATCATTGAAAATACGGCATTGCGGAGGAGATATTAAACAAGGTCGCAAAAACAGAAAAGGCTTCACCCTTATTGAATTATCAATAGTCCTTGTAATAATCGGGATTATTATAGGAGCTGTTCTTAAGGGGCAGGATCTCATTAACAGCGCAAGGGCAAAGAAATTCGCGAGCTGGGCCAAGCAGTGGGAGATATCGCAATGGACCTATCTTGACAGAAAAGGCAGGTTTGCAGGAGATGCTAATATCAACGGCATAATGGGAGACCAGACTTCAGCAATAGATGAAACATCAAATTCAAACACTGCCCTGGATGAAATAGCAAATGCAAACTTTATTAACCCTCCTACCACTACCATAACCCTCGGATCATTTCGCTTTTTTATGAAAATGGGATTTAATACAGTAAGCGGGACTTCCAAAAATGTGATAGTGATCTGCAAGTCCGACGCCTGCACAACAGCGTTCACGGCAGATGAACTTGTCTGTTTTGAATCTTTTGACACGGCTACTGACGGCACTGCCGATGCAGGAGCAGGAAATGTCAGGGCAGCTACGGCAGTAACTTTAGCAGCCGGATCAGGGAACGAGGTTGTCGCTGCAACAACAGACGTTACAGCATCTTCGACAGTCTGGGGCACAACGCATGTAGCCCTTGTTTTTTATTTTGACAGACCTCGTTAATCCCCGGGCTTTTCTATGCTATTCTCTTAGGTATGGAGCTCCTAACCAAAGATAAAGGCCTCACTCTTATAGAACTTGCGGTGGTGCTGGTTGTTATCGGCCTATTAATTACCCTTGGAGTGTCTTTGATAGGCCCTCTGACAAAGAGGGTCAAGATAAACCAGACCAATGACATCATAGATGCAGCTTCAGAGTCTTTGATAAGCTATGCTTCTTCAAACAAACGTCTTCCCACAACAACAGAATTCGCAAGCGCGGTAAGGAACCCCAAGGACGCATGGACAAAATCCTTATTTTATGTAACAGACACCAATCTGACGACTATAACATCTCCTGCAGTAGAAGCTGTCTGCGGCAGAAGCACGACAAATTTAACCGTGCAGACCTGTCCTGACGCTGCATGCGCCTCTCCGACAAATACCATACCGAATGTTGCGTTTATAATCATCAGCGGCGGAGCAAACAACAATAATCAGACCTCAGGGACTCAGGCAGTATCTTCATCAACAACCATAAGCGTATACAATGTAGATGTGGCAGGCATTGATAATTACACAGGAGATATCGGAGGCTCAAGGCCGGAGCCCTATGACGACCTTGTCAAATGGACCACCCTCGATGAACTAAGGACAAAGGCCGGGTGCGCAGGGCCCCAACTGGAAATCGTAAATAATGATCTCCCTGCCGGTTTCAGGGACGCCACGGTATACGACGCCACAGTATTTGCCAAAGGAGGCGTGCCTTTTACCACAACGAACCAGAGCTACAGGTGGTGCATCCAGAGAACTCCTGCCACAGCCCCGTCAAATCTGACCTTCAGAAACACTGCCAATACGGCAAATATTGTATTTTCCACAGACTGCTCAGCCCTTGCCGAAGCCTCATGGACACAATCAAATACCGTTGTTATATCCGGGTCTCCAAATGAGTCCGGGAGCTTTAATCTCACCTTTTTTGCAAGAGACAACAATGACCCTGCGGGAACGAGCGACAATATCGCGCAGAAACTGCTTGTGCTGACAATCCACCAGGTGGCCCGCAGCACCGGCTGCTCCGGTTTCAGGGTATGGAACGGAACTGGCGCAAAGCGTGACTTCAGGCTTGACAGCGTATGCAGCAGCGTGAACAACAACGCGGAGATTACCGTTGACCCTACCCGTCTCCTTAATTCCGGCGAGAGCATTGAACGCTTCAGTTCAACCACCGGCGTCTGCACCGGCCTTGTTGACTCAATAACGTTCAACCAGGCAGTGAATGCCGATGCCCTGGACAATAACTGTCAGGTAAACTATGAGACAACAGGCGTTACCAACAGGTGATTCAGCAGAAAAAGAGGCCGAAATTTTAAATGCATATCCGCAAACCAGGCCCATAAGAATATCAGGTTCAGCTTAATACAGGATTTTGAATTAAGAAGCAGCCCTTCTCAGTTCTGCATATTTTTCTTTAAGCCTTTTCTCATGGTGCAATTCTACCCGGGCGAATTCCTCAAATAGTTTTTTTGCATCTATATTAGAAGTGTTTGCGGCTGCATTTTGATAAAATTCATAGGCCTCATGCTCTTTGTCTATCGCTACCTTGAAAATATTAAAAAGAGTTTCCAGTTCCATAATTTCCTCCTCGTTGTAAATTTCACTAACATTGTCTCACATAAAAATGGTTAATGCAACATTTTTTTGAATCCCTGCAGCTGGGTTTGCAGGTGTAATCTGAACCTGAGGGATAGCAGTTTTCAGTGCGGTATTTTGACACTTTCAAAACCTTAAAATATACCAAAAAATAAGTTGAAAATTACAGCCAATACAGATAATCTATATCAGTGTTTTTTGTTTGGGGAAAAAATTACGGATTAATGTAAAATACTTTCTTGACAAACAGTAAAACCATGTGATAATAAATTCAACCACCATTAACTTTAAAAAAGATTAAACTTTGAAAAAACAGGAGGGGAAAATGAATCCGGAAGACGTCAAATATCACAAAGAGCACACATGGGTCAAGGTATCAGGCAAAAAAGCAACTGTCGGCATAACAGACTATGCGCAGGATGCGCTGGGAGATATTGTATATATCGACCTTCCCGAGCCTGACACTACAGTCGAGGCCAACAGCGAACTGTCGGAGATCGAGTCCACAAAGGCAACCTCATCAGTCATCAGCCCCGTGAGCGGCACAATCATAGAGGTTAATGACGACCTTTCGGAATCACCAGAGATAATAAATGAAGAGCCTTACGGCAAGGGCTGGATAGCTGTCCTTGAGATAGAAGATGTGTCTGAACTCGACAACCTCATGGATTCCTCAGACTACGAAAAATATATAGAAGAGGAAGCAAAATGAGAGTTGCAATACTTGGCGCAGGGCCCGGAGGATATGTTGCAGCGCTCAAACTTGCTCAACTCGGGGCAGAGGTCACTGTTATTGAGAGCACCGAGGTTGGCGGGACATGCCTGAACTGGGGTTGTATACCCACAAAAACACTGCTGGCATCATCTGAAACGTATGCAAAGACAAAAGAACTCGAATCCTTCGGCATTGACGCAGCAGGCGCTATATCCCCGAATATGCAGAAGATCATCGAGAGAAAAAGCAAGGTTGTATCCACACAGGTTAAAGGGATAAGGGGTTTATTCAAGAGCTGGGGTGTAACCCTAAAGGAAGGCAAAGGAACCTTCATCTCTCCAAAGGAAATAAAGGTCAGCTTAAAAGACTCCACGGAAGAGACAATAACAGCAGATGTATTTATCATAGCCACCGGTTCAAGGCCTGCGCAGATACCGACTTTCCCGTTTGACGGCAAAAATATAATTTCATCTACTGAGGCGCTTGAACTCAGGGAGATTCCCAAAAGCCTTTTAATTGTAGGGGCAGGTGTTATCGGGTGCGAGTTTGCATGTATTTACAGCGACCTCGGTTCAGAAATCACAATAGTCGAACTGCTGCCGAGGGCTGTATCCACAGAAGACGAGGCAGTGTCAAAACTTCTGGAAAAAGAACTCAAGAAGAAAAAGATAAAATTGATAACCGAGATAAAGGTCGAAAAGGTAGAGGTCAGGGATGACGGCGTGCATACCTTCCTTTCCAACGGGAAGGAGTTGATTGCTGAAAAGGTGCTGGTATCCATTGGAAGGGCATTCAATACAAACGGCATCGGGCTTGAAAATGCAGGGGTTTCCACAGGGCCAAGAAAAGAAATTCCTGTAAATGAAAAACTGCAGACTAATGTGCCTCATATCTACGCCATCGGCGATGTAACAGGAGGCATCCTCCTGGCCCATGTGGCCTCAAAACAGGGGCTTACAGCAGCGGAAAACATTATGGGCGCAGACAAGAAATTTGATTACAGCGTAGTGCCGGCCGCAATCTTCACATCACCTGAGATTGGCTCGGTAGGCCTCAGAGAGCATCAGGCTAAGGAAAAAGGGCTTGATTACACCACGGGTGAATTTCAGTTCAGGGCGCTTGGCAAGGCACATGCAATGGGTGAGATATCCGGCTTTATAAAGATAATAGCTGAAAAAAAATCCGACAAAATACTGGGTGCGCATATTATAGGGCCCCATGCCTCTGACCTGATTCATGAATTTGCAGTTGCAATGCATGGGGGGCTGAAGGTAAAAGATATTGCTGAAACAATCCACGCTCATCCTACGCTGTCGGAAGGTCTGATGGAAGCCGCAGAAGACGTGCACAATATGGCAATCCATGCGCCTAAAAAACAATAAATAATTAAAACTAAACAACCGGTGAAGGGTGATACAGAAAAAAGAGCCAAAGGACTGGATTGCGGTTTCAAAAGAAACACACATGGAACTGTTCTCGGAGCTCGATGTGCTGCTTCGCGCAGTGGACAGGTTCTTCATCATCGAAAACCTCCCCTCGGCAAAAGAAAGCCTTTCAGAGAGCAATTTTTTTGATGAACTGTCAGCAGTCAGGGATTTGATTTTAAGGACACTCAGCATACTCGAGGTCATAATCCCTGAGAGCAAAAAAAATTCTTACTGGTTTCAGAAATTTGCCGAGACAAAGTTCCTTACGGACCGCAACAGGGACATCTTCAGGGAAGAACTTTATAAGCAGGACACCCCGGAAAAAGCCGTTTTCCTGCTTTATGATTCCTTTGTTAACCTGAAAGGCCTTGTCACCGACCTCCTGAAATCAGGCGATATAACTTATCTCAGCTACATGAATATAGGACAGATACTGAGCAAAGAGATAAGAGAAAACAATTATTTCAACCCTTTTAAAAAAGATATAAATCCTGAATTCGATATAATAGAAAACCAGGAGATATCAGATATAGTCAAAAATATCAGAGACAAAGATACAAAAAAATACATATCCCTGATACTGATATATCTCTTCAGATTACTGAGATATCTGAAGCACATAGATATCACAACCCAGAGGACTATATCCCTTAACACATCCCTGATAATACTCATGCTCAATCGTTCGGAGATTAGTATGTTTAAGAATTACACGGAAAAAATTATACCCAAAATTGCGCAGCCTGACCTGAAAATGCTTGTCCAGTCGCTCTCCTATCAATTCTCAATGGAAACTAAAAGGGTATATCTCCAGGAATTAAAGGAGATATTAAAGAAAAAGGCCCCCAGATATTTTCGCGGGAGGATAGAAAACAGCCATGGGATACTTAAAAACCTTGCAGAACAGAGCATTGTGCAGATAGCCCAGTTCTATAAACCTGCTTTATCGGGTGAAGATATTTTTATAAGCTTTATCGCAAAAACCGAGCAATCCCTGAGACTGAGAGAAGACATTCTCGTGCTCCACAAGTTCCTTACCCTTCTTACGGAAAAATCGAACAAACAGGAAGAACGCGTGCGCATTTTTGAACCGTTAAGAAACTTCATGATGTATTTTGAGAGTTTTACATTCAGGCTTTTGAGATATGAAGATTATGAAGAGTTTGTCTCTTTTTTCAAAGAAGTGCTATCATTTAAAAAAGACCAGGTTGTTGCAGGAGAGGTTAACAGGCTCAGGGAAAAGATACATAATTTCAGGATATTCCTGGAAACGACCCTGAGACATATAGCCAACAGGACTGAGGTGCGGGACAAGCCTATAGACATGGACAGGATTGATAAAACGATAAACCAGTATTTATCCGGATAATGATATATTAGAGGAGGCTTTTTATGGGAGAGATTACAGATGTACATGCACGCGAGATAATTGATTCCAGGGGAAACCCGACGATTGAGGTTGAGGTCTTTCTTGACAGCGGGGCCTCCGGCAGGGCTGCAGTGCCGTCAGGCGCGTCAACAGGCAAAAGAGAAGCCCTTGAACTCAGGGACGGCGGCAGGCGGTTTAACGGAAAGGGCGTAATGAATGCAGTTAAAAATGTCGTCAAGGAAATTTCGCCGGAACTCAGAGGCCTCAATTCATATGACCAGGTATATACAGATAACCTGTTAATAGAGCTTGACGGCACTGAAAATAAAAGCAGGCTGGGTGCAAATGCAATACTCGGCGTCTCTCTGGCTGTATGCAAGGCATCTGCAAATGAGGCGTGCATGCCCCTGTACAGATATATCGGAGGGTGCAATGTAAAAGAACTGCCTGTCCCCATGATGAACATCCTCAATGGCGGCGCACATGCCGATAATAATCTGGATATACAGGAATTCATGATAATGCCGGCTGGGTTCAGGGATTTTGCATCAGCATTGAGGGCAGGCGTAGAGGTCTTCCACAGTCTCAAGTCAATATTGAAGAAAAAAGGCCTGAACACTGCAGTCGGCGATGAAGGGGGATTTGCCCCAAACCTTAAGGGCAACGAAGAGGCTATATTGCTTATAATAGCCGCAATTAAGATGGCAGGCTATAAACCGGGCAAAGACATCTATATAGCGCTTGATGTTGCC
Organism: Nitrospirota bacterium; assembly: GCA_016212165.1. GTDB lineage: Bacteria > Nitrospirota > Thermodesulfovibrionia > Thermodesulfovibrionales > UBA1546 > SCSY01. Next base: position 9,825 of record JACRGY010000132.1, read on the forward strand.
GCATCAGAGTTTTATTCCAATAAGGGATATAACTTTGAGGGGAAGGTTATGTCAGCAGAAAAAATGGTCTCTTATTATGAGAAACTAGCAGAGAAATACCCCATACTGTCAATCGAGGACGGGTTATCGGAAAATGACTGGGCAGGGTGGAAGATATTAACACAGGAACTCGGCAATAAGGTCCAGCTTGTCGGAGACGATATCTTTGTAACAAACACAAAAATAATCAAAAAGGGAATAAAAGAAGGCATAGCCAATTCTGTACTGATTAAACTCAACCAGATAGGGACACTGACAGAGACACTCGACGCCATCGAAATGGCAAAAAGGGCAGGATATACCGCAGTCGTCTCTCACAGGTCAGGCGAGACAGAGGACACAACAATAGCCGACCTGACCGTTGCATGCAACACAGGTTTTATCAAGACGGGTTCGCTTGCAAGGAGCGAGCGTGTAGCCAAATATAACAGGCTGCTGAGGATCGAAGAAGAGCTTGCTGATTCTGCTATATACAAAGGTGTCGAAACATTTTATAATCTAGGGAAATGAATTCCGATAACCTTTTAAGAAAACAGGTTGTCTCTGAAGTAAAGAAAAAAAGGCTCATCACCTTTATACTGATAGTCCTGAGTTTTGTATACCTGTGTATAAACCTGCTTGTTGGAGATGCAGGCTTTCTGAAATACAGAGGGCTCTCAAACAAAAAGCTTCACCTTGAGAAAGAAATAACCGAACTTGAAAAAGAGAACATCCGGATAAAAACCCAGATAAAGTCCTTAAAAGAAAATCCGTTTTATTCGGAAAAACATGCGCGGGAAGAGTTCGGTTTAGCACGGCCTGACGAGTATATCTTCCAGTATGACAGATAGCCCCCTCCATATCGTATTCCTCTGGCACATGCATCAACCTTATTACAAAGACCCTTTCACGGGAATCTACAGGCTGCCATGGGTGAGGCTTCACGGCACAAAAGACTATCTTGATATGGCCGAGATACTCGATGGGTTCCCCGATATAAAACAGACTTTCAATCTCGTGCCTTCATTGCTGCTCCAGCTTAATGACTACATAGAAAATAATGCGCCGGATACCTATCTTGAACTCACTACTAAAAAGGCCTCGGAGCTCACGGATAAAGACAAGATGTTCATACTCGAGAACTTTTTTCTTGCCCACTGGGACAATATGATAAGGCCCTTCCCGAGATATTATGAACTGCTGGTTAAAAGGGGCCTTAGTTTTGTGAAGGGAGAATTAACAAGGGCCATAAAATATTTTTCTGAAAACGACTTTCTTGACCTGCAGGTTCTGTTTAATCTGTGCTGGATAGATCCGATGTTCAGAGAAAAAGACCCGCTCCTGAGTGAACTCGTAAAAAAAGGAAAAGACTATACAGAAGAAGACAAAACAATTTTAGCGGACAAGCAGCTCGACATCCTCAGAAGGATAATCCCCAAGTACAGGGAACTCAATGCAAAAGGCCAGATAGAGTTGTCCGCATCGCCCTTCTACCACCCTATCCTTCCGCTGCTATGGGATACAGACTCCTCAAAGATTGCCATGCCTCATGTCAGGCTGCCTAAAAAAAGATTTTCACGCCCTGAAGACGCGGTAAAACAGATCAGGGACGCCCTCGATTATTTTGAAAAAGTATTCGGCTACAGGCCGGCCGGGATGTGGCCGTCCGAAGGTTCTGTAAGTGAAGATGTTTTAAGGGCAGTTCAGGCAGAAGGAATAAAATGGGTTGCCACAGATGAAGAGGTACTGGCATGTTCTATAGACAAAGGGTTGAGGGATTCTTCCGGCAATCTCACAGACCCGTCACGTTTATACAGGCCCTACAATTTTGCTGACGTCTCAATTATATTCAGGGACCATAAACTATCTGACCTCATAGGATTTGTATATTCGGGCTGGAACTCAAAAAATGCAGCGGATGACCTGATAAACAAGCTGTTGAATATACAACATTCACTCCCCGGCAATAAACCGCATCTTGTCTCTATAATCCTGGATGGTGAAAATGCATGGGAACATTACAGGAACGACGGACATGATTTTTTCAAATACCTCTATGAACGCCTCTCAAACGAGAAAAGGCTTAAGACAGTAACAGTATCAGAATATCTGAAAGAACATGACGCCGGTGAAAAACTCAACAGGCTGCATGCAGGTTCGTGGATAAATGCAAACTACAGCATCTGGATAGGCCATGAGGAGGATAATCTGGCGTGGGACTACCTCACTGATACAAGAGATGACCTGGCAATATTTGAAAAACTTAACCCGGACAAGCCGCTTGACGAAGCATGGAAGTCGCTATATGCCGCTGAAGGCAGCGACTGGAACTGGTGGTACGGAGATGAGCACACAACAGAAACACAGGAAGATTTTGATGAACTCTTCAGGTTAAACCTGATGAAGGTTTACAAAACCATGGGCAAGGACATCCCGCCAAATCTTTTTGTCCCTGTGCTCAGGGAAGACAGGTCTATCTCGCCTGAAATCACTATCAGGGGATTTATAAGCCCCAGGATTGACGGTATTGTCACCAGTTACTATGAATGGTATCAGGGAGCTTATCTTGCCGTTGGAAAATCAGGCGGGAGTATGCACAAGGCAGAAAGCCTTATATCGCATATTTACTATGGGTTCAACCAGCACACCCTTTTTTTGAGAGTAGACCCTAAAAAATCCTTTGACGATTTTCCGCAGGAAACCGTCTTTTCCATAAACTTCTCCCGGCCTTTTCCTTTCAGGATTAATGTCACGCCAAAGGGCAGATTTGTTAATGCAGAACTGTTTGAGAAAAAAGACGAGGCGTGGGTAAAGATAAAGGATATAACCGAAGTAGCAATGCAGGATATACTGGAGATAGCCATACCGTTTAAAGACATAAATGCAAAAGAAAAAGATGAACTAAACCTGTTTGTCTCTGCTTTTAAAGACAGGGAAGAGATAGAGCGCTGCCCGTGGAGAGGCAACCTGAGCATAACAGTCCCAACGCCTGATTTTGAGTCAATAATGTGGTATTAAAAAACCGATAGCCGACAGCTGTCAGCTTAGAGCTTAATTATGAAAGCATTAATCCAGAGAGTTTCCAAAGCAAACGTTGAGGTTGATGGCAAAACTATCGGCGCAATAAACAAAGGGATGCTGATATTCCTCGGCGTAGAAAAGGATGACACCCCGGATGAGCTCGGATATCTCGTCAGGAAAATATCATCTCTGAGAATCTTTGAAGACACGGAAGGCAAAATGAATCTTTCCATTCAGGACATAAAAGGAGAAGCCTTGGTTGTCTCCCAGTTCACGCTCTCAGCAGACTGCAGGAAAGGAAACCGGCCTTCCTTTGATAATGCAGAAGAACCGGAAAAGGCAAAAGAGATGTACATCGCTTTTATCGAAGAACTGAAAAAGACCGGGCTAAAAGTTGAGTCCGGAGATTTCGGGGCTTACATGCAGGTGCATATAATTAATGATGGCCCGGTTACGATAATGCTTGAGACGAAAAAATAAATAGCATGAAATACATAATAATAGGCAACGGTGTTGCAGGCACAACTGCAGCCGCGAACATCAGAAAGATAGACCCTGAAGGCGAGATAACAATCGTCTCTGATGAGGCATATCCCTTTTACAGCCGCATCAGGCTGATAGATTACCTTGCCGGAGAAACAGATGAGAAAGGCCTTGTTATTTATAAAGATGCATGGTATGAGAAAAACAATATAAGATTACTGCTGAACACGCCTGTATCAGAGATAGATAAAGACGTGAAAGAGATTGCCGTTCCTTCCGGCCAAAGATTGAAATATGACAAACTTCTTATAGCTACAGGAGGTGTCTCGTTTATCCCGCCGCTCCCCGGCTCTGACAAAAAGGGCATATTTACATTACGAACAATTAAAGATGCTGGCGGGATAAAAAACCATACTGAACAGGCAAAAAAAGTTATCCTCATAGGCGGCGGAATTCTTGGTATCGAGGTTGGCAACAGCCTGAGAAAGGTTGGATGTTCAGTCAGCATAATAGAGTTTTTCCCAAGGTTGCTTCCAAGGCAGATGGATAAAGAAGGCTCTGAGATTCTAACTTCGCAATTGGTCGGGATGGGCTTCAGATTCTATCTGGGCGCACAGACAAAAGAGATATCCGGAGATGATACTGTCAAGAGCGTGCGGCTTGAAGATGGCACTATCATTGACTGTGATACGGTAATAATATCAGCCGGCGTCAGGCCCAATGCAGAACTCGTTTATAAATTGGGCATCAAATGCAACAAGGGCTTGCCTGTTAATGACAGGATGGAAACAGAGATTCGGGACATCTATGCGGCAGGGGATTTAATAGAGCACAGAAACCTTTACTACGGGATATGGCCTGCAGCTGAAAAACAGGGGGAGGTTGCAGGCATAAACATGGCAGGAGGAAATGCCGGCTATGAGGGCACAACCCCGTCTAACGCATTAAAAATCGCAGGCATAGACCTTATTGCTGCGGGAGATATAGATGCTGACAGCAAACTTGAATCCATCATACAGAAAGATAAAGAAAAATTTTTATACAAAAAACTCGTTATAAAAAATAATGCCATTGCCGGCTGCATACTTTATGGAGACATTTCGGGCTGGAAGAAAATTAAAAAAGCCATTGATGAAAGAAAAGACATAACCTCCATAAAAAATAATCTTAAGAAATGGGATATGGAGGTATTATAATGGACCCGATAACGCACAGCCTTGCAGGAGCAACAATCTCACGGCTTGGATTCAAAAGAAAGGCATCCTTATGGGTACTGCTTATCGCATCCGTTGCGCCTGACCTTGACTACATAAGCCGCATATGGGGGCCGGACATGTTCCTCAGGTATCACCGCGGAATAACTCACGGACTTCTTGCCCTGCTCGTTATACCATTAATAATAGCCCTTATCTTCGGCTTCAGAAAGGGTTTTTTCTATTATTATTTCATATCTTTTTTGGGGTATGGGACTCACATATTAATGGACCTCACAAATCAGTACGGCACAAGAATACTCTCCCCCTTAGACTGGACCCCGTATTCCCTTGATATCACTTTTATAATAGACCCGTATATATCCATAGGCTTATTGCTCTGCGTTATATTCTGCGCCCTTAACAGGAAAAAAGCGGTTATTATTTCTGCGCTCACGATAGTGTTGCTGCTTTCATATGCAGGAGGCAGGTACTATCTCCACAATAAAACAAGGGATTTTCTTAAGGCAAGGCTTGAGGCAAATACATACAGGATATGCCCGTTGCCAAACGACTTTCTCAGATGGTGGTTCATTACAAAATCAGGCAATGAAATAAAGGTTGGTTTTGCCGACCTTTTTACTCAGAGAATATATGTTCAGGACACCTTCATCCTTGCAGACAAGAACCCCTTAATCGAGCAGTCAAAAGAAACCAGCATCGTAAAAAACTTCCTCTATTTTGCCAATTTCCCCTATCCTGAGATAAAAACAGACAAAAACAGAAGAGTTGTGGTCTGGAGAGAACTCGCCTACTCATTCATGCCCGGAGACCATTTTACTGCAAAGGTTGTCTTTGACGAGAACAATAAGATTCTGAGGTCAGAATTCAAGTTTTAAGTCATAAACACAGGATAATAATGTTTGAGCGGTTTTATGAAGCTACCGCTGCTTCTTTGTCAGCGCCTGCCCTATGACATTCCTCTGTATCTGGTTTGTGCCCTCGTATATCTGGAGTATCTTGGCGTCCCTCATCATCTTCTCAACAGGGTATTCCTTCATATAGCCTGAACCGCCCATTACCTGGACAGCATTGGTAGTAACCCTCATTGCCATATCAGTAGCAAAGACCTTTGTTATGGCAGATTCTTTTGTTATATCCTTTGCGCGGCTGTCTATGTATCTGGCAACCGAATAAATAAGGGCCCTTGCAGCCTCTATCTCGATGGCCATATCTGCCAGCATATGCTGAACTGCCTGAAAACTGATAATCGGATGTCCGAACTGAATCCTCTGTTTTGAAAATTTCAATGCCTCGTCGAATGCGCCCTGCGCCACGCCCAGGCCCTGGGCGCCAACACCTATCCTTGAACTGTCCAGTGTCTTCATGGCCACTATGAAGCCCATGCCTTCTTTTGAGATAATATTTTCCTTCGGAATCCTGCAGCCCTCAAATACAAGTTCCCTTGTTGAAGAGGCCCGAATGCCCATCTTTTCTTCCTTCTTGCCGAATGTAAATCCGGGAGTGCCCTTTTCAACTATAAAGGCAGAGGCCCCTCTCGCCCCCTTATTTTTGTCAGTCATTGCTATTATTGTATAGACCTCAGCCTCACCGCCGTTGGTTATCCATTGTTTGGTGCCGTTAAGGACATATTCATTTCCTTCGAGCTTTGCAGTTGTCTGAATACCAGCTGCATCGCTTCCGGCATTTGCCTCTGTAAGGCCAAAGGCCACCAATCGTTTGCCTGCGGCAATATCCGGAAGGTACTTCTTTTTCTGTTCATCAGTCCCAAAAAGAAGGACTGGATATGTGCCAAGGGCATTTGCAGCATATGTTGTTGAAACGCCAAGGCATGCCTTTGACAGTTCTTCAATAGTAATACACAGCTCAAGGGTTCCCTTGCCGAGCCCTCCGTATTCCTCCGGTATAAAAAGGCTGAAAAGATCAGACTGTGCAAGTGCCTTCATTATCTCCCATGGAAACTCCTCTTTTTCATCGAGTTCTCTTCTGACAGGAACAACTTTTTCTTCTGCAATCTGCCTTGCAAGGTCTCTTGTCATTATCTGCTCTTCATTCAAAAAGTAATCCATCATCAACCTCCACTTTACTTATTCGTCAATAGACAATAAACAGCAACAAGGGGAAAATTTAAAACCCCGAACTGTTAATTTTAGCAGAAAAGAGAAAAATTTTGGAAGATAAAAAAATTCTTGCAAATATCGCCTCTTTCAAGGAGAATAAAACCTGGAAGGGGTTAACGCAATATGAAAATTATATGCCCGATATGTAAAAAAACAACCACATGGGAAGAAAATGCATGGAGGCCTTTCTGCTCTGAAAAATGCAAGCTCATTGACCTCGGCAAATGGGTGCTTGAGGAATACAGGATCCCCGACGAGAAGACAGGGGAAAAAGAAAAAGGGGAAACAACTAAAGATTGAAAAGTGCAATATTTCTTAAATTTTAATTCTGCTTTTGCCCTGCATTTTAATGGCTTCGGGCATAGCTCTTTGATTTTAGGCCAAAAAATGATATTATAAAAAGACTATGAAATCGTTTAAGGTAATAATCCTGTCATCCACAATAATGTTTTTATTAGTCATGACAGCATCGTCCGCTGAAATCCTTACAAATCAGACAGTTGTGAGCATGGTCAAGGCAGGGCTGGGGGAAGAGCTTGTCATCAGTAAAATCAAAAATTCCCAGAACCAGTTCGATGTCTCGATAACCGGCATACTTAAATTAAAAGAGGAAGGCGTAAGCGAAGACATTATAACAGCAATGATTGACTCTGCCGGAAATTCCGGCAAGGCAGGGGCCTCAAAGCAAAAAGCTGCTGTCCAGTCCCCTGAATCAGAAGAATTGTATAAAAAGGCTATAATACTTATAGAAGGCAGCGACTATGATGCAGCATATGACATCCTGAAAAACCTTATAACCGAAAACCCTGATAATAATAAATATCAGTTAAGCTACGCAGACACTGTCTTAGACCAGTGCGTAGGCATGAAAATGGCTAATAATTCTTTATGGAAGTTAAAGGCAAAAGAGGGAGGCTCTAAAATAAAAGCCCTGTCCCGTAAAATGTCCGCGAATCCCGACTATTATCTTGCCTATGCAAAATATCTGTGGATTGCAGAGACAAGAAAGGAATCAAATATCTACAAGACCATTGATAAGGCATTATATTACAAACCTGATTATCCTTACGCCTATATAGTTAAAGGAGATATTTACTCCGGGCTTGCCAGGGATTTCAACCCTGTTGAACAGCAAATGGATTCAGCTGCCCTGACCGGAAGCCCTGTCTCTACGAAAAATTCGCTTGCTGACACAGCCCTGGCTTCGTATACAAAAGCGCTCGCGAGCCCTGACCTCAACGACAGGAAAAAGGCCTACGTATATTACAAGATGGGAGAACTTGAATATCAGATTCTAAACAACAGCACAAGGGCGAGGGCAAACTGGGAAAAGGCCGTGTCCCTTTCTCCTGACAGCAAGACAGGCGAATTGGCAAAAAAGCGGTTGACCCAATAAACAGAAGATTTATAAGGGGGGAAACGAGTTTTATGAAAAAGCTTATGTTTAGTTTTGCAATAGCAATATTTCTTGTCAATTTTATTTTTTTAAATGCTGTTTCGGCGGAATTTAAAAAAACAAAGATTGCTGTTTTGGATTTCCAGCTTCAGGGCGAAGGATATGAGACCTCTGATATGGGAAAGATTGTTGCAGAATGGCTCATCACGGCATTGGTTAAAGAAGGGCGCTTTGACGTTATAGAGAGGATGCTGCTGAAAAAAGTATTAGAGGAACAGAAGCTCGGGGTCTCAGGCATTATTGACGAAAGCAGCGCATCAAAACTCGGCAGGGTGCTCGGCGCAAAGATAGTAATCACAGGCTCTATAATGAAATTCCAGAATGTTATGGAAGTCAATGCAAGGATTATAGAGGTAGAGAGCAGTTCCATAATAGCGGCTGAAAATGTAAAGAGCACAAGCGCAGTCAAGCTTGAAGACCTTGTTGTTAAGATGGCTGATAAGATCATCAAGGATTTCCCGCTGGAGGGTTATGTTGCCCAAAGAACGGAAAATAAAGTACTTATAGATCTCGGCAAGCGCGCAGGCGTAAGAACCGGCATGCAATTTATTGTATTTAAGGAAGGCAAGGTTATAAAACATCCCAAAACAGGAGAAGTGCTTGATGTCGAAAGAATAGAAACAGGTTCTATTGAAATTAAAGACGTCAAGGATAAAACTGCAGATGCCCTGATACTGAAAGAAACCTCTCCTGCTGCAATAGAAGTAGGCCAGATGGTAAAAAGCATGGTAGAACTGGTTCCAGAGGAGCCTTCTCCTGATATAAGTGAATTTGAAAAACCCAGCAGGAAGGCAGGCCGTGAACGTGAACGTGAACGTGCAATGCCGGTTGACGCAGGCATTCTTGCGCAACTGCACTCAATAGACCAGGCCAGTCAGGAAATGAAACAGCTGAGGGAAAGCGATAATCGCGCATGGAAACGCGCATATAAAAACATACTCGGTAACCTTAAATCAGTTATGAGAAGAAACAAACGCGCTCCTGAAGTATACCTTTCTTATGCAAAGGCGTATTATGCAGCTGACGAACTCTCAGTTGCAGAAAAATTCCTGAAAAAGACCTTTCAACTGCGCCCTATGTATTTAGAGGCACATATATTCAGAGGTGATATGTATTATGACCTCGCAAAGAAATTAGAGCCGGACAGAAGGCGCGACAGCGGATATGACATAAACGCAAGAGATTCTTATCAGAAAGTATTAAGTGCAACACAGGATAAGGACTTGCAGGCGCTGATGTATTACAGGATTGGGAATGTTTATGCTGACCTGGCCAATGACAAAGAGAATGCAAGAGAAAACTGGCAAAAGGCCGTAGCAATATCGCCGGGCAGCAATGCAGCATCATCAGCCAAGGAAAGATTAAGGTCAAAATAAGGTGTGAGGCATTCCGGGGAAAAACTGTTATCTGCAATCTGCTTGCTGGCGCTCATTTTTTCCTGCTCTTCCCGGAACCGCCTTCCTGAATATGTCTACTACCGCCTGAATACAAACCCGACAACACTTGACCCTGCGCTCATCGTTGATGTCACAGGCGGCTCTATCTCTGCCAAGTTATTTAACGGGCTCGTTAAGATGGACAGAGACCTGGGCATTGCGCCTGACATAGCTTCGGGATATGAAATCTCAAAGAACGGCCTTATTTACAGGTTTGAATTAAAAAACGGCGTAAGATTCTCCAACGGGCTTGAGGTAAAAGCCGGGGATTTCAAATATTCATTTGAGAGGATATTGAATCCATCAACAAGGTCCCCGAACACATGGGTATTTGACAGGATAAAAGGCGCAAGGGAGTTCATGGATGGAAAGGCAAAGGAGGTATATGGGATAAAAGTAATAAACAATTATGCCCTTGAAATAACCCTTGATAAACCATTTGCCCCATTCCTTAACCTTCTTACAATGACCGCAGCATATGTAGTGCCTGAAGATGAGGTAAAAAAGTGGGGAGTTGATTTCTCATCCCATCCTGTTGGCACAGGCCCATTTGTTCTCACACACTGGCTTCCGAACAGAGAACTTCAGCTTGATGCCCGGAAAGATTATTTTGACAATAAACCAAGAATTAAAGGCATAATTTATAAAATTATCCCGGAAGACCTTACGACAATCACAGAGTTTGAGATCGGGAATCTTGATGTAATAGGGGTTCCTGCATCCGCATTCTCCAGATACAGGAAGGATAAAAAGTGGGAAACATATATAGCAACAATAGAGGGCATAAATACTTATTATCTCGGCCTGAACTGTTCCAAAAAACCTTTTGACAATAAGCTTCTGAGAAAGGCAATAAACTATGCAATTGACAGGGAAAAGATTTTAAGAACTCTTTTTGAAGGAAGGGGGAGTCTTGCATCAGGCCCGGTGCCGAACATGCTTAGAAAATGGAAAGCTCCGGCTCCCTATGAATACAATCCCTCGAAAGCAAAGGAATTGCTCAAAGAGGCGGGTTATCCGGATGGCCTTGAGGTCAATTTCTACATAACTGCGGATAATGAGGTTGTAGATATAGCAGAGGTAATACAATCATACATGAAAGATATTGGGATTAAGGCTAACATAAAACAACTTGAGTGGAGCGCATACAAAGAGGCAATCAATAAAGGCGAGACTGATATGTTCTGGCTCGGATGGTTTGCCGATTATCCTGACCCTGAGAACTTTTTATTCCCATTATTCCATTCGGCAAATTTAGGGCCTGCCGGAAACAGGGCAAGATATAAGAATCCTAAAGTTGATTATCTGATTGAAGCTGGCCAGCATGCATATACAATGAAAGAAAGAGACATGTATTACGAAAAAGCAGAAAATATGATTGTTGATGATGCAGCGTGGGTATTTTTCTGGCACAAGACTGATTATACGGTAAGGCAGCCATGGGTGAAAAACTATCAGACGTATCTCATATACAGCATTGATAAGGGAACAGAGATAAGCTTCTGATATATGGACAGCGTTTAATTCCTACCAATCAACAGTTCATCCTATGTTAAATAAGCAGTGTTGGCCAGAGCGACATTGATATTTTTCCGGTAACAGTTCTTGGCGAAATGTAGCGGCCACAGCCTCAACTGTTTGAGCCTCGATACTTCGGGGCGAGTTTTGAGGCTGTAGCGGAATAAGACTTAGAACTGTCGAAAAATATCACAAAAGAGCGAAGGGCAATACTGCTTATTTATTTCCTACCTCCACGGCTCAATAATAACCTTTATTGAATCCTGAGCCCCGGCAACAAGCTTAAAACCAAGCCCGGCCTCAGACATGGCAAGCTTATGGGTAATCATATCCTTCACATCCACCCTATGAGCCTTGATAAGCTCAATTGCAAGCAAAAGGTCAGCCGGGCTTGCGCCATAGGAAGTCATCATCTTTATCTCATTCCGCCAGAAATCATTTATTGGCACAGAGATATTGATTCCGGGCTCCGGAACTGCAAAGAAAAGGATTGTTCCACCGCTGTCAACAGACTGCAAGGCCTGATTAACCGCAGGCATTACACCTGTACAGATTATCACAATATCAGCCAATCTTCCCTCATTTAATTCCTTAACACGCTTCGGAACATCTTCCTTTGCATTGATAACTGCATCTGCTCCAAACTTTAATGCTGCTTTAAGGCGGTATTCATTTATATCAGTGGCGATTATCTTCCCGGCTCCAAGGGCACGCGCAAGATTTACATGCAAAAGTCCTGACATCCCGCTTCCAACAACCAGCACGCTCTGTCCCGGCTTGAGATTAGAAACCTTCTGCCCTCTTAAAACACATGCCAACGGCTCAATGAATGTACCTTCCTCGTATGACATGCCATCAGGAAGCAAATATACCCCCCTGTCAACATTTATCTCCGGCACGCGGAGATATTCGGCAAAACCTCCAGGGTCAAAATTTGTCCTGTGAAGTGTCTCACATGCAGTGTGATAGCCGCTCAGGCAATAATGACAGGTATTGCATGGCACATGATGCGATACGAATACCCTGTCTCCTTTTTTATAATTTTTGACCTCTTCACCTATTTCAACTATTTCCCCTGTTATCTCATGCCCCAATACTCTCGGCGCTTTTTTTATCCTGTACCATTCCATAACATCGCTTCCGCAGATTCCGCTTGCCATGACCTTGACAAGAAGCTCAGCCTTCCCTATTTTCGGAACCGGCATCTCCTCAACCCTCACGTCATTATTCCTGTAATACATCGCTACCTTCATAGACAATAATATACCATACAAAGATGAATTTGTTTTGACCCGGCCTGCTAATAAGGTCATTAGTAAAACCTCACTACATGTCACTCCCGCTTGTCGGGAGTCCTTCTGGAGAAAGATTCCGGGCAAGCCGGAATGACAAAAGGAGGACATTACTTTTGCATCTTTCACGGGTTGACACAATCGAAAACTGTTTGATAGTATTGGAGCAGATTGGGAATTACATTTAGGAGTTCATAACGTACTTTGTCATTCCCGCAGTCAGTATAAGGATGGAAATATAGACAATGTATTGGCCAGTTCAGGAAAAAATTGTTTTCAGCATGATATTTTTTATTGTGTTCATCCTGCAACTAGCAAGTATTTTAATTTTTAAGGAACCATTCTCGACTTCGCTTATCGTTTTAGTCTTCGGCTTCAATTTATTGGCATTATTTGGAATAATTTATTATGCAAAATGGGTCTGGAAGTTCAGTTCATTTCTTGCCGCTTTGAAAAAAGTCATTCTATACGAAGTTGTCTTTGTTTTATCTATTATCGTTTTGGGGCTTTTTATTAAGTTTAAATCGGGAAAACCCTATTGAATAGGAAGCCTTTTGGCGCAAACCTACAAAATTCATTTCAAAAAGAGCTTCCCCGCAACAGACAGATAACATGATAGCAAATCCAAGATTAAACAGCTTCAATCTGCTATAATTTATCAGGAGGTGGTGTTATGGAAATTGCTCCAAGAATTACAATAGACGAAAAAGTCAGGTTTGGCAAACCTGTGATTAAAGGGACACGTATTCCTGTAGATTTGATTCTCGGTAAGCTGGCTGGCGGAATGACTTATGAAGAGGTTATGACAGAATATGACCTTACCAAAGAAGATATACTGGCTGTGCTGGATTATGCCGCAAAACACTTGGCAGATGAGGAAGTCAGAGCTATAGCGTAAAATGCTCAAATTTGTGATTGATGAAGACATGCCTCGGTCAACAGCAAAGGTTCTCAAGGCTAAAGGTTATGAGGCTTTAGATGTGCGAGATTGTGGTTTAAGGGGAAAAAGCGACGATGAGATATTTAAATTCGCTCAAAAAGAAAAAGCAGTTATTTTAACCGGCGATTTAGGTTTTGGGAACCTCTTGCACTTTCCTATCGGCAGTCATTCAGGAATTGTTATTGCTCATTTTCCTAATGAAGTATCCACTTCAGAATTAAACAATCAGATAATTAAGGCATTTGAACCCCTTTCAGAAATTGACTTTAAGGGTAACTTAATTATTATTGAACCCGGGAAGGTTAGAATTAGAAGAAAATAAATTCCTGCAACGGTCGGCTAACACGCTGCAAAAGACTTCTACATAGAGGGGCGATGAAACGCCCCTCTTACATTTAGATTAATGCCTGCTCAGATCTGTCTTGCTTGCAGTAACGCCTTTAACTTTTGATTTTTTAGTTTTCAGGCGAGCTTTAAGGCCCTTATAAATCTCATAGGCCTTTTTAGGTGTCGCGTTGTCATGGACTATCGCCTTCACAGCCTGAATCATCGCAACAGGCGAATCTGACTGAAAAATGTTTCTTCCCATATCAACACCTGCTGCTCCGCGGGATATTGCACTATACGTAAGCTCAAGCGCCTCCATCTCCGGAAGTTTCTTTCCGCCAGCCATGACAATCGGAACAGGACAGGTCTTAACAACCTTTTCGAAACCATCGCAATAATATGTCTTAACAAAATGTGCGCCGAGTTCAGCGGCTATTCTGCAACTTAAAGCAAGATACCTTGCATCACGCCCCATGCTCTTTCCAACAGCAGTAACAGCCAAAACCGGAATACCGTAACGGTGGCCTTCATCAACAAGTTTTGTAAGATTAAGAAGTGTCTCTTTCTGGTTCGGGGAGCCGACATAAATTGAGATGGCCACTGCCGCTACATTCAATCTTACCGCATCCTCCATTGAAACTGTCAGGCCTTCATTGGAGAGGTCTTCATCAAGAATACTGTTTCCTCCTGATACCCTCAGCACCATCGGGGTTTCAGTTGAAGAACTAACTGAGGTCCGTATGATTCCCCTCGTCGGCATTAAGGCGTCGGCATAAGGTAAAAGCGGTTTGATTGTCTTTTCTGCATCTTCAAGCCCTGATGTAGGCCCGAGAAAATATCCATGGTCAACTGCAAGCATCACAGTCCTTCCATCAGTTTTAATTATCCTCGAAAGACGGTTTTTTAATCCCCAATCCAGCGTAGACATAAAATCCTCCTTGAAAATCTATTTTTCTTTTTTATGTTCAAACAATGTCTTTACTTCATTCATCAGTTCATTGATGTCCTTGAACTGCCTGTAAACAGATGCAAACCTCACATAGGCAACCTTATCAAGGTCTCTGAGCGAAGACATGACCTCTTCGCCAACCCAGGTGCTTGGTATTTCCTTTACGCCAAGGTTTATCAATTTTTTCTCTATGGTATCAACAATACCTTCAAGCGCCTCAACGCTCACAGGCCTTTTTTCACATGCCTTTTCAAGGCCTTTAAGGACCTTGGGCCTGTCAAAGGGCTCCCGCCTTCCATCTTTTTTCACAACCATCGGAACCAGGTCCTCAACGCGTTCATAGGAAGTGAAACGCTTTCCGCATTTGAGGCACTCGCGCCTTCTGCGAATTGCATCGCCTTCCTTGCTTGTGCGCGAGTCAATGACTTTATCTTCTATGTTCCCGCAAAAAGGACATTTCATAATCTAATTAATATATCGGAAATCTCTTGCAGATATTCTCTGCCCTCTGCTTAAACCCTCTGAGCTTTTCCTCACTCGCATGGTTTTTCAATACCTCATCTATAATATCCGCTATCTCCGCCATCTCAGCCTCACCCATTCCCCTTGTTGTGACAGACGGAGTGCCGAGCCTCATACCGCTGGTTATCGCGGGCGGCCTTTCATCATAGGGGATGGCATTTTTATTAACTGTTATTCCTGCCTTATCAAGCGCCTCCTCAGCCTCTTTGCCTGTTATGCCCTTGGTTGTAAGGTCAACCAGCATGAGGTGATTGTCTGTCCCTCCTGATATTATCCGGAATCCTCTTTTTATAAGTTCTTCAGCAAGCCTTTTTGCATTATTTATCACCCTCTGCTGATAATCCCTGAACTCCCTGCTCAATGCCTCTTTAAAAGCAACTGCCTTTGCAGCAATCACATGAACCAGAGGCCCTCCCTGAATTCCGGGGAATATCATCTTGTCTATTGCCTTTGCATATTCTGCCCTGCACATTATCATTCCGCCCCTTGGGCCGCGCAAAGTCTTGTGGGTTGTTGTTGTCACAAAATCTGCATAAGGCACAGGCGAAGGATGAAGGCCCACAGCAATAAGCCCTGCAATATGCGCTATATCTGCCATCAGATATGCCCCAACCTCTTTTGCAATCTCAGAAAATGTTTTGAAGTCCAGTGTCCTTGAATAAGCGCTTGCACCGACAAGTATCATCTTGGGTTTGTTTTCCCTGGCCAGTCTTCTAACCTCTTCATAATCAATACAACCTGTTTCTCTGTTAATTCCATAAGGAACATTTTTATAAAGAATCCCTGAAAAGTTTACCTTTGCTCCGTGGGAAAGGTGTCCGCCATGGCTCAGGTTCATCCCTAAGATAGTATCTCCGGGCCTGAGGAATGCGAAATAAACTGCCATATTGGCCTGGCTTCCTGAATGGGGCTGGACATTTATATGTTCTGCTCCGAAGAGTTCTTTTGCCCGCTCTATTGCAAGGCTCTCAACAATATCAGCATATTCGCATCCGCCGTAATATCTTTTATTCGGATACCCTTCTGCATATTTATTGGTGAATATAGAACCCTGGGCCTCAAGGACAGCCTGGCTTGCATAGTTTTCCGATGCAATAAGGAGGATCTTTCCTCTTTCTCTTTCTATCTCTTTCTGAATCGCTGAATAAATGTCAGGGTCGGAGAGCTTAAGCCTTTCAAAGTCCATGTTTTATAAATCGTTCCTCTATCAGTTTAATCTTATTAAGACGGTTGGCATGCCTGCCGCCTTCAAATTCTGTGCTGAACCATGTCCTCACAATCTCTTTTGCGAGGTCCCTTCCAACTATCCTCCCGCCTATCACAAGCACATTAGCATCATTGTGCAGCCTGCTCATCTTTGCCGTAAACAGGTCGTTGCAAAGAGAAGCCCTTATATCGGGAACCTTGTTTGCAACAATTGACATGCCTATGCCTGTCCCGCATATGAGTATGCCCCTCTCCACATTGCCTGCAGAAACCGCTTTAGAAACCTTCTCCCCGAAGTCAGGGTAATCAACACTTTGCGGGCTATCTGTGCCAAAGTCAATACACTCTATCTTCATCTCATTCAGAAGAGAGACAAGTTCTTTTTTTAGATCTATGCCGGCATGGTCACTGCCAATTGCTACTTTCATTTTTTTACCCCGGATACGTATCTTATCTGAGAATTTACGTCTAAGTCAACCCTTCGGCTTCATAACATAAACACTGTTTTCACAGTGCCGCAGTTATGCATTCCGTGTCCAGTTATTGATAAATGTCTCTATCGCTGCCCTGTATTCAGGAAGAAGCGCAACAAACCTGACGCCGTACTGGAACGTCCTGAGAGCCTTTCTCACTACCCTGACAATCTCTCCGTCTGCAACTACGCGTTCAGAGTTCGGGAGAAAAAATGAGCAGGATACAGTATCGCCTTTGGCCAGGGGTTTATCCGTTTCCACCAGCATGCCGGAGGCGCTTAAATCCCCGGAAGAGCAGAAAAAAGGCACATTCATGAACTTGCCCTTAACCTCTACCTTTATAAGAACACGGTAAGATTTTCTTTCAGGGATATTCAGAAGCCGGCTTACTGTCTCGATAAGCTGCGCAGGGGCTATCGGCTTTGTTATATATGAGTTGGCCCCTGAGTTTGAACACCTCTCGATGTCTGCCTGACTGTTAGTGCATACGATAATTATAGAAACTTTTTTAAGCGCCTTATCCCCTCTGATAACAGAGCACAACTTGTCGCCGCTGATTCCGGGCATATCAAGGTCCGCTATTATAATATCTGCTTTTTCAGCCCTGTGGATCTTAAATGCTTCTTCTCCTGAAGTTGCGGTGAATATCCTGAAGTCTGCTCTTTGCAGAATACTTCTTTCTTTCTCGATGAACGGCTTGAGCGCGCTTGCTATAATTATCTTCTTCATAGATTAGATTTTATGGTCACTGCCGGTATTTGTCAAATCAGGACAACCTGAAAGTGTTTGACCAAATACAGGGAAATCATTTAAAATTCAAAGTTAGCCGGAGTGGCGGAATTGGTAGACGCAAGGGACTTAAAATCCCTCGTCCGCGAGGTCGTGCCGGTTCGAGTCCGGCCTCCGGCACCATATAATGTGCCGCTGACATTAATGCGCCTGTGACTCATTAACCGCCTATAATACTATTGACCAGCTTTATGAGTTCCTGGGTCTGGATGGGTTTTGGAAGATATGCGTTAGCGCCTATGGCGATGGCCTTCTTTTTGTCTTCTTCAGCGCCCTCTGTTGTTATAATTATTATAGGTATGCTTTTATAGGCAGCGTTACCCCTTACAAGGCTTACCAGTTTCAGGCCGTCCATAACAGGCATATTTATATCTGCAAGTATAAGGTCTATTTTTTCAGATGACAGCTTCTTTAAGGCATCAACTCCGTCTGTTGCCTCAACCACTTTTGAGTTTACTATCCTCTTCATGGCAAAGCTTATCAGCTGCCTCATTGTAGGTGAATCTTCTACTACAAGGATATTTGGCATTCTCCCCTTACCTCCTCGGCTTTTCTTTCAGAAGATCGAGGAAACTCTGTATTGTAGTCAATTTCCTCTCTGATTGGGTGTATAGTCTTGAAGAAAAAATAGCAGTAGCAGCATGCCCCGCAAGCAGATTAAAAAGTTCATAGTCAATATTGGAAAATTTTTCCTTTTGTGCCAGGAGTGAATATATAGCAATAACGCCTATTACATGTTCCTTGATCTTCAGAGGGATGCCGACTATCGGCTCCTCTTCAGACCCATTACTTCTGTTATGAATGTGCTCTGAAAAATAACTTTCGCCTTCCTTTGCAACGGTACCTATAATGCCTTCGCCGAATTTAACCTTGGGGACATTTGCTATAGACATGCCTTCTGTTGCAACAGGCACAAGCTCATTTGTTTTTTCTTCGATAAGAAGCACTGCAAACTTCTCAGCGCCTATAAGATTTATGACTATCTCGAGAACTATTCTGAGAACCTCATTAAAATCCAGAGTTGAATGCAGCTGGTAGCTTGCCACGTAAAGATTGGCAAGGTTGTTGTTCTCTTCTTCCACCTCTATATACTTTACTGCGAAATCCTTATTTTCCTCCTCAACCTGCCTGTATCTTTCCTTCAGGGAATTAAGTTCTTCCTCGGTTGTCTTTATCCTGTCTTCATAAAGCTTTATCTTTGCTTCGTCACCGGAACGCTCTATGGCATCTTCGAGCTGGGCAAGCCTGAAACGTAACTTTTCATTCTCTTTGAGAAGTTCCTGCGTAAACTCCTCCCCCTTTTTGAATATCTGCAGGAATTCATCAGCCTTCTTTGTAATATTTATTTCTCTTTCCATTAACCCTGTCCTCTTTTAACAATTCTTATCAATTCTGAAGACACTTCAGGGAGAGGAAGCACACTGTCCACCGCCCCTGTATTTATAACCTCAGCCGGCATGCCAAAAACCACTGCAGTTTCTTCCGACTCAGCTATAGTATAACCGCCCCTTGATTTAATTTCCAGTATTCCTTTTTTCCCGTCATTCCCCATCCCCGTAAGAACAACTCCCACAGTCCTGCTGCCATAATGCTCTGCCGCAGACGCCATCATTATATCAACCGAAGGCACATACTTATCCTCAAATGTCGCCTCTCTGAGCAGTATTTGATTTTTCTGCCCCCTCTTCCTGAGTACCATATGTGCGCCGCCGGGACATATAAATACCTTGCCTGGTTCCACGATGTCCCCATTTTCTGCCTCTTTTATCTTTATCTCTGAAAGCTTATCAAGCCTTTCAGCAAGCGGGCCCGTAAACCCCTTTGGCATATGCTGGCTTATCAAAACCGCAGCAGAAAAATCATGCGGGAGCCGTGTAAGAATTATCTGGAGCGCTGCAGGGCCTCCTGTTGATGTACCTAAGGCCACAACATCTATTTCGCCTATCGAAGTTTCTGCTCCGGCTGTGACCCCGATTTCCACATTCAGGAGTTGAAGATTTTTGCTTAATTTATCCATGTTGAGGTTCTTGACGCCTCTTACTTTATTCAGAAGGTCTTTTTCTATCCCGCGCAGTTCTGCGGATGCCCTTTGCGTCGGTTTTGCAATAAAATCAACAGCGCCTAATTCGAGAGCCTTGAACACTGTCTTGGTATCAGAATAAGAACTGACCATTATCACAGGCGTAGGCTTCTCCTTCATAAGCCATCTTAAGAAACTGAAGCCATCCATCTCGGGCATCTCGAAGTCAAGCGTAATCAGGTCAGGCCTGAGCCTCAGGGTCTTTGCCATGGCATCTATACCGTCAGAGGCTATTCCTATGACTTCAATGCTCTTGTCCGTTTCAAGCATCTTCTTTATTGTCTGCCTGCTATAGGCAGAATCGTCAACAACAAGAACTTTTATTTTTGGGCCAATAGTCATAATTTATCCTTTGTTCCCCCAGACCATTCTCACAAGGCTGTCTTGCGACATCGTCATTGAAAGCTTCGGAGGTTTTTGATATACCATATCATGCTTAAAGTGCTTGAGAGTAAAGGCAGTTGAGATATTCATCAATGATTCCGCATGCCCCAGCAAAAGATAACCGCCGTCTGCCAGCCTGTCGTGGAAACTCTTAATAACTTTCTTCCTGGCTTCATGGTCAAAATATATCAACACATTCCTGCACAATACCACATCCATATTACCCACGAACTTAACCTTAAACGGGTCAAGAAGATTAAGGCAGCTGAAGCTCACAAGCTGTTTTACATTATCATTTATTTTGTACAAACTGTTCTCCTGCGTAAAATATTTTTCTGCAAAATGTTCCTCCGTAGTCCTGAATGAGTTCTTCCTGTATATGCCCCGCCTGGCATGCTGCAGCACCCTTTGATTTATATCGCTGCCGAGTATCTCTACATCCCATCCAAAAAAATGGCCCTGCTCCAGTATCAGCATTGCAATAGTATAAGGCTCCTCCCCTGTAGAGCAGCCTGCGGACCATATCCTTATCTTCCTTGTATCCCTTTTTGTATTTTTAAGCTCGGGCAGTATCTCTTCACTCAGGGTCTTTAATTGACTCATCTCCCTGAAAAAATAAGTCTCATTAACAGTGAGGACATCAACAATAAACAAAAGTTCTTCATCTCTTTTCTTGTCATATAACAAAAGCCTGTAATAATCCCTGAAGTCGTTAAGATGAAGGTTTTTTACTCTCTTTGACAGCCTTCTCTCCAAAAGATATTTTGAGCCGTCATCAAAATATATGCCGCAGTAATCCCTTATCAGGTCCCGGAGAAGCCTGAACACATCATCCGATAACGGGAGTGTTTCTTCTCTCTCAATCATCGAGACTCTCCTCTATGGCCTTTTTCACAATGGGGTCTTCCTCTTTATCCATCAGCCTTTCGAGTTCAATCTTCACCTTCCCGCCTAATCCGCCTGAGGCGGACATCCTCGTGCCAAGGACTTCAACAGCTGCCATCCTTGTAGCCCAATCACTGTCTTTCAGGCAGGGCAAAAGATTATCCTCTATATCTTCAAACGGTGCAAGCGCTTTTATGGCAGTCCTTTTTATCTCTTTATCCTGTGAAGAAAGCATCTTTACGAGTGCATCCCTGGCGCCCTCGCCGCCAATTCTGCTCAAGGCCTCTATAGTAGCGGTTATAACAAAGCCGTTTGTATCCGAAAGCAACCTGATAATTTGTCCTGCTGTATTTCTATCGCCCAAATCACCGAGCGCCTTTACTGCCGCCACCCTGACGGCATCATCAGGGTCACTAAGCAAAAGGAGCAACGATTCTGATATCCCCTTTCCTTTAATCTTGCCAAGGCTCAACGCAGCAGAGGCCCTGATATCAGGGGTTTCATCCGTAAGCGCAAGGGTCAGATATTTTACAGACTCCTCCGTTCTAATCATGGACAGTGCCTTAACTACCGCATTCCTTACATTGACATCACCATCCTTTAATGCAAAACCAAGGGCGTGCACTGCCTCAACAGCCCCTATCTCACCAAGCAATAGCACAGAGTTTTTTCTGAGAAGAGGGTTTCTGTCACCGAGCATTCTGGTAAACTCCTCAAGCGTAAGGCCTGGCTTGAGGGCGGCAAGGGCGGTAACCGCAGCATCCTGCACATCTTCGTAGACATCGGACAAGAGATTTTTAAGCGGCTTTATGGCCCTCACATCGCCTATATTGGCAATGCCAAGCGCTGCAAGTGTCCTCACATGGCCGTCATCATCTGTCATCAGTTCTTCGAACAGGTCATAGAAAAGGGGCGATGCAATCTCCCCGGCAACGCCGCATATAAACCGTCTCTGGTAAGGGCTTACTGTATCGAACAAAGGCAAAATAACATCGGGCTTATCCTTCCCTATGAAGACCAAGGCCCTCTTCACATCCTCTGCCAAATCCTCTTCCAGAGAGAGTTCCAGCAAAGGAGCAAGCGCCCTTTCATCTTTCATAAGGCCGAGCAAAAGTATCGCTGAAATCCTTATATCAGGCTTATTGCTCCATGCATGAGACACAAGGATGTCAATAGCACGGTCTCCGAAGAACTTTTTTATCTCCTCTGCAATAAATTCTTCTTTGACCCCTTTGTGATAAAAATTCTTTATTGTCTTGACTGTCTCTTCCTGTATCGTCTTTGTCGCATCTTCAAGAAGCGGAACTATATGTTTAAGTGTCTCCGGAGCTGAGAACCTGCTGAGCGCCCTGAGCACGGGTTCTCTGAGAGTCTTCACAGAAAGTGTTTTGATAAGTGACGGGATAGCCCTGCTGTCACCTATCCGCCCCAGTGCATCGGCAGCAGGATATGCAGTCCACAGGTCACCGCTTTCGAGTATCTCTATAAGCGCGCTTACAACAGCAGGCTCTCCAATCTTCCCCAGGTGTTCAACAGCAGAGGCCCTGACGTTATCATCCTCATCCTTAAGCGCATCGAGCATTAACGGCAGTGACTTCTTATCCCTGAATTCTCCAAGCACATCTATTATGAATTTCCTTACATCACGGTTCTGTGTATTAAACGCCTCTATTAAAAAAGATGTGGCCTTCTTGTCCAGCTTTATGAGTGTTTCTATCGCCGAATTTCTTGCGCCTGCATTATCATCAATATACAGAAGCTTGATCAGTCCGCTGATATATGCCTCAATCGGATATTCCTCAAGAATGATATCGACTGCAGTTTTTCTAACCCTCCAGCTGACATCCTTCATCGCCTTAAGAAGGAGCGCTATAGAGGCCTCCGAAGGGTTGCCTCTTATCTTTTCAACAGCTTCTCTTCGTACTTCTACATCTTCATTATCAAGCAGTTTTTCCAGTGTTTGCATCTTTCTCCCCTATAAGTTCAGAGAGCCTTCTCTCTTCGGCCCGCTCTCAGGCGGATTCGCCGAAGAGAACGAATCCGACGAGTCGGAAAGGATTATCTTCTCTTCTGAGGTAAGCAGCTTATCAAGGTTCAGGAGTATGATTATTTTGTCTTCTTTTTTAGCAAGCCCTGTAAGGTATTCTGTCTTTAAACCCCTGAATATGTACGGCGGAGCACTTATGTCTTCAGGGTTCAGTGAGATTATCTCATCTATCTCATCCACCAGCAGGGCTATATTCCCGCCTTCACACCGCACAGTTATCATGCGCCCTTTTTTTGCAGGTGTATGAACGCCGAAACGCAGCCTGAGGTCCAGCAGCGGTATCACCTCTCCCCTGACATTTATGACACCTGAAAGAAAATCAGGAAGTTCAGGGAGAGAATAAATCTTCTGTGATTTCAGTATCTCGACAACCCTGCCGATGCCAACACCAAAATTTTCGTCACCTATACTGAAAACAGCAAACTTTTCCATCTATCCCTCTTCCCTGCCAATAGCCCTACCATCTGTTTTGAACGACTCCATCTCCTTTTTGAGCAGCTCAATTTCATCATGCAGCGTTGTTAATGAGAGAGATACATCTTCAACATCCCTTGTTATAGTCGTCCCTATAACCTTAATCTGCTCTATCGCAGCCGTAACATTTTCGTTCATCTTCTGCTGATTTGATGTTGACTGCCCTATCTTTTTTATCCGTTCATCCGCAAGTTCAAGATTTTTTGATATCATCTTAATGC
This sequence comes from Nitrospirota bacterium, assembly GCA_016212165.1. Taxonomy (GTDB): domain Bacteria; phylum Nitrospirota; class Thermodesulfovibrionia; order Thermodesulfovibrionales; family UBA1546; genus SCSY01. The sequence continues at coordinate 33,680 of JACRGY010000132.1, forward strand.
TTGTAGCCTCTTCTTCGGTTCCCTGATTAACAATATCAGCAGCATCCTTTACATCACTGACGCTCTCGAGCAGGTGTGATGTCCCCTGCTGCTGTTCCTGTGTTGACTTTGCGACCTGTTCCATCATCCTCTTGATATTTTCTATTGAAAGTGCAACCTGCTTCAGTCCCTTTACCTGCTCTTCGGTTGCCCTCTCTATGGACCGAGACATATCGGCAGATTGCTCTGACGCCAACAGCGTCTCCCTTAGTGCATCCCCGACCTTAAAAACCATTGAGCCGCCTTCGTTAACCCTGCGCATACCTGAATCTATTGACTTTACTGCCTCTGATATCTCTGACTGTATTGTTTTGATAATATTGGATATATCCCTTGTAGATGACGCAGTCCTGTCGCTGAGCGCTCTTATCTCATCAGCAACAACAGAGAAGCTCTTGCCGTACTCTCCGGCCTGCGCAGCCAGTATAGCTGCATTCAGGCTAAGGAGGTTTGTCTGTTCTGTCACATCTTTTATAACAGAAAGGATTTTTTCTATATCTGCAGACCTTGTGCCGAGACGGGTTATTATCTCTGATGAATGTTTTACCTCTTCGGATATCTTTTCCATGCCTTCGACTGCATCAACAACCGCCATCATCCCGACCTCGGATGCCACTTCAGTGACCCTTGAAGCAAGTGCAGCGGATTCCTTCGCGCTAGTCTCAACCTCCTTTACCGATGCGTTTATCTCCTCGATAGCGGCTGAGGTGTCTTCCACAGCAGCAGATGTCTCCTCTGTATTGGCTGCAATCATTTTGGCAGTCTGAGTCATTTCAGCAACTACAGAATAAGCATCTTCCGTAGCCTTAAACAGCTTGCCTGTGCTGGAGGCAATCTCATCTGCCGTTGCCTTCATCTCGAGCAGCGATGTCACATTCTCATTGGAAAAATCTATCAGCTTTCCGGTGTCCTCTGTTATATGGTCCTGAGAATTCTTTGCCTGTTTTATAGAGGCTGCCGAGGCATTGATTGATTCGCCCTGCTTCTGGGTTCCCTGTGTTACATTCTTGAATGTAAGGTTCAGCTGGTCTATAGCCATTGAGACATTCTCGGATATGGACCTCAGTTTATTTAAAGTAGAAGCCAGCCTGTCAATAAGAAAGCTGAACCCCTTTGCAATGCTGCCAATCTCATTAGCTCCAAATTCACGGATCTCTACGGTCAGGTCGCCTGCCGTTGCCTTTTTTATCTCTGCGTTAAGCATTTCAATAGGCCTTCCAACCTTTTTCTGGAAAAAATAATAAAGGGCGTAGATAAGCAGTATAAAGATTACCCCCTGAAGAAACGGCGTAAGCTTCAGGATATTACCCAATACCTCATTAACCCTTCTGCCGGAGTAATATATCTCTATATTCCCGAGCTTTTCCCCTGAAGAAATAATTGGCAGATTCATCACATTTTTCCATGGGATAAAAAAGGGATTAATGGTTTCTCCCCTTTCCTCGGTCCTTATCACCTTTTCCTTCAGGACTTTCCCTTCTTTATCGGTGACCTTTATCGAGAGTATGTCTTCGTCCTTGCTCAGCCCCTCCACGCAAAGATCAAGATAGTCAAAATTAAACGTAGTTATAGAGGTGGCGGCAGAATTTGCAACAACAGAGCCCACTATCTTTATCTTCTCTTTCAGCCCGTCATTAAGCGATCCCTTCCACGGCCCGATAAGATACCATAGACTCATTCCTCCCTGTCCGACAAGAAGTACGATTACTACTATGGCTATAAAACTCACTGCTAGCGAATGTCTTATCTTTATCATGACAGCATCCCCAGTTTTGACATCATGGATTTTATATTATCATAATCCTCATCCCTCGCCTCAACGAAACCCGTATAGCTCTTGGTTATGGATTCAAGTATGCGCCGGTTGTCCGGAGACGGATTGGTCAGCTCAGTCAAGGCAGACCTCAGGCGTGATGCCTCTTCCTTACCCACTGACTTATTAACGCATACATTAAATTCAGGAATATTTTCTGAGACCTTCAGAAACTTTAAGCCCTGATCCCTGAACTTGTATGCAGTCGCCTCCATAATACCGCCTGCATCAAACTCGCCCTGGAGCACTGCCTTGGCAACATCATCGTGATGCCCGAGATAGTTGTAGTAATGAAGATCTTTCAATTCTATGCCTGCCTCCAAAAGCATGGCCCTCGGCACAATATGGCTTGATGTCGAGTGAAAATCCCCAAAGGCAAATGTCTTTCCCTTCAAATCTTCCACTGAATTTATATTCCTGTCCATCCTTGCAATTATCACGCAATGCTGATAAGGCTTGCCTTCCCTGAGCGCCTTTGCAATCACATCAGTGTCATATTTGTTGTGCGCCTCTATATATGTAGACGGCGTCATATAACACACCTGTGTTACGTTCTTGCCGATATCACTTACCGCTTCTTCAAAATCAATGGCCACTTTCAGTTCAACCTTCCTCTTAAGTTTCTTGCTGAGATACTCTGCCAGCGGGCTGAACTTTATGAACATATCTGCAGGAGATTCCAGAGGCACGACACCAAATCTTATTATGCCTTTGCCTTCTTCCTCAGAAAACTTGAATCTCTTTATTTCTGTGTCTATTAATTCTGCATCCTTGAGGAGCGCCCTTAAGGAATTATTTACATTAAATGCAAGGTCGCGGTTTCCTTTTGGAATCTCTTTAATCTTCTCTGTAGAATTCCATATCTGGTTCGAACCTATCTTCTGCTCATAGATGGCCCTTGAAATCTGCTGGCTCTTGTCAGAGACTATCTCGATAGCCTGTGAAATATGTTTGCTGTTTACTGCCTGTTCTTGTGTTGCTGTCTTGACCTGCTGGGATATATCCCTCATCTTTTCTGTTGCGGTCATTATCAGGGATATGCCTTTTGACTGCTCTGATGTTGCTTTGGCAATCAGGCCTGTCATGCCCTTAACGCGTTCCATTGCCTCCGAAACCAGCTTTACCGACTTTGTCTGTTCTCCCGTGGAGCGTTCTATTGAAAATGCCATCTCCGAAGATTTTTTAGAACTGTCAAGAATCTTTTTTAACGCATCAGATGCCTCTTTTGAAAGTTTAAAGCCGTCTTCAACAGATATCAGACCTTCACCCATCGCATAAACAGCGCCCTTTACCTCCTGCTGAACAGATTGTATCAGAGAGCCTATCTCCTGGGTTGAAAATGCCGTCCTTTCCGCAAGGTCCTTAATCTCATCTGCAACAACTGAAAATCCCTTGCCGTGCTCTCCTGCCTGAGCAGCGAGTATCGCTGCATTCAGGGCAAGGAGTGTCGTCTGATCCGTAATCTCATCTATCACATTAAGGATCTTTCCGATCTCTTCAGACCTGCCGCCAAGTTTCTTTATGAATTCATTTGTCTTTTCAACTGAAAATTTTATATTTTTCATTCCGTCTATTGTTTTTTCTATGGACGTCATGCCGAATGTTGAGGCATCGTTCATGACCTTTTCGGATAACTTTGCCGATTCCTTCGCGTTCAGTTCAACCTCTTTTACAGAAGATGCTATCTCTTCTATTGCTGAAAGGGTTTCATCGGTTATGCCTGAAAGATTGTCGGCATTCTGCGCCACTTCTTTTATTGTGGCAGAAAGCTCCTCAATCGAAGATGACGTTGCCTCAACAGAGCCAAAGAGGTCATGGGTGCTGTTTGTCACCTGCCCTATGCTCGTAGCAATCTCATCCATCGAGGCTGCCGTCTCTTCCGTAGATGCGGCAAGCCCCTCCGTGCTCTCGGTAATCTCTGAAATAGCAGCATTCAACTGTTCAACAGAACTCGAAATATCAGCTACTGCCTCTGCCTCAAGCTGGGTCCCGTCCACAACTTTTTTGGAATCCTTTTCAACATTACCGGCTACGCGTGAGATCCTTAGCGAAACGTCTTTAATCCTCTGGAGTATCCTTCCCAGGGAACCAATAGACTCCTTTACGGACTGGCTGAGCCTGGCAATCTCATCCTTGCCCTTTATATCTGTCTCAAATGAGAGGTCACCCTCCGCCAGCCTCGATGCTGCCATCTCTATCGCCTTTACAGGCACTATAATCATCTTCCTGAGCATGAACCACAACACCAGGCTGAAACCGAGAGCTCCCAAAACGGTCAGTACGATTACGGTTACTATTGATTTCATCGCCTTATCATATTCTTTCTCGATAGACAGCGAGACCTTTACCGCGCCGAGGAGAGCTCCTTCCTGGGCATGGCAGCCCTTGCACGAAGAAGTATTTTCGAGGGGTTTGTAAAGGACAAACTTTTTTGCATCTTTTATCATGACCGGCATTTTCGTATCAATCAGCTTCTTTATGGTGGCAGCTTCTTCTGCCGGAGAATCTTTTTTAAATGCCTCCCGGCCCTCAAAATTTATTATATGAATATCCTCTATGCCGCCAACGCCCCTGATGCCCTCTACAAGTTCCTTTGTAAGATCAGGCCTGTTCTCTATCATTGTCCTCTCAACATTCTTTGTAACAATAGCAGCGGTGGTCTTTGAATTTTCTTCAGTAATGCTATATAAAGTTGATTTTTCTATAAGCATGGTCATAATACCCGCCAGGACAATTCCGACAAAAAGCATGCTCAAAACTGTAATAATTATCTTTAATTCAAGTTTTTCGCTCATAAGACCTCCATCTTTAAAAAAGTTTCAGAAGGTTAAAAAGTTTCAGAAGGTTAACCTTTTACCCTTCTTACCCTATTAAAACTATTTACCCTTTTTTATTTTAGATTTATTTCCAATATCTTTTCCATGCGTATGACAGAGATAAATCTGCTGTTATAAAGAACAACCCCCTCGATAAACATCAACTCTGCTTCTGACAGATGTGCAGGCGGCTCAACAATCTCCGAAGGAGAAATGCGGATAACACCCTTTACCTTGTCTATAACAGCGCCCGCCGGGCCTTTCGGGCCTTTCAGTGTCAGTATTTTTTTGCGGGAATTATCTACCTGCAAATCCGCTAAAACTGTCTCGCCTTTGCCCTTTATCGAAAGCCTCTTTTTCAAATCTATAACAGGTATTATCTTACCCCTTAAGGAAGTAATGCCGAGGATATAGTCAGGCACCTTTGGAACCGGCATGATTCGTTGAAACCTGAGTATCTCCTCAATATCAAAAACTCTGAAGGCAAATTCTTCAGTAGAAAGATGAAATGTCAAAAGTTCGACTATCTCTTCGCTTATTTTTTCCGGTTCAGGAGTCTTTGCTGCAGGCGCTGTCTCATGGATTCCACCCTTGGCAGGAAGGCTGATTGTTTCATGGGAAGTCGCCTCTTCTGTTTCATCCTGCTGCTCATGGGCCGCAGGAGATTCTTTCGTAACGGATTTTTCTTCGCTTCTGCGGCTATCCGCTTCCTCAGGAGACGGGGCCGCCTCAGGCGATTCCTCCTGAGCCTTCCCCTTCTCCTCTTTTCCCTCTTTAATCTTCTTCCTAATTTTCGCTATATCCATTAAGTCCCATCTCCTGAGCGGCCTCATTAATCAACTGCCTCTCTATAATTCTGTATTCATGCCCGAGTCCGCCTAAAAGCGCAGCTGTTGCCAGGCTGTTTATCAGCCTCGGGATGCCCCCGGAATACGCATGAAGCGCACTCAATGCATCATCCGTAAACAGCATATCCTCCCGGCCCCCAATCTTCAGCCTGTGCTCCACATACCCTTTAATCTCGCTTTCGCTGATTGGCCCGAGATGATAAAACAGCCCGATGCGCTGTTTCAGGGGAATATATGCCTTATGGTTTAACCTGCGCCTGAGGTCCGGCTGTCCGACAAGTATGAGGCTTAACAGGTTTGTGTCATCAAGCTGGAAATTCGTGAGCAGCCTTATCTCCTCAAAGGTCTCTTTGTTGGGAATAAGCTGCGCCTCGTCTATGATTACCACAGGCGTAATCCCTGCCTGATAGTCTTCATAGACCTTTGAATAGACTGCTTCAAGCAGGTCATCCTTGAAGTTTGACGGGACATCTATATCAAAACGCTTGGCAACTGTCCTCAGGAATTGGGCAGGCGTGAGCCTGGGATTAATTATGAGGATGATCCTGTGTTTTTCTCCCAATGAATCTATCAGCGCCCGCGTAAGCGTTGTCTTCCCGCAGCCGACATCGCCTGTCAGGAGAATCAAATCTCTTTCTTCAACAGCATACTGAAGCCTTGCAAGCGCTTCTTCGTGCGCCCTGCTCATAAAAAGGAATTTCGGGTCAGGCGTTTTGGTAAACGGCCTGCGTTTCAGCCCATAAAATTCCTCATACATTTAGAGCACCCCCTTTTATCTTTTGTTTTATAACAGACTCATCTATGAGTGCATCAACATCTATGACCAGTATAACCTCGTGTTTGCCTATCTCTGCGGCGCCTGCAAAGCCGCGAAGCCCTGCAAAATATTCTCCCAGCGACTTGATGACTATCTCATGCTGGCCGAAGAGTTCATCAACTATCAAACCATGTTTCCTGTTTCCGGCTCCGACAACAACGGCAAAAAACTTATCAGATTCGCTTTCTCCTATAGCAAAAACCCTCCCGATGTTTGTCATGGGGAGCATCTCTCCTCTCAGGTTATAGACTTCCTTCCCTTCTACGGTCTGGAGTTCGTTCCGTGTGATAACAACTGTCTCGGATATGGAGGTCAGGGGCATTGCAAACTTCATATCGCCTACCCTGATAAGCAGGGACTTGACAATAGCAAGCGTAATAGGAATAGTCAGGAGCATTGTAGTCCCCTTGTCTTTTTCTGTATCTATCTCTGCAAAACCTCCAATGGCTGCAAGTTTCTCCTTCACGACATCCATGCCCACACCACGGCCTGAAACCTCGCTTACCACTTCCTTTGTGCTGAAGCCTGGAGTAAAGATAAAATCTATAATCTCTTTTCCGTCAAGCTCTGCGCCCCTTTCTAAAAGGCCCCTTTCAATTGCCTTCTCTTTCACCCTTTGGACATCAATTCCGCCGCCGTCATCCTTAACCTCAATAATAACGTGGTTGCCGCGCTGGGACGCCTTCAGGATAATAGTGCCGGACTCTTTCTTCCCTTTTCTTTTTCTTTCCTCCGCCGGTTCAATGCCGTGGTCAAGCGCATTTCTTACAAGATGCATCAAGGGGTCAATAACCTCTTCCGCAATATATTTGTCAATCTCTGTATCCTCTCCGTACATGACAAGCTCTATTTTTTTCCCTATCTCTCTTGAGTATTTCCTGATAACCTGCGCGAGCCGCGAGAATATCTGGCCTATGGGAACCATTCTTATCTCCAGCACCCGGTTCTGAAGTTCTACCAGTCTTTTCTCAAGTGTCTGAGATATTTTATGGACGTCAATGACCAGCGGTGAATGGCCGTAATTCTCAATCAGTTCTTCACCTATTCTCTTTACAGCGCCCTTTGCAAGTGTAAGCTCGCCTATGGTATTAAGAATCCTGTCCAGCTTCTCTATATCAACCCTCACAGTTGTAGTTGTACTCTTAAGAGTGGCCTCTCGCTGCTGGTCGCTTCCGGCCTGTGCCTTTTGAGGCTGCGGGACAACCTCGGTAACTCTTGGATTGATCAGGCTTTCAATATCAAATCCTATATCATCCTTAACCTTTTCCACTGGCTGAGCGCTGCTGAACATAAGGTTGAAACCTATGGAATCAGGAGGCATATTTGATGAAGTCGGGAGTGTTGATATCAGCTCTCCTTTTGATTTTATCAGCCTGGTGAGCTCTTCCAGTGATTTATCAAAATCAGCCAGGGAAAATATCGCCTTAGCCAGATAGACCCCTTTGCCTTCATGGATATTTGCCTTTAACCTGTGTTCCTCATACTCTGACAGCACCATAAGCAGCGATTCATCAATAAGCCCTTTGAGTTCAGGGCCTTTTGTCCTGCTTGCGAGAGAACTTCTGAATACCTCTATATTTTTCAGATGTCCTGAGACATCCTGTTCCTTGTCCTGGTTAAGCCCTTCAATAATCGACCTGAGTATATCAATATTATTGAACAGAAATTTCACGACATCCTCGGATATATCAACCTTGCCAAGCCTTATCTCATCAAGCAGGGATTCAAGCGCATGGCTGAGGTCAGCAATACCCTGATGCCCAAAAAGCCCTGAAAGCCCCTTGAGTGTATGTATGGCGCGGAAAAGCGCATTGATGGTATCAGGATTAAGCTCGGCCTGATATGTATCCTGTACCTCGAGAATAAGCCTGCCTGATTCCTCGAGCAGGTCTTCTGCTTCAGCTATAAACTCTTTTTTGGCTGAGCTCATAGGTCCAGAATCTTTCTTATAATGCCCTGTAGTTCCGGAGCCTTAAAGGGCTTTGTCACATAAGCAGTTGCACCAAGCGCCATACCTCTTTTCTTGTCCTCCTCGCTTCTTTCAGTGGTGACTATTATCAACGGAATATGATTATATCTTGGATTGCCTTTAACAAAGTTTATTAATTCAAGGCCGTTTATATCAGGCATATTAATATCTGTTAGCACCAGATCAAAGTCCTGCGCAGGAAGGAGTTTTAATGCATCAAACCCTGTAGGGGCTTCGACAACTTCAAAATCACCAATCTCTTCTATAACCGCTCTAATCAGGGAACGCGTAGTTGCTGAATCTTCAACAATCAGAATGGATTTCACATAACCCCCTAATAAGTCATAGACTAGAACTGATAGATTTTAACAAAATAGCACTAAAAAAGCATCACATCTTTGTTTTATTTTCTGCATCCCTCTGCATATCCTGAATTCTGCGCTGGAGAAGCGCTTTTTCCAGTGCAAGGCCTGCCTGGCTGACAAATATCTCCAGCCCTTCTGTCTCTGTTATCGCCTCGCCTGTCGGAAGATTATCACAGTAAAGCATTGCAGCAACCCGGCCCTCTGCAATTATGGGAAATATTGCAACATCCGTTGGCCAGCCTCCTCCGATATCCTTTATCAGATACTCTGTGATTCTATCTTTCTCCATGGCCCCTCTGTATGTATGCGTCTCATTCACAATCCTTGTCAGGAATGGGCTGTCCTTTAAGGGGAGTTTCGTCTCTCTTATTTTTTCATCAGCCCTTTCTATCTCCAGGCCGAACTGGCCCAGCCCCACAACCTCTTTTTCTCCGGCCATAAACAGAATGCCTCTCTGAAAAATATCGCTTGCGAACCTCAGTATAAGAAGCGTTATTTCCGAGGCTGAATTCGGGAACCTCAGTTCCTGCGTAAGCGCCTTAAGGGCTGAGATATCTTTCCTTTCTGCAACCGGCTGGCCTCCCCAGTCTGTTTCCCAGCCGCTTTCTTCTGCCTCTCCGGTAAGTTCTTCGTTTGAAACATACTCCGGCTGGCTTGATTCATCATGTACCCTTGCGCCTTCCATAAGAAGATATTCAGGGCTTATTCCCTTTGAGACCTCCCACCCCGGGTCTTCAACCTCTATCTTGTCTTTTATATCAAGGTCATCAAGCTCAAATTGGAAATCACCCTCCTGCCAGAGCAGAAGTTGATAGACAACCCTCTCTATCCTCTTTTTGGAAGCCTTTTCCAGGACATCCCTGTTTACTGCGCCAAGCTCAAAAAGTATCTCTGCAATTGACGTGGCAGGCAGCTTTTTTTTTACTTCCAGCGCCATCTGCAATGCAGACTCCTTTATCACACTGCCATGCAGAAGGTCATGTCCGATGGTCCCGTCAAGCGCGCTGTTCTCTGCCCTGACAACAAGGCCGTTTTTAAACACTATCATGGCAGAGCCCGCAGTCCCTTTGATGACCAGAGTCCCGGTCTTCTTCCCGATACTCAGTATCTGAAATATATCAGAAAGGGCCAGGTCTTCGAGCCTTCCGACAAGACTCATTTTATCTCTACACCTTTTGGTATCACAACTATCCCGTTAGAACTGACATGAAATCTTTTCCTGTCCGCTTCAACATCATATCCGATTACAGCGCCTTCCGGCACAGAAACATCCTTGTCTATTATCGCTTTTCTTATTTTGCAGTATCTGCCTACCTCAACATTTTCCATGAGCACGGACTCCCTCACATCTGCCCAGCTGTTAACCCTGACATTAGGAGACAGCACGGAGTTCTGCACACGCCCGCCGCTGACAATACACCCGTCGCATACAACCGAGTCCAGAGCAATACCGAGCCGTCCGCCCTGCTGCTCCTGTGCAAAGACAAATTTTGCAGGAGGATACTGCGGCTGGTAGGTCCTTATGGGCCATTTGCTGTCGTAGAGATTGAACAGCGGGTCAACAGAGGCAAGGTCCATGTTTGCCTCCCAATAACCGTCAATAGCGCCCACATCACGCCAGTATTTTGCTTCCTTTTTATTCTCATCCTTAAAGTTATAGGCGAAGAGCCTCTTAGTTGCAATCATGTGGGGTATAATGTTCCTCCCGAAATCATGGGCTGTTGTGCGAAGGGCATCGCTTTTAAGTTCACTCAGTATATCCTGGGTATTAAAAAGATAGACTCCCATTGAAACCAATGACTGATTGGGGTTCCAGGGCATCGGCTTTGGATTTTCAGGTTTTTCTTCAAACCCGATTATCCTTGATTCCTCATCAACTTCAATAACTCCAAAAGATGACGCCTTGTCCCTGTCAACCTCTATTGCAGCAATCGTCCCCATTGCGTTCTTGGCGAGATGAGACACAAACATCTCGGAGTAATCCATCTTGTAGACATGGTCCCCTGAGAGAATAAACAGATAGGCAGGCTCCTCTTTTTCGATAAAATATATGTTCTGATACACAGCGTCTGCCGTGCCTTCGTACCACCTTTCATCCACTCGCTGCTGGGGCGGCACAGAGATAATATACTCGTCCAGTTCCGGGTTGAGGAGATGCTCCCAGCCAAGCGCAAGGTGCCTGTCAAGAGAGAGGGATTTATACTGCGTAAGGACTGCTATCTTTCTTATATTGGAATTAATGCAGTTGCTCAACGTAAAATCAATTATCCTGTATTTTCCGCCAAACGGGACCGCGGGTTTCGCCCTGTGAATAGTCAGGGGATGAAGCCTTTCTCCTTTGCCTCCGGCAAGAACAAGGGCAAGAATATCCCTTGTTAGTCTTTCTTTTCTGACTTTACCCATTTAGCAAAAACCACCCTGCATTCTGTATTGCAATTTATAGTGCTGGTACAGTGAAGTATATCAGGAAAAATTTAAGAGTGTCAATGAGTTAGGAGAATATTAATATGTTCTTTCTTAACCTGGAAGTTGCCGCATATTTTTTGTCATGCTGAACTTGATTCAGCATCGGCAGTCAGTTAAATTATCTTCTCACAATCCTTAATCTACAAAATTCAAGCCTTCGATTCTTTTAAAATGTTTCTCGTTTATTGTTGAAAACAGCAAACTATTTGCCAGCGCAGTTGAGGCTATAAAAATATCCGGCAATTCGATCAGTTTGTTTTTTGACTTTAAACCCAGGTATATGTTTTTGGCCTTTTTTGCACATTCAGAATCAAAAGGCAAAACCGTTAATTTTTTGAATAAGGTATCCACAAATTCAAAATGTTCTTCTCTTGCTCCTGTCAGGAATTCAAATTCTGTAACGCTGGAAACAGCTATTTTATATTTTAGAGAAAGCTTGTAAAATGTTGTGCTTTGTTTGTCCTTTTTCCTGAAATAGTCAATCAGAATGGACGTATCAATCAGAATTGTTTCACTTTCCATTTATTCATCCACGTTCTTACATCTCTCATAGATTTAATTTCTGCTGCGCCGAAGGTTGGCCCATTCAACAAGAGCTTGTTCAACAAGAGTTTTTCCTTTATTGTGTCAAAAGGAAGAATAATTACCTCTACTTTTTTGCCCTCCATTTCTTTCGGCAGATTAATCAACACCTTGCTGTTCTTTACTTTTTTATACTCTCTCATAACTTGCATAACAGCCTCCTCTCCTCTGCCATTATTATATCAGATTGTTAATAACGACAGGGGCACTGTAAAGGATTCAGGTTACAAAATGGTAAAAAGATTAAATGGAATATGGTTTTTTGTCAATTCTTTTTCTGGTAAGATATATTTCGGAGGTCGAAGACCGAGAATGAGCGAGGATACTATGCCCTGTATGGGTACCCATAGTTTACCAACATGAACAACATTAAAAATATAATCATGCGCAACAGCATTAATGCCAAAGTCTTTTCATCCGGCAAAGAGGTCTATATTGTCGGCGGATATCTGAGGGATGTCCTGCTTGGGGAGAAAGCAAAAGACATAGATTATATAGTGCGGGGTGACATTAAAGAATTTGCACTGGAATTATTGGTGCAGGAGAGAAAAACAAAGGCGCAGAACCTGTTAGACAACGCAACCATAGTTGAACTGAAAAAAGAGCAGATGATAAGGATTGTCCTTAAAAATGGAATGACCCTCGATTTCACAGAACTCA
>JACRGY010000129.1 GCA_016212165.1 Nitrospirota bacterium
TATCTGCAACTGCAATAAAACCGTGAACCGTGAACCGTGAACCGTGAACCGCAGCTTCTGACTCTTTGATGGCCACAATCATTACAGTATTGCCCTTTTCTTCAAGCCCGGAGATCACAGACTCTTTATCCTGAATATCAATACCCATGTCTTTCATAAGCCTTCTGTTGCCTATGAGGATTTCTTTTCCCTGAGATTTTACTTTAACACCATGCCCTGGAATAGCCTCAAATGCCTCTGCATCGGGTATTGCAAGTCCGGCCATATTCGCCCTTTTGATAATTGCCTCAGCCAGAGGATGTTCAGAACCTTTTTCCGCAATTGCTGCAAGTTGAATTATTTCACTTTCACTGACACTATTCACTGACACTATTTCTGTCACCTCTGGTTCTCCCTTCGTGAGAGTACCGGTCTTGTCAAATACTACTGCATTTAGTTTTTCAGCCCTTTCGAGATATTCAGCCCCCCGTATAAGTATTCCCAGTTCAGCTCCCTTGCCCACTCCTACCATCAATGCAGCCGGTGTCGCTATGCCGAGGGCACAGGGGCAGGCTATTATCAGTACTGCTACAAAAGACAAAAGCGCCATGGTGGTATTTCCGACAAGGACCCATATGATAGCCGATAGAAACGCAACACCGATAACCACAGGGACAAAATATGAAGCCACCTTGTCGGCAAGCCTCTGGATGTGCGATGATGATGCCTGTGCCTCCTCCACCAGTTTAATTATCTGGCTCAATGTAGTATCAGCGCCGACTCTTGAGGCCCTGAATTTAAAAGAGCCGACTTTGTTTATCGTGCCGCCTATCACATCATCACCTGCCTTTTTTTCAACAGGGACGCTTTCACCAGTCAGCATTTTTTCATCTACAGCTGAGTGCCCTCCCATAACAATTCCGTCAGTAGGTATTTTCTCGCCCGGCCTGACTACTACTATCTCATCCACCATAACTGATTCAGCAGGTATTTCGGTCTCAACACCGTCTCGTATAACTTTTGCTGTCTGGGGTTTAAGGTCGAGGAGTTTTTTAATGGCAGCGGAACTCCTTTTCTTGATTATCTCCTCCATATACTTTCCGAGAAGGACAAAAGCGATAATAATAGCAGACACGTCGAAATATACATTCTTTTCTTCAACAGGCAGTACTCTGGGGAAAAAGACCACAAATGCGCTGTAAAGATATGCAGTGGATGTGCCGAGAGCGATGAGTAGATCCATGTTTGCAACGCGTTTTCTTATGGCATGCCATGCCCCGACAAAAAATCCCTTGCCGCCAAAGATCATAATCGGCGTAGTTATGATAAAAAGCCATACGCCTGCATTGAACCATGGTAGAAACGAAAAAGGGACCCATGTGAGAACGGTCGCCCCTGCCGCAAGACCGAGGAATAAGGCCGCCCTGAAGATCGCCAAAAAAAGGACTCCCGTAAGGGCAATAGTCACCCGTCTCTTCATGGACTTTAGTTCTGCCTCAGGAGCCTCAAAAGTCTTTACACAGTTTTCACTGCAAAAATAATAAGACCTCCCGCCGACCTCTCTCTTTATGGATCTCTCTTTCGGTATAACCATTCCGCATATCGGGTCTTTTGCCATTTCAGAGATTGCTTTTGATGTTAAGGAGGCGATATCTTCCACTTTTGGCAAAGATACTCCTTTACCAGTATAAGTCTCAGGGTTCTTGTCAAAATCCTCTTTGCAGGGCTTTGAACAAAAGTAATAGGTAATCCCGTTATAGAACGATGTTGAGACCGCATCCTTATCTTCAATTGTCATCTTGCATACAGGGTCTGTAACCTTCATATTATCTCCACCTCAAAAAATGCTTGAAAAATTCCCCTTAAAAGAATCAATGTTTATGCGGGTCAGCCTTTTGAGGTTCTTCTTTTGTCTGCCCCTCTTTTTTCGGGTCCATCGGTGCAGGCCCCATCATGCCTTTCATCATCATACCCCGCATCTCTGTCATCATATTTTCCATCTTATCCATCATCTTATCCATATCCATCATCATCTCTTTCCCCTCGGCTGTATCCATCCCTTTCATCATTTTTTTCTGCATTTTCATCATGTCCATCATCATCTGCATCATGGGCATGCTCATCTGCATCATTCCCTCAGGCATCATTTCGCCCTGTTTCATCTTGCCCTTTTTCTCACCTTTCATACCACTACCCATCATCCCCGTCTGCGCATATGCGGAAGCGCTGAATACAAACAAAACTGTCAAAACAATTACCAGCTTTTTCATTTTATCCTCCTTTAACATCACCGAGTATCGGAATACGTTTTCTAATTATTTAATATCCTCAAGTTTACAGCAAACATCTTCTTCTATCTGTTTGCCCTCTTGTAATTCTTTGTAGACCTGATATGCCTTCAATGCCCATTGTTCGCCGGGGCACCCCCCTTCCGTCATTGCAACATTAAGAAACTCAAGTAATTCTTCCTGTGTCACTCCAACCTGAAACGCCATTTTGGTATACGCCTTCACGCATGGCTCGCATTTTGTCACAACAACCACTGCTAATGCAGCAAGTATTTTATATTTACGCGGCACTGCCGCATCTCTGAATGTCTCTTCCCTCATTCTTACGAGGCCACCGGTGACCTTGGGACTGAGTTTCCTCAATTCTGTGTAAATATTCTCCGACATTTATCCTCCCTAACAAGAACTATGACATTTACAAGACAACCCTTTTACCTTCGGGACCTTTTTAATACTCATAGGCTCACCTCCTCCAAAAATTATTAATCATTAGATTAGTTTGTATCCCAACTTCTCAATGCTGTCTTTTGTGATCTTCAAAAGCGCTTCTCTTGTTACCTTTGAATTATCAAAAGCAATAGCAATTTTGCCCTCTTCAACATCTATGGATTCAACGCCCTCCATATGTCCTACAAACCTTCTTAAAGCCAGAGAGCATTCTTCACAAAAATGTTTTTCTACATCTATCGAAATCTTTTCCATTAAGCCCTCCCTCCCGGTTTCGGTATAAACATCGGCATCTTTCCCATATATCGTTTATATTCCTCCCCGTATAATTCAATCATCTCACTTTCTTCCCTCTTTGACAAGCTGTAATAGACAAAAATCAGCACAGGAAACATCAGGGCTGTTATTATCGTAGGCCACTGGATTAACATTCCTATCATCACAAGAAAAAGCCCTGAATACTGTGGGTGCCTGACATAGGCATACGGCCCCTCTGTTACAAGCCCTCCTTTAGAGCCGTGAATCAGTTTCCATCCCTTCCACATAATCATAAACCCCAGAAGGACAAGACCATTGCTGATAAGGTGGATGATCGTCATCATCGCTGGTCCGCCGCCAAGAAACGTGAGCCAAAGATGCCCGCTTGCGTGGGAGAAGGGGTTTAACGCAGGATATTTGCTGCCCAGCATCCCTGTGAGAATATAAATCGTGAGAGGGAAACCATACATCTCTGTAAATAGAGCTACGAAAAATGCCAGTGTTGCTCCCATGGAGCGCCATTCTCTCTTTTTGAGTGGAGTGAGAAAACTTAAAATGAAGAACGCAAAAAGGGCAATATTGATTACAACAAGACTCCAGAAACCATAGGCATAATAAATACCTTCACCATGCATCGTTCACCTCCGGAGACACGGTATAAATCGGGGCACCTGCTTCATATAATCCTTGTAATCCGGCATCCGCTGAATAAGGTCTATCTCCTCTAACCTCGCCTGAAAAATTAGCCATATAAAACCAAGAATGCAGGCGAGCACGAAGGCTGGTGTCAGCCTCATCAGAGCAAGCCCGATAAACAAGGCAAACCCTCCGGAATAGATGGGATGGCGCACATGGGCATACAATCCATGCCGAACAAGAGTGTCCTTTACAGAGGGCATGTGTGTTCTCCATCCAAGTTCAATGTGTCCCCATATAAATGGGATAGAGCCTAAAATTATCAGGAACAATCCTGTGAGTTTAAGCGTCATACCGGGATTAAATAGAAGAGGGTATGGTTCAATCCACGCGAGGACAAAACCCGTAATCCACAACGGAATGCCGAGTAGATTCCTCAAAATAATGGTAGCCCGCTGACCGCCTTTTTCGCCCCACCACCTGGAATAAGCAGCAGTGAAGGCGCTTGCTCCAACCAATGCAAACCCCGTTATGATAAGAGATATTGCTATGCCTATACCTTTCATGCCGAGATACACAACCGAGATATAAGCTGCAACAGAGGCTAATAGAAGATATAGCGCTGTATATATGATCGTTTTCATATCAATTCATCTGAAATGTGAATTCATCTTCAAGCCTGACAATATCTCTGCTTTCTATAACGATTTTCGCCTTTATCGTATACACCCCCTTGAGTTTCATGTTTATGTCTGCTCCATAACCGCCATACATTCCCATAGTCATGGTCCTGAAATCCTTTCCGTCAGGGCCTATAAGCAAAAATGCAACGTCGCCTTGCATTACTTTACCGTCAGAATTCTCGATGTAGACCATGAGATGATTTGTTATATCAGGGCTTTTTTTCATGCCAAGAACAGAGTGCCCACCCATAGTCTTCATCATTTCGGCCTGTTCCGACAAATCCAGAAGGTGATACGTCAAGGTGTACCCCTTGAGATTTATCCGGCGGATTTGTTTGCCGGGCCGTTCAATTGCTTTCCCGCCTGCCGAATCAGTGGTAATCAGACTTTTTACGTAATTAACGAGGTTCCACTGCATATCCTTTGTCAAATCCTTATTGAAAGCCCGCATTGGGGTTCCCTTTATGCCATCCGATATCACATGGAATATTTCTCCATCGGTATCTCCATGAACATAAACGGCCTTGGCGAGAGCCAAGCGCCCGCCGGCTTTTCCTGCCTTACCGTGGCAGCCGATGCAATGCTTTTCATAAAGCTCTGCCCCTTTCTTAATTGTCTGCTCGCCCATAGGAATAGGATTTTTTACTTTTGCATATTGCTTATGCTTATGGGGATGAGGCGCGTAAACATGTTCTTTTTCCTGCGCATGTGATATGCCAAAAAACAAACAGCACAATAAAAATGAGGCAATGACCGCTATCCTGCCCATAATATCATTCCCCCTTATTTCCCAATTTGTTATTGATGGAGTTATATACCGGCACAAAGACAATACCTACATATACACCATAGAGAAAGCTTTCAATGAGGCCAAGGAGAAATCCGCCAAGGGTCAGCCATTTGAAAGCAGGAAGCACCGCTTCCAGAAAATCTTTCATCCCGTGCAGCCTTTCGGGAACAATCAGCCCATAAATGACGCAAAGCAGATACGAAATTGATATGAAGATTCCTGCCGACCAGCTCACGACCTTTATATTCAGCAGCATCCGTGACCTCCTTTCTTTTCCTTTTTCTCTCCCACGTCTTCACCGTGACCCTTATGTTCTTCCTCTCCATGACCTCCATGGCCGCCGTGCATACCGTGGCCGAACAAATGCATCGCTATAAAAAGGATAAAAAACAGCAGAAAGAACCAGTTTTCTCTCAGCCATTCCATACAACCCCCCTTATTCTTTTCCCTTCAGAAACGAATTATAAAGTGAAGAAAACAAAACACCCGCAATAAGTCCGTAGATGAACATCCAGAAGGCGCTAATGAAGACGCCTGAAATAGTGTGGGTGTATCCGGGATGAAAGGGCGCTATAAGCTCAAGAAACTCCTTTGCGAATCCGGTTAATACTGAGGAAAGGGTTAATACAAAGCTCCCTGCCCCCGACAATATCGCTGTTGTTAAGGCAAATGCCTTTAAATTGAGTTTCATTTTTACCTCCTCTTATTGATAACTTACGATTAACGATATTCGCGAAATTTATCCATTCCCGCGAACCTCCTTCGAACCCTTTTTCTTCCTGATGGCAAGAACATACTGCCTTGCTGCCAGGGCCGCTTTAGCCCCTTCACCGCATGCAATAATTATCCGCTTTCCGAAGGCATTCGTAACATCACCAGCGGCAAAAATACCCGGATGAGATGTCGAGCAATCGGGGTTTATAATGATCTCACCCCTCTCATTCAGAGCAAGCAGATGAGAAATTACTGATGAATTCGGCTGGAGCCCTACTGCAATGAACACCCCTTTTACCGGAATCTTAATTATTTCTTCTTCAGCCTTCTTCCTTATGACGATATGTGCTACGGCTCCTTCGCCTGAGAATTCAATGACCTTAAAACCTTCATAGGTCTGCAGGTTATCAAACTTCTTTGCCCGCTCGATTATTACGGGGTCTGCGGTCAGTTCGGCATCGGATACGAGATGAATATTCCCAGCTACAGTTTCCAGATTTTCTACAATCTGCAACGCTGAATTCCCGCCCCCGATGACGGCCACGCCCTCTCCCTGAACAAAGGAGAGGTCCTGAATGCTCCCGTAAAACACTCCCCGCCGCTGAAACTCCTCTTCGCCAGATACGTTAAGTTTTCTCCTCGTCATGCCCGTCGCTATGAGCAATGCATTTGCCGAATAGGTCTTGAGGTCGGACGTGGTAACATGAAAGCTTCCATCATAAGGCTCTACCTTCTCAACCTCGCTCATCAGGTGATCAATATAGTGCGAAAGAACAAGCTGCCGCTGGAACTTCTCAACGAGTTCGGGGCCTGCGATAAAATCGAACCCCATGTAGTTTTCTATCTTTGTGCTGTCTATCGCCTGGCCGCCTAGGTCTTTCGTGATGAGCAGGGCGTCCATCTTGAGAGTGGCTGCATAGATCGCTGCTGTCAGCCCTGCCGGGCCGCCTCCGATAATTATGAGGTCATAGGACATGCGGGGAGCCTTGCAGGCTTTTTCTTTCAGAAATTTTCCCCTGCATCCTTCAGAGCAAAAATAATAGATAAGGCCGTCACATTCTGCAGTGATAGCGCCATCTTCCCTGACATCCATGTTGCATACAGGGTCTTTTTTCACTTTATTTTTCCCTTTTTATCTTTTGTATTCCTTTTCGACAATCTCTTTCATTTTCTTTACAGGATAACCCTTTTTGTAAAGCTCGGAAGCCCGAAGGGCCTCCCCAAGACAAATATCTCACGTTTTAATTTGATTATCAATCAGCATTCTTCACAGAAATGTTTTTCTACATTTATCGAAAGCTTTTCCGTTAAGTTTTATCTCTAAATCCTGGTATAAACATCGGCGTTCTTCCCATATATCGTTTATATTCCTCCCCGAATAATTCAATCATCTCACTTTCTTCCCTCTTTGACAAGGTTTAAAACCGCATAGTCACTCCAGCCCCTGTCCCATAATCAGAATGATGCCGGGCTGTGAGTGAAAGCCATTTGTTGATCGTCCATTCTCCCCCTGCAGCCCATTCTGATTTTGTGCCGGTATCATATTCAAACTGGCCGGATAAACTGAACCTGTCTGTAATCTGAAGTTTTTTCTCAAAGGAAATCCTGAGTTCTTTTTCGGTGTCAACCCATGCCCTGCTTTCGATATTAAGAGGCAGAAGATATCTGGCGCCGAGTACCCCTCTGCGATCTTCATCCGTGATATTGCCTCCGGCAAGTATGCTGAAAAACCGGTTTATATACCGGCTATAAAGAATCTCCATGTCATAGCTTCCATCCCAGTCTGCCTCACGATAAATGGAGAAAATATTTCTGGTATTCGAGGCATTAAGGAAGAGATCGCCCATCTGTGTTAAGAGGGATAATTTGCCCCAGAAAAACCACATGTCTTTTTTCAGGTTATTTGCCGGATCCTTTCTTGCCTCTTCTACCTCAGGGTCAATCGCAGAATCTTCGTAACTCAATATCGTAAACATGCCTGCCTCAATGTGATACAGGATATGACAATGAAGGGGCCAGTCCTTATCCTCTCCGGCATAAAACTCGATGGTCTGTTTTCCCATGGGAGGGATATCTACTGTATGTTTAAAAGGAGAATATTCCCCCTGCTTATTTAAAACCCTGAAAAAGTGGCCGTGAAGGTGTATCGGATGATGCATCATGGATTTATTCTCAAAAATGAGACGGACATTCTCTCCTTTTCTGATGATTATAGGGTCGGCCTCGGAAAGGATCTTTCCGTTTATAGTCCAGACAAAGCGCTCCATGTCGCCGTCGAGTGTGAGTGTAATGGTTCTCACAGGATTAGATTCCGAAAGAGCGGTTGGCCTTAGAGAACGAAGGTGCTCATATGGAGGCAATGGACGTTCATTTGCGGGCTTACCCGTTTCACGCATCATACGCATATGTTCTTCCATCCCCATATTCATATCCGTCATGTCCATCTCCATGTCATGCCCTCCATGCATCCTGTATAAATCAGGCTTCGGTATATCCGGCGCAAAGATATGCTCCCCCTCTCCGATAAAGGCAGATATGCTTCCGCTCCCGTCCTGAGCAGTTGCCCTGAATTCAAAAGAGCCTTTATCAGAAACTACCACCGTAACATCGTATGTCTCGGCTATTGCAATGAGAATGCGCTCGATGTCAAAAGGCTCC
This sequence comes from Nitrospirota bacterium, assembly GCA_016212165.1. GTDB lineage: Bacteria > Nitrospirota > Thermodesulfovibrionia > Thermodesulfovibrionales > UBA1546 > SCSY01. The sequence goes on from JACRGY010000129.1 coordinate 8,454, forward strand.
ACATCCTGCCCGTCTGCTGAAACAACTTTCAGGTAATCGCCTGCAAACTGCAGATAAAAATATGTGCCTGCGGAGGCATTGACAATGCGGAGAAGGATAGTCTCTCCGGGTTTTGCCGGAAGGGACAACTCTTTTTTGCCGTTTATAAGAAAAAGGTCATATCCAACATCGGAAATATCCATAGGCGGCATGCGTTGTAAGGAGCTCTTAAGTAAATCGGCTAATGCCTTGTTTTTTACAGCGCCGTAAATGCTCTGCATAGTCCCTCTCTTCAGCATATAGTAATCACTCCCCCGCTTAAGGGTCCTCATCACCTCATGCGGGTCTTCATCAGTCCAGTCGGAAAGAACAAGTACATATTCCCTGTCAGGCTGCTCCTGTTTTTCCTTCGGATATATCACGATCGCCCCGTACACGCCTTTTTGCTCCTGAAGTTCGGTATGAGAGTGGTACCAGTAGGTCCCGGATTGTTTTACCGTAAAATTGAATTCCCTGCTTGTTCCCGGCTTTATGGGCGGCGTTGTAAGATACGGGACGCCGTCTTCTTTATTAGGCAGGAGTATCCCATGCCAGTGGATGGAAGTCTCTTCCTCGAGCCTGTTGTGAACACGAACCTTCGCAATATCCCCTTCTGTCCAGTAAAGAGTCGGTCCGGGGATGCTCTTGTTTATAGAAATTGCCTTCACCTCTTTGCCGGTGAAATTTAGAGTTTTATATTCGATGAAAAGGTCGTACTCAACTGTTTTGCCGAAAGCCGGTGTGATTAAGAAGAATACAAGGAATGCGGCTGATATTACGGAAATCATTCGGTCACTTCTTCTTTAAATCTGTAATAGGGCATGAGGAGTTCAGGGTCGTCGAAATTGTCCGCGCTTATTATCAATGCCTTCATCCGTGCACCCGCTATGAATACTATAGTATAATTCCAAGCCCAAGAAAGGCCTGAATGAAATAAAAAGAGAGTATTAATATGCCGGCCCTGAAATGAAGCGCCCTCCACAGAGAATTCTGGCCCTTTATCTTCCTTGCGATAAAAAAGGTGGTGATTATGCATAAGACTATGACTGAACCTGTGCTGAAATGCAAAGGATAATGAAAAATGTGGCCATGGCTGACAGCAATAAACAACCCTGCAAAAAATCCAGCCGCTCCCATCAAAGATAAAATCGGGCCCATCTTCCTGTGTCTTTTGATTGCATCAAAGGATTGGAGCCCTGTTTTCCTCCCATTCATTATCTTCAGGCCAAGCCAGCCTTGATAAAAGAACAGGATCATTACCATGACATTATAAGAACCATGCGCTAATCTAAGATAAGGTATCATATCTTTTTCTATCATTTTAGCGGCTGAAAAAACCTCTTAAATTCTAAGTTTATCTTGAGAACATCCCTTTCGTCCATATCCATGTTACATACAGGGTCTTTTTTTATTTTTTCCCCCGCTTTTGTCTCTTATATTCCTTTTTGACAATCTCGTTTTATCTTCTTTACAGGATAAAAGCTCGAAGTCCCTAAGACAAATATCTCACATCGCAGCATGATTATCAAGGCTCACCTCCTGTTTTTTTCTTTTGCATGGTTACAGGCTACCAGAAGATTCTGAAGATTTCTTGAAGGCTTTGAAAAAAAATTGAGGGGGAAAGAGGGTTAAGAGGGGAAGCGGCTTTTAACAGCCGCTTCTCTGTTATTCTGTTATTTTTCAGTAACTGATATCAACTCGATATCAAAGATAAGAACTGCATTTGGGCCGATTGCATTTCCTGCTCCGCGTTCGCCATAAGCAAGGGCTGCAGGGATAAACAGCTGCCATTTTGCCCCTTCTTTCATCAATTTGAGGGCTTCAGTCCACCCGGCAATTACGCTGCCGACCTGAAAATCTGCTGCCTGCCCGCGTTTATAAGAACTGTCAAATTCAGTCCCGTCAACTAGGGTGCCGCGATAGTTTACTGTTACAGTATCCGTTGCCTTCGGAGCCTTGCCGTCGCCTTCTTTTATAACCTTATACTGCAAGCCGCTTGGCAGGGTTACCACCCCTTCTTTTTTCTTGTTCCCGGCAAGGAAAGCCTCGCCTTCTTTTTTATTTTTTTCTCCGAGCCCTTTTGAACGTTCAAGCTGCTTTGCAATCATCTCCTGCTGAAAAGCCGTCATTGTTTCACGGATTTCCTGCTCGGTCATCAAGGGTTTACTGCCTGCAAAAGCATCCTTCAGCCCCTTTGCAAAGGCATCGGGGTTAATATCAACGGATTGCCTTTTCAGGTTGTTGCCGATATCAAGACCTATGCTGTAACTCACCTTATCCTTTTGAGTTTTAAGCTCAACCTTTTCAGCAGCAATAGCAATGCCCGCAATAAGCAATGCGCTCAAAACCGTCATAACCCGTAACTTCATACCCGCTCCTTTCCTGTGTTAATTTATTTTTGTGCCTGCCTGAATTCCAAAGTACAATCTAAAAAGCGTGCCTTTATTTACTTTGCTCCTGACCTCAATCCTTCCTCCCATGATATCAACAAGCTCCTTTACTATCGCAAGGCCAAGCCCTAATCCTTCAGTTCCGGATTCTCCCCTGTAAAACCTGTTGAATATCAGCGGCAGTTCCTTTTCCGGTATGCCCTTGCCGGTATCCTTTATCTCTATGAAAAAAGTCTTGGCGTCTTTGCCATGCTCGATTGAGACTCCGCCTTTTTCCGTAAACTTAAGCGAATTCGATAATATGTTTCGTATAACCCTTTCAAGTTTTTCAACATCGGTACTGATGGTTAAGCCGCTGCTGTTTACTATCGTTATATCAAGCCCCTTTTCCCTGAATGCCGGAAGCATATCATTGCCGATTCCAGATAAAAAATCCTTGAGGTTGATCTCTGCCTCTTGTCCCTTTGTAAAAAAACTTGCCTCTGCAGCTGTGATATCCTCAATGCCTTTTACAAGTTTTATCAGCCTGTCAATTTCACTTCTTATATTTTCAAGCCCTTTCCCTTTGTCCATTATTCCGTCACCTATTGCCTCTGCATGGGTTTTAAGTATTGTCAAAGGTGTTCTCAGCTCATGTGCGATATTGGAAAGCAGGTGTTTTCTCAGCTTTTCTTCTCTCTGCAGAGACTCTGCCATTTTATTAAACGTCCCGGACAACTCCCCCACCTCATCATGCGAATTAATATCCGTTCTTGGAGTGAAGTCTCCCTTTGAAATCTTTTCTGCCGCTTTTTTCAGGTTCATTATCGGCTTTGAAAGGTACCGGCTCAGGAGAAACGCTATAAGCAACGAACCTCCTCCGGCAATCAAAAAAGAGACAAGGATAAAATTCCTGGTCCTTTTTTTAAATATGGACTCTTTCTCCTTTAGCTCCTGTTTCTGGAATGGCATTGAGAGGAATGTTCCTATTCTCTTGTCTTTAATATAAAGCGGGTAGTCAGTGAACTTCCCGTCTGTTTCGTGCGCGTGGATATGGAAGTGCTCAGCCATCCTCTGTTTCATGGATTCAGAAAGTGAGCCCATCACCTCATGCGATGATATCACCTCCTTCCCTGAATTATCCAAGACCTTCACATTAAGGCCGAGCATCATGGCCCAGTGGATAGATTCAGAAAGGGAATCTTTATCCCACTTACCGTCAGAATAACTTCCCTCAACAGACGCCAAGACCCAGTAGAACTGGTCTTTTTTTACGCTTCCTACATAACTGTCAAAGTCCTTCATTATCAGCCACTGGAAGATAAAATTTGACAGAAGGGCAGTGAGTATTACTGCTATGAATGCAAGGAAGATTTTAGTTTTCATCTCAGATTATAAACCGCATTATCCTTTCCGAAGTTTATTATCAAGGGTGTCTGCTGATGTCCTATCTTCTTTGATATCTCTGTTGTTGTCTGCTTTGAATATTCACCGAGTTCTACAAGGCTTATTTTGCTGTCTTTATTTTTGTCTGCCTCTTTTTTGTCGTTTAGTCCGTCAAGAAGTGTGTATGTGAAAAGCCCGTTCCCCTGATATCCGTCCATTGCCGCCTCTTTTGAGTTTGCAGATGCATAAATGTGCAATCCCATCTTTTTTGCAAGAACCGACATCCTCGCATCATATAGTCCGCTCACTATGTAGTCAACCCCTCCTGCGTGGCATGTGTCAAATATGAATAGCTGGCTTAAGGACTTTATTTTCTTTGACATCTCAACTATTTCA
>JACRGY010000134.1 GCA_016212165.1 Nitrospirota bacterium
CCGTGAAAACGGGTATCCAGACGCCGTCCCCCGATTTAATCGGGGGAACTATAAAGGAATTGGATTCCCGTTTTCACGGGAAACCCTGGATTCCCGATTACTACCTCGGGAATGACAAAGCAAGACTTTTGCAAGAGCCTCACTTATGTGGTAAAACCAAAAAAATAATTGCCTCTCAATGAATCCTGTTGCGTTACACGGGTTTTTGAATGAACATGCCTCATATCATAACAAGAAAAATGCTCAATCTGGCCCTATAATGAAATATACTTACGTTTAGCATCATTAAATGCTAAGATATTTGCATATGGTAACTATAGGGGAATAAAAAATGATTCTATGGCTCGGATTTTTAATCTGCTCATCCTTAATTGTTTATTCAGGCATGAGGCTTTCAAGATACGGAGATATTATTGCTGAAAAGTCAGGGCTTGGAAGAGTATGGATAGGTGTGGTGCTTATGGCGTCTGTTACATCTCTTCCTGAGCTTGCTACAGGGATAAGCTCTGTTACTTATGCAGGAGTTCCTGATATTGCAGTAGGTGATGTGCTTGGAAGCTGTGTTTTTAATATGCTCATTCTTGCCCTCCTTGATGCTGTATATCGTCCTATGCCAATATCCACAAAGGCACATCACGGGCATATTCTTTCCGCAGGATTTGGCATATTGCTTCTAAGTATAGTTACCGTGAGCCTTTTCTTAGGCAGTAAGGTTTTTGCATTAGGATGGATAGGCGTATATAGTCTGTTATTTTTCGCTATTTATTTTATTGCAATGAGAGTGGTCTTCTTTTATGAAAAACGTCAAATATCCGAATATATAAAAGAAATGACTGCTGAACTGAAATATAAAGACATTTCAACAAAGACTGCTGTTACAAATTATACAGTCAATGCGATTGTTGTTATTATCGCTGCTATATTTTTACCAAAAATCGGCGAGGGCATTGCAGAAACAACAGGTCTCGGGCAGACCTTTGTAGGAAATATTTTTATTGCGATTTCAACATCACTTCCAGAAGTTGTAGTTTCCATCTCTGCTGTAAAAATAAGTGCCATAGACCTTGCCATAGGAAACTTATTTGGAAGCAATATTTTTAATATCTTTATCCTCGCTATTGATGACATCTTTTTTGTGAATGGTCCGATACTTTCTTCTGTCAGCCAGAATCACATAATCTCCGCCATATCCTCTATTACCATGACAACCATTGCGATTATTGGTTTGACATACCGTGCAGAGAAAAAGAGATTGTTTTTGGCATGGGATTCTATGGGGATTTTGATGGTGTATATAGTTAATCTGATGTTACTGTATATGCTGAGGTAGCTTATTACTGTAAAGTGTGAAAGCACTTTAGGGAAGGGGGGGTATCATGAATGGATTATTCCGGGGTGCATGGAAGATAGGGACGATACAGAACGATCTATCTTAGAGAGGAAAAAGATTGGCAGAAATAACTATTCTGACTGTAAATGCAGGAAGTTCATCCATTAGACTTGCTGTATTTGTAAAAAATGGCAACGGGATCAGTAAGCTTGCTGACAGGAAATATACCATTGAAGGAGAGCCGTCGTCTGTCTTAGAACTATTTATTCAGGAGCATAATGTTAAAGATATACATATTATTGCGCACCGCATTGTTCACGGTGGAACAAGGTTTACAGGCTCTTGTTTTATCAATAACGCAGTTGAAGCGGAGATTGACAAACTTTCATCTCTTGCACCGCTGCACAATCCCCATGCACTGAAATGGATAAGGACATGCAGTAAAATGTTCGGCGATGCAGTTCCTCAGGCAGCGGTCTTTGATACATCGTTTTATGCTGACCTGCCTGAAGTTGCTGCATTTTACGCACTGCCAAAGGATTTGTGCAGACAGTATGGGATACGACGTTATGGATTTCACGGTATTGCCCACATCGCTATGTTGAAACGATGGAAAAAACTAAAGCCTGACTTGAAAGATGGAGGAAATGTAATTTCTCTTCAGCTTGGGGCGGGATGTTCGGTAACCGCAGTAAGGCATGGAAGGGCAGTAGATACATCAATGGGATTTTCTACGCTTGAAGGGCTGGTCATGGCAACACGTTCAGGCGATATAGATCCCGAAATTATATTCCATCTTGAGCATTCAGCAGGCATATCACTTGCGGAGATTCAAAAAATGCTTAATCATTCATCGGGGCTTCTCGGCATATCCGGAATAAGCAGTGACATGAGGGTTCTCCTTCAAGACAGTTGTCCTGATGCACGTTTTGCAGTGGAGTTATTCTGCTGCCGCGCCAGAAAATATATAGGCGCTTATATGAGTGTTCTTGGCGGCGCTGATGCGTTCCTCTTTGGGGGAGGCATCGGAGAAAATTCCCCGCATGTGAGAGAAAAGATACTTAATGGCATGGAATGGATGGGAGTAATTCTTGACATGTCCTCTAATAGCGCTACAATTGGAGAAGAGGCATGTATCAGTGCAGAGAATAGCAATACTGCGGTGTGGGTTATTCCTGTTGATGAGGCATCTGTTATTGCGGAAGAAGCGGTTTCAGTGTTAGAGAAAAAGCAACTTTTTTATGGAGGCTGCAATGCCAAATATTCTTTCTAAGGAAGAACTAAAAAATATTGATGCATACTGGCGTGCTGCAAATTATCTTTCTGTCGGACAGATATATCTCTATAATAATCCGCTTTTGAGAGAGCCTATAAATATTGGGCATATCAAACCCCGGCTGATCGGTCACTGGGGAACTACCCCGGGGCTTAATTTTATTTATGTTCATCTTAACAGAGTCATAACTGCTTACGATCTCAATATGATTTATATAACAGGACCGGGACACGGCGGTCCGGCAGTTGTTGCAAATACATATCTTGAAGGGACTTACACTGATTTTTATCCTCATATAACCCAGGATGCCGAGGGAATAAAAAAACTCTTTAAACAGTTTTCCTTTCCCGGCGGTATATCAAGCCATGCCTCGCCTGAGATACCTGGTTCCATTCACGAAGGCGGAGAACTCGGTTATTCAATTTCACATGCCTTTGGCGCTGCATTTGATAACCCTGACCTTATAGTTGCTTGTGTAGTGGGCGACGGTGAAGCCGAAACCGGCCCTCTTGCCACTGCATGGCATTCAAACAAGTTTCTAAATCCAGTTCGTGACGGAGCCGTGCTTCCTATCCTGCATCTAAACGGCTATAAGATAGCAAATCCAACAATACTTGCGCGGATAAGCCGTGAAGAATTGGAGAGCCTTTTTATTGGTTATGGCTATAAGCCTTATTTTGTTGAAGGGGATGAACCAGAGTATATGCATCAGCTCATGTCGTCAACGTTTGAGACAATTATTGGCGATATAAAGAAAATTCAGGACGATGCCCGTGCACATGGAATTATCGCAGGGCATAGATGGCCAATGCTTATACTGAGGACTCCAAAGGGCTGGACAGGACCAAAAGAAGTTGACGGACTGAAAACAGAAGGCTCATGGCGTTCGCATCAGGTTCCTTTTTCTGATATGGCAACGAGGCCTGACCATATAAAACTCCTTGAAGACTGTATGAGAAGCTATAAACCTGAAGAACTGTTTGATGAGAACGGGAAATTGATGCCGCAGATTGCTGCGCTTGCTCCCAAAGGAGACCGCCGCATGGGCGCTAATCCGCATGCTAACGGAGGTGTGCTGCTTAAGGATTTAAAAATGCCTGATTTCCGTGAATATGGAATTGATGTGCCTGGTCCAGGACAGGTTACAGGAGAGGCCACTCGCGAGATGGGACGTTTCCTGCGCGATGTTATGAAACTTAATCTTGACAGCAGGAATTTTCGTGTATTCGGACCGGATGAAACTGCATCCAACCGTCTCGGTGCGTTATTTGAAGCAACTGATAAGGCATGGATGTGTAAGACGTTTCCTGAAGATGAACACCTTTCCGTCAGCGGGAGGGTAATGGAAATCCTCAGTGAGCATACATGTCAGGGCTGGCTGGAAGGGTATCTCCTCACCGGACGACATGGGCTTTTTTCTTGCTATGAGGCATTTATTCATATTGTGGATTCAATGTTTAACCAACATGCCAAGTGGCTTAAGGTAACAAAAGAGATTCCATGGCGGAGGCCGATTGCTTCTCTCAACTATCTGCTGACATCTCATGTATGGAGGCAGGATCATAACGGATTCTCACATCAGGATCCAGGCTTTATTGATATTGTAGTAAACAAGAAGGCAGATATTATTCGTGTGTATCTTCCTCCTGATGCCAACACCCTGCTGTTTGTGACTGACAAATGCCTGCGAAGCCGTAACTTCATCAATGTGATTGTGGCAGGGAAACAATCTCAGCCGCAATGGCTTGATATGGATGCAGCAATCAAACACTGTACAGCCGGAATAGGTATATGGGAGTGGGCAAGCAATGATAAAGATTATGAGCCGGATGTTGTAATGGCGTGCGCAGGTGATGTGCCTACACTCGAAACGCTTGCTGCCGTAGACATACTGCGCCAACAATCGCCTGATTTGAAAGTGCGTGTGATTAATGTAGTTGACCTCATGACTCTTCAGCCAAAAGAAGAGCATCCCCATGGACTGTCGGACAAGGAGTTTGATACCCTCTTCACCACAGACAAGCCGATTATATTCGCTTATCACGGCTATCCATGGCTTATACATAGGCTTACTTATCGCAGGACAAACCATAAAAATCTGCATGTGCGGGGATATAAAGAAGAGGGAACAACCACCACGCCTTTTGATATGTGTGTACTCAATGACCTTGACCGCTTTCATCTTGTTGCTGATGTTATTGATCGTGTTCATAAGTTTGAGCATATATCGCCTTACATTAAACAGTTTGTACGCGATAAACTCATTGATCACAGGCAGTATATTACGCGTTATGGGCAGGACATGCCGGAGATTCGTGAGTGGAAGTGGACAGAATGAGAGGTGAAAGGATGATTCTATGAACGGATTATTTCAGGGTGCGTGGAAGATAGGAGCGATAATGGGAATACCCATAAAGGTGCATTTCTCATGGTTTATTGTCTTTGGCTTGATAACATGGTCGCTGTCCACCTACTATTTCCCGGAGGCAGCCCCTAAGCTTCCTGCGACTTCCTACTGGATTAAGGGGATACTTGCTGCGCTTCTGCTTTTTGCATCTGTCGCCTTTCATGAACTTGCCCATTCCTTTGTAGCAAAGAGATACGGTCTTTCTATAGCAAGCATCACCCTTTTTATATTTGGAGGGGTTGCTCATATGAAGGGCGAGCCGCCGCATCCAAAGGCAGAGTTAAGGATAGCTGTTGCTGGCCCGCTTTCGAGTTTTTTTCTCTCCATAATTTTCTTTTACATATCCCTGAATACTGATGACGGAACAAAGGCACTTTTTTCATATCTTGCACGTATCAACCTTATACTTGGAGTGTTTAATCTTATTCCCGGCTTCCCTATGGATGGCGGAAGGGTACTGAGGGCAATAATATGGGGGAAGAAGAAGGATTTCTTTTATGCAACCCGGAAGGCATCAGGCATAGGGCAGAAAATAGCCCTGTTTTTTATTTTTTTCGGAATATTTTCCATATTTGCAGGTGTAGCTGGCGGTTTATGGCTGATGCTGATAGGGTGGTTTCTCTATACAGCATCTCAGGCAAGTTATCAGCAGTCGGCCCTGCAGGAAGTTCTATTGGGCGTTAAAGTAACTGATATAATGGTGAGGGATTTAGTGACCGTGAGTCTATCCATAACTCTTGAGGATGTAGTGACTGACTATTTTTTGCGATATGTATACAGGGGTTTTACTGTGGTTGATGATGAAAAGTATATTTGCATGATAACCATCAAAGAAGTGAAAAGAGTTCACAGAGAAAACCACAAAAATAAGAAAGTATCCGATGTCTATGTGCCTCATAAAAGGCTGTGGGAAATATTCCCTAATGAGGATGTAATGAAGGCACTTGCGGTGATGATAAAAGAAGATGTGGGAAGGCTGGTTGTAAAAGAGGGCGATACAATTGTCGGCTTAATTACAAGAAATGGCATAGCAAAATATGTACAGCTTATGGGACCGGAAGGAGGATTAAAATGATTGAAGATTTAAGGAAGACAGATACATGGCGTGTTTTCAGGATACAGTCCGAACTGGTGGACGGTTTTGAGACCCTTTATGACATTGGACCGGCTGTCACAATATTTGGTAGTTCGAGGCTCGGAGAGGATTCCTACTATTATCAGAAGGCAGTGGAAGTTGGGAAGATGCTTTCAGATGCAGGTTTTTCCGTTATCACAGGTGGTGGACCTGGAATTATGGAAGGCGCAAATAAAGGGGCGAAGATGGGCAAAAGCAAATCTGTTGGCCTGAACATCCAACTCCCTCATGAGCAGGTACCAAATGAATATCAGGACATCACGCTTGATTTCAGATACTTTTTTGCAAGAAAGCTCATGTTTGTAAAGTATGCCATAGCCTTTGTAATATTTCCGGGCGGGTTTGGCACTATGGATGAAATGTTTGAAGCATTGACACTTGTTCAGACCCACAAGATAAATTCATTTCCGGTTATCCTTTTTGGCAGTGAATACTGGAAGGGGTTAATTGACTGGATGGAGAATACCCTTATCCCGCAGGGAACAATAAGACGTAGCGATATGACACTTTTGAAGATCACGGATGACACGAAAGAGGTCTGTGAATTACTGAAGGATTATTACAGCAAAGTCATCATGAGTACGACAGACGCTGAGATTAAAGAGAAATAATAAAATATGGAACTGGAATTTTTAAAAGCGCTGGTAGTAATTTTTGGTGTCTCGGCCTTTGTGGTTTTTATCTTAGGAAGGCTTAATATACCCTCTATCGTTGGATTTCTGATTGCAGGGATCATACTGGGACCACATGGTTTTGGGTTTATTAAAGATGTCCATAAAGTAGAGCTTCTTGCTGAAATCGGAGTAATACTCCTCATGTTTACCATCGGGCTTGAGTTTTCAATGAGGAATCTTATGATGCTCCGTGCCCAGGTCATAGGCGGGGGGATAACGCAGGTTACATTAACTACAGGGTTGGTTGTCCTCCTCAGCTTTTTCTTCCTTAAGCAAGGGCTGAATGCAGCCATCTTTAATGGTTTCTTAGTGGCATTAAGCAGCACCGCAATAGTCCTTAAACTCCTGATGGACAGGGCCGAAATAAATAGCCCTCACGGCCGCACATCCGTGGGTATCCTTATTTTTCAAGACCTCTGCGTGATCCCCTTTATGCTTTTTGTCCCCGTGCTTGCAGGCACCGGCGGGGGAATAGAAGATATTGCCTTTACGATGCTTAAGGCATTTATGGTTGTAGGCGCCGTGCTTTTTGCCGCAAGATGGGCTGTCCCCCATATACTGCATGAAGTGGTGAAGACCAGAAGCCGTGAACTGTTTGTTATTACCATAATATTATTGTGCATAGGCACTGCGTTTCTTACTTCTAAATTAGGACTTTCCCTTGCCCTCGGCGCATTTCTTGCCGGTATTGTGATATCAGAGTCAGAATACGCCTCACAGGCAATATCGGACATACTACCCTTCAAGGAGAGTTTTACAGGCATGTTTTTCATATCCGTGGGGATGCTTATGGATACAGGCTTTTTAGTTAACAATGTGTTAACAGTAATCAGTGTTGTGTTTGCCATCCTGATTTTAAAATCCATTACAGGGACGTTGTCGGCATCCCTCATGGGGCAGTCAATAAGAGTTTCGATGCAGTCAGGTCTATACCTTTCGCAGATAGGGGAGTTCTCATTTGTCCTTGCTGTTGTGGGGAGGTCTGCTGGTTTGTTGAGCGAATATGCCTATCAACTGTTTCTTTCATCTTCGGTTTTGACAATGATCCTTACGCCTTTTATTGCAAGTGCTTCGCCTTCGGTGTCAGCATGGCTTGTTTCAAGGCATCTATTAAAGCGTCTGGAGAGAATGAAAAGGGGCAGAGAAAAAGAATCCTACCCGGCGAAAAAATCAGATCATGTGGTAATAGTGGGTTTTGGCATTAATGGCAGAAACCTCGCAAGGGTTCTGCGTGAATCAGGTATTCCTTATGTTGTGCTGGAGATGAATGCAAATACAGTAAAAAAGATGAAGGAAAAAGGGGAG
>JACRGY010000133.1 GCA_016212165.1 Nitrospirota bacterium
CTTTGGCATAGTCCATCCGGGGATTAATCTGGAATTGTTTATTTTATCACAAAATGCGGGAAAGAAATGGATGGAATACGTTATTATTGAAATGTGCGGTGTTTAAACTTCATGCCTTTATCTAAACGCAGTGCGAATACAGGAGGTTTTGAATGCACATACCTGATGGATATTTAGGACCGATAACATACGGAGGCCTCTGGGCAGCCATTATCCCAATCTGGATTTACGCCTCAAAAAAGGTCAAGGAGATATTGAAGGCGTCTCAGGTTCCTCTGCTTGCCCTGAGCGCTGCATTCAGCTTTGTGATAATGATGTTTAATGTGCCGCTGCCGGGCGGGACAACAGGCCATGCAACAGGCGCAACACTGATTGCAATCTTAATCGGGCCGTGGCCCGCAGTGATTGCTTTATCAATTGCGCTTATTGTTCAGGCTCTTATCTTCGGAGACGGAGGGATTACAGCCATAGGAGCGAACTGTTTTAATATGGGTTTTGCAGGCGTGCTTGCGGGCTGGGGGATATACAGACTGATTTCAAAATTCAACATTCAACATTCAACATTCAACAGTAAGAATCCAGATGTTAAAAACACTCGTCATTTAATAGGAGCCGGAATAGGCGCATACGCAGGGATAAACCTTGCTGCATTTCTCACAGCCATAGAACTCGGGATTCAGCCGCTTCTCCATGCAGGCGCAGACGGAAGGCCTCTATACAGTCCGTTCCCTTTGAGCCTAACCATTCCTGCAATAATGTTAGAGCATATATTTCTTTTTGGAATTGTTGAGGCAGTGGTTACTGTGTCTGTGCTTATTTACATCAAAAAATCACATCCTGAGTTGATAAGTGGGTAGTCATGGCGAATTCAAAATTTAAAATTCAAAATTTAAAATTCAGGAAGCTCTGGATGGGAATCGCTATATTGATAATACTGTCACCCATAGGATTAATTCTCCCGGAACTTTTAAAGGCAGGCGGCGCATGGGGAGAATGGGGTGCGGATGAGATTGAAAAGATTGCAGGATATGTTCCGCACGGACTTAAAAAATTGTCGGAACTCTGGAAAGCTCCGATTCCCGATTATGCGTTTTCAGGCTGGGACAAAGGGGTTAAGTCATACATAGGCTATATATTTTCAGGGATAATAGGCGCTGCTCTGGTTATAGGAGTATCAATGCTCATAGGAAAAATTTTTGCGGGGAAAAATGGGAATTCCTGACTGGCTTAAATCAGTAACGAGAGACGAGTTGCAGGTTGTGAACATAAAAAAACCAAGAGAGAGGTTTCTTGATAAGACTCTGCGGCATGTTGTCTCTTTTGTTGAAGATACAATGTTCAATGAAAGAACCTCTACGATAAAGGGGTTTATGCAGGGGACTGAACCGAGAATAAAGATTATCAGCATCTTCCTGTTCATTGTCCTCTTGAGTTTTCAGGAAACTGTTTCAGGCATCGTTGTCTTTCTGTCCTTTGCTCTGATGCTGGCGCTTTTGTCGGGTGTGCTCGTTACTCTTCTGAAGAGACTGATGCCGGCAATGGTTTTTACAATGCTGATTGCCTTGCCTGCTGCGCTGAATCTGATAGTTGACGGAGAGCCGATGGTGAGGCTTTATGAATTTGAAAAACCGCATGCATTTTATCAGATAACAATCCCCGCTCACATCTCTGTCACAAAGCAGGGGGCTTTAAGCGCTCTGACTCTTTTTCTAAGGGTGACAGCGTCTGTTTCCCTGGTTTTTCTGCTTACGCTCACTACACCGCCGAACAGATTTATCAAGGCTGTCTCATCCTTCATGCCCGGAGCATTCAAGTCAATCGTCTCAATAAGCTACAGGTACATATTCTTCCTGACAAGAAAAGTTGAAGAGTTCATTATGGGCTTCAGGGCAAGAAATATCTCGTCACCCGCCTCCGCCTCTGACGGACATCACGCGTCACTGATTGGGCAGAAGTGGACTGCATCAAGAATAGGACTTTTGTTTTCAATGAGCATAAGACTGAGCGCTGAACTTGAACGGGCCATGGAGGCAAGGGGATATGATTATAACTTGGAAGTTCAAAGTGAAAGGTTAAAAGTTTCGGATATTTCGGGGCCTGATATCTTATTGATTATTTTTTCAATAACAATCATAGGGGTGATGCTTTGGAAGTCTTTAATGTAAAAAAAATATCATACGCTTATAAAAACGGCA
>JACRGY010000135.1 GCA_016212165.1 Nitrospirota bacterium
GCAACAGGATACGGCATTTATAACACATTCACCGGTTTGGCATTATTTCCTGCAAGCATTGCAGGCGGCTGGCTATGGGATAAATACGGGCCTCATGCGACATTTTATTACGGAACTATTACAGCCTTCGTCTCAGCAACGCTCTTTCTGATAGTCTTCGGTTTGGATAAGCTTAAACAGAAGAGAAACTGAATTCTGCCTCAAAAAAGCCTCGAATTTTATTATAATTACGCAGGAGACTAAGTTAAGTGGAAGAGATTAATGAATTAATACAGCGATACGGGCTTGAAGAAGACGGGGAACATGTCATAATCCCCATAGGCGGCAACAAGCGCTGCTTTATCTTAAAGAGAAGGTACATACGCGTTGTATATTCCGAGACCCACTATGTTGATTATCCGCTTACGGAAGTGATAGAGGCAACCATAAAATATCCGGAACTGCCCCTGAGCGAGGCGCTTTATCTGTTTTGCGGTGAGAGGAAGGCGGAAACAGATGAAAACTCAGAAAATTAAGGGAATGATTCTCCCATGTCAGATAGAATCTATAATTTCAGAGACTAACGAAAAAACTTTCTTAATATCTTCTATCGGTTCTCCTGAAAATTCAGACGCACTGACATTTTCTTTATAGTGATAGTGATGCGGATAATTTCTGAGATTGGGATAGTGAGGCTCGTTGTCCCAGCGGGCTACATCCCTGTTTGCATATAACTGATAAGAATAAAGAAAATCATTTTCAGTCTTAATGTATTTTATATCAAGTTTGTATTTTGAGGATATAAGCGTACAACGCAGTTTATAGAACCCTCTCCTCTCAATTTCATCGAGCGTCAGAATCTCAACCTTTGATGTTAGGGGGTTCTTTTTGAGTAAGGCTATAATTCTGGAGATGTCAAATCTATGCGGCATTGCTGAAGAGCTTTTTTAATGCCTTATGCCATGACTCATTCATCAGCATGGCAGCCTTCCATTCCATCCAATCATCCTCGGCGCTCATTGTTGCCTTGTTTTTCATTTCTTTTGTGACGGACTCGAAATTCTTGCCGTACTTTTTTTCCATTTGCTTTATGACAGCCGAAGACGCCTCAATTTTTCTCTGGATATAATCAGCGATAATATCCTTCAAGGCAATTTTTTCATCTTTATATATGCCGGATACTACAAGGGGCCTTAATAAGCTGGAGATTGTTCTCTGTGTCATCATCTTAACCTCCCATGATATTATTTATAAGTTTACCATGTTTGGAAAAGTTTTTTCCTGCTCAACAAACACCTTGGGCTTCAGGGGGATTCTGCGGTTAGGAGGATTGGATTAAGGCAAAAAGGGGAATAATCGAAAACATCAGGCGATGGTTCATCGAGCGGAGAATTTTGAAAGGAATAATACGGGGAATGCCCCGCCCCTTTTCTAGTCGGATCAATTCTTAGAGGCATTGGATTGCTTAGATTTAAATAGATTCGCTATGCGTCTCTTTAAATTCTCATACCATGTATAAAGTTCAACAGAGGATGCAACTGTGACATCACTCGCAGTTGCCACAACAATTCTTTCACCTTTAGGAATATCAAATTTTACAGTACCGGATCTATCTTGCACTTTTGATGAAGTGATATATTGATTTCCTTGAATAATATTTATATTTTTAAAGGAATCATTTTTATTTGCGTTAATATTTAAAAGACCACTTGAATCGTTCGGACCATTATTGTTCGTAATGGTATATGTATTATAATAAATATTATTATTTACTTGCTCTTTTTGTGTTACAGATGGAGGTGGATTCTTCAGTGAAGAAGTAACTACCCCGCCCCCTACCGCACTGACAAGTGCAATAAAAATTGCTGTAATAATTGGATGTTTCTTATAAAATTTCTGCTCTTTATTCATCACTTTTCCAATGTTTTTACCCTCTCCCCCACTTCTTCCACTTTCACCTTTTTCGCCTCTTTTGTCCTTCTGTCCTTAATCTCGACAAGCCCTTCTTTGAGGTTTTTCTCACCGAGGATTATCTGGGTCGGGATTCCTATCAGGTCGGCGTCTTTGAATTTTACCCCTGCCCTTTCATCGCGGTCATCAAGCAAAACCTCAATTCCTTTTTCTTTTAAATTTTTATAAAGCTTTTCTGCGGTTTCAACTGTCATTGAATCCTTCATATTCAGAGGCAGTATCTCAACGTCAAAAGGCGCAACGCTCTTGGGCCAGATGATTCCGTCTTTGTCATTGTTCTGCTCTATTGCTGCTGCTGCAATGCGCGCAGGCCCAATGCCGTAGCTTCCCATAATAATCGGCTTTTCACTTCCATTTTCATCAAGGAAAACTGCCTTCAAAGGCAGAGAGTACTTTGTGCCAAGCTTGAAGATGTTCCCTATCTCGATACACTTTTCTACCTTTAATTCAGCCCCGCACTTAGAGCACGTATCTCCGCTCTTTGCAAGATGAATGTCATGCCATTCACCGCTAAAATCTTTTTCCGGCCTTATGCCTTTTGCATGGTAATGCTGTTTATTGGCGCCGCTCACATAAACACCATTTTTAAGGCATGAATCAGCTATGATTCTTACCTTCTGGTTCATCGGACCGATGAACCCGGCCTCTACTCCGAGAATCTCCTTCACCTCTGTCTTTTGCGCAGGCCTGTGGCTGCCGATAATCTTCGAAAGTTTCTTTTCATGAAGTTCCTGGTCCCCCCTCACAAGCGCAAGTACCGGTATACTTTCTGCAATAACAAGAATGCTCTTTATAAAATATGCCGGCGACAGCTTTAAGAAATTTGATACTTCCTTTACCGTTCTTTTCTCGGGTGTGTGAACTTCTTCAAGGTTCCAGCCCTCAAATTTAATCTCTGACGGAACTGAAAGCGCAAGCTCGACATTCGCAGAATATCCGCACTTATCGCAGAGCGCAACCTCATCCTCTCCGGCAGGGCTTGGCGCCATGAATTCATGAGAGACTGCGCCTCCCATCATTCCAGGGTCTGATTCAACCTGATAGAATTTTAAGCCGCATCTTTTAAATATCTTATGGTATGCGCCTGCATGGAGCTGATAATTTTTTTCAAGGCCTTCTTCGTTTGCATCAAAACTGTAGCTGTCCTTCATTATGAACTCACGTGTGCGCAACACCCCGCTTTTAGGCCTTGCCTCATCCCTCAGTTTTGTCTGTATCTGATACCATACCTGCGGAAGGTCCCTGTACGAGCGTATCTCCCTTGACGCAAGCCAGGTCATTATCTCCTCATGCGTCATCCCAAGGCACATGTCGCGGCCTGTCCTGTCTTTAAGCCTGAACATCTCATCGCCTATGACATCCCATCTTCCTGTCTGCTGCCACACCTCTGCAGGATGAAGGATAGGCATAGAGATTTCCTGGCTGCCTATTGCCTCCATCTCCTCTTTAAGGACAGCATTTATCTTATCAAGCACCCTCCATCCCAAAGGAAGAAATATATACAAACCAGCAGCCAGCTGCCTCACAAAGCCGGCCCTGAGCATCATTATATGGCTGATTGACTCCGCATCAGCAGGCGCTTCTCTAAGAGTTGGTATGAACATTTTTGAAAACCGCATCTGTTCCTCCGAAAATATAGGGTTCGAGGGTTCAAGGATTCTAGGGTTCGAGGGCATCTTATCAATAATTTTATAACTTGGCCCCTTGACCCCTTGGCCCCTGCAACCCTTTTAGTTAAATGTTAGAGTAATGCATAAAATTTGTTTAGTCAAGAAGCCTGGTTTATTGCGGGTTATTGACTTCCATTATAGTTTCTATATAGTGTAAAATTTAACCATGGCAGCAAAATTAGGTCAGATACTTATAGCCGCAGGGGTTATCGCTGAGGAGCAGTTGAGAGAGGCGCTGGTCCTTCAGAAAAAAAGCGGCGGGAGGCTAGGTACAAATCTTGTCAAATTAGGCCATGTAACAGAGGATAAACTCGTCACTTTCCTAAGCAAGCAATATGGGGTCTCGGCAATAAACCTTGCTGATTACAAGATTGATACCGCTGTCCTGAAGCTCGTACCTGCTGAGATGGCAAAGAAGTATATGATGATGCCGGTGGCAAGGGTTGGCGCAACCCTGACAGTGGCAATGGCAGACCCTTCCAATGTATTTGCCGTTGATGATATCAAGTTCATGACAGGATATAATGTCGAGATCGTAATAGCAACAGAATCTGCGCTCATAAATGCAATAACAACCTCCTATGGCGGCAAGGGCGAGGGACTTGTTGCTGCAAAGCCGCAGCAACAAACACA
>JACRGY010000136.1 GCA_016212165.1 Nitrospirota bacterium
CCTTTCATCTGCCATTGCAAACGGAACAAGCAAACAAATAAGGGCAAGCGTAATTAATACTACCGAGATGATTTTTTTCATCACTTTTCCTCCTTTCCTTAAATCTTTTATTTAATGTCCTTCTTCTACAGCGCCGGCAAGATATAAAGTGGTCAGAAGGACAAAGACAAATGCCTGTATTAAACTAACAAGGGTACCCAATGCTAATATGAGTATCGGAATAAACGCAGGAGCAAGACTTGCAAGCACCCCGAGTATTATATGTTTTGCCTGCATATTCCCGAAAAGCCTGACTGACAGAGTAACCGGCCTCACAAGATGTCCTATCCCTTCGATGATAAACATCAGCAGCATCAGAGGCAGCGCAAATATGGAACGCACAGGCCCGAGGAAATGATACAGATATTTGAATCCATGCACCCTGACCCCATAAAAATGTGTTGCCAGAAATACAGGGATTGCCATTGCCGCATTATTATTAATATTGGCTGTTGCAGACGCAAAGCCGGGGACAAGGCCCATGAAATTGCAAAGAAGTATGTACAAGAATAAGGTACCGACAAGAGGGAAAAGGGGCCTGGACCAGTGATGCCCGACATTATCCTCCACCAATTTAAATAATGACTCTACAATTGCTTCAACAGAATTCTGTATGCCGGTCGGCACCATTCGCATTGAACCTCTGACGATAATTGCAATGGTTATAAGCATGGCAGATGAAAGGAATGCATAAGAAACATAATGCGGCACATCGTATGGTATTATTTTATTCGGGCCAACAACAGCGTCCACTAAAAGTACTTCGGGTCCCATAAATAATCTCCTCCTTAAGCATAGACTAAGGGAAAAATCGTTGCTATGTTAATTAAAACCTGAATCTAAAGTCAAGGATTTAGGCAATATCGGGCCATATAAAAAATTTATGGGACTATAACCACAAAAAAATAGGCAAGTCATAGTGCCTTCGCTCATTCTCAGGCTTTGCCCTCTGAGGATTTTGCCTCACAACCCCCTTATTCCCCCTTAACAAAGGGGGACTCAGGGGGTTGTCAGACTATCGGCAAAATAAACCGCTCTGATACTATGTCTTGCCTATAATATTGACAGGTAGAGACTACGCCGTCACAATAACAATTCTCTCAATCCCTGCATAGTCCTTAATAACAGAGACCCTCCTGAAATGATTAGAGCGGGCAATCCCAGAGACATCTTCAGCCTGCCCTTCACCGGCTTCAAGAAAGACAAACCCGTCCATGGCCAGATATTTCGGAGCTTCTGCAAGTATCTCCCTGTAATATCTTAACCCGTCTTCACCCCCATCGAGGGCGTTTTTAGGCTCCCACTTGCTTATCTCGGGCTGAAGGCCGGGGATGTCATTGCTTTTTATATAAGGAGGGTTAGAAACAATAACGTCAAACTTAAGAGGCATCTCTGATATTAATTGCTTTAGCGGCTCATATAGCGAGCCCTTCATAAAAACCGCATTACTTATACCGTTAAGCTCTGCATTTTCTTTAGCGTATCTGATGGCAGTTGCTGAAATATCAGTCCCGTACACCTTTGCATCAGGAAAATGTTTTGCCAGCGCCAGTGCCAGGCATCCGCTTCCGGTGCAGAGGTCGAGCATCTTCCAGCCTGCGCTCTCTGCTCTCTGCTCTCTGCTCTCTGCTGCTTTAACGACTTCTTCAACCAAAAGCTCTGTCTCAGGCCTTGGTATGAGGACACCTTCTCCAACCTTTATTTTCAATTCGTAAAATTCCACATAGCCGAGAATATACTGAAGCGGCTCTCTTTTAATCCTGCGCCCTGCAATTTCATCTATTTTTTTTATCTCTTCGCTTGAAAGAACAGGATTGTCCCTGTAAAGAACCGTCTTATCCATATCAAGGCAAAAGATTATTATCATCTCTGATTCTTTATGCGCATCATCAATGCCGCAGTTTTTCAGAAACTCTGTTATTTCTTTTATTTTATCGAGAACGGTCATAGTGCCTATTAATATATCATTTTCCTCTTGACCAAATTTTTAAATTTCCCTAAAATCTTACAAAAAGACGCATGCGGCATAAAATATACTGTTAGGGGAAAAACTAAACCGAAGAAAGGAATCAATATGAAGATATGCGAGTCATACGGAAAGCCTAAGCCCGAAGACACAGTTCGATGCCCCTCCTGCGACCAAATGGATACGGAAGTCATGCACGCTCTGGTAAATGGCACCCCAAGTCTTACGATCCTTATATTGGCGCTACTCGCTTTTTGGGTTTACCGATTTTGGGTAGCAGGCTGGACTGCTATCGGAGGAAATCTGCGAATTGCAGCACTCGTTGCCATAGGTTTAGGAGTTTCTGGTATCATCTTCGGACCCATGTGGACATTTGGTGTGCGATCGCGAAAAAAGGCGACTGTGCTACTCATCGTCGCCATTGTTGCATTTCTCCTCTTTAATCTGTTCTAAACATGTAGAATAATTAGGGGCACATCCCACTTTTCTGAATTCGGCAGACACTTGGAAACAATAGCCGCGCCTGTGAGCTTCAATCGTTATAATTCTTTCAGTTTCTCTGCCTGATAATGGGCAATGAGGTTATCTATTATCTCATCAATATTGCCTTCAAGAATGCTTTCAAGCCTGTGGAGTGTAAGCCCTATCCTGTGGTCTGTCACCCTGTTTTGAGGAAAATTATAGGTCCTTATCCTCTCGCTCCTGTCGCCGGTTCCCACCTGGGTCTTCCTGTCAGCAGCGCGTTCTTTGTCCTTTTTCTCTATCTCGATCTCAAGAAGCCTTGAGCGCAATACCTTCATGGCCTTTTCCCTATTTTTTAACTGGGACCTTTCATCCTGGCACTGGACTACCACGCCTGTAGGCACATGGGTAATCCTTACAGCCGAATAGGTGGTATTAACGCTCTGCCCGCCGGCCCCTGATGAGCAGAACGTATCAATCCTCAGGTCTTTTTCCTCTACCTTGATATCAACGTCTTCGGCCTCGGGTAAAACCGCAACAGTAGCAGCCGAGGTATGAATCCTTCCTGACGCCTCTGTAACAGGGACCCTCTGCACCCTGTGCACTCCGCTTTCATATTTAAGCCTGCTGTAAGCGCCCTTCCCTGCAATATTTGCAACAACCTCTTTTAACCCGCCAAGTCCTGTCGGGCTGGAATCTATTACATCAACCTTCCACCTCTTTGTCTCTGCATACTTGGAGTACATCCTGAACAGGCTTGCCGCAAAAAGAGATGCCTCATCACCGCCTGTGCCAGCCCTTATCTCAAGGATAACGCTCTTATCGTCCCTGGGGTCTTTGGGCAGAAGCATAACCCTGAGTTCTTCTTCAATCACGGGTTTCTTTTCTTTGAGCTCATTAAGCTCTGCCTGCGCAAGCTCCCTCATTTCATTATCGCTGCCTTTCAGAATCTCCTCTGCACCCTCCATATCAGATAACAGCTTTATGTATTCACGGATCTTCTCAACCAATGGCCGCAAATCAGACTGTTCCTTGGAATATTTCTGATACTCCTGAGGCGCAGACAAGACCTTCGGGTCTACCATCATCCCTGTCAGCTTTTCATATCTTTCTTCTATTGTATGAAGTTTTTCAAGAAGCATTTTTTACCTCAAACTCCAGCACCTCTTTTAACGCTGTTATTGCAACCTCTAGCTGCCTGTCATCAGGCTCCCTGGTTGTGAGCCTCTGTAAAAGCAGTCCCGGCATAATCATAAAATTCATAACCGGGTTGTCTTTCAGCCTTGATGAGAATCTCAGGAGTTCATAGGAAAGGCCGGCTATCAAAGGAATAAGCACAAGCCTTGCAAGAAACTTGTAAATAAACGGCCATGCCTGCGGGATAAAAGAAAACACGAGAATACTTGTTACCATGACTATCAGAAGAAAGCTTGTGCCGCATCTCGGGTGGAGGGGGCTGAAATGCCTCACATTTTCCACATTAAGTTCGTCTCCTGCCTCGTAAGCGTGTATTACCTTATGCTCTGCTCCGTGGTATTCAAATATCCTTCGCATCTCTTTCCAGAGGCCGATTCCCGTAACATAAATAAGAAAAATAAAAACCCTGATAAGCCCGTCAACGAGATTAAAAATAAAAGAACTTCCGGCAACAGAATTAAACACAAAACCAAGAAGCTTTGTCCCATATAACGGGAGCAATATGAAAAGTCCGACACCTATAACAAATGCAAGGCCGATTGTCAGGCTGATAACCACCGGGCTCATGGGCTTTTCATCCTCGTCGTACGCCTTGCTTGCTGAAAACTCTATCGCCTTTATGCCGAGAAACATAGCATGAAATAAGGCTACCACTCCCCTCAGCATGGGCATCCTTAATATCTTCGGCAGTTCAAGCAGCGGCTCCCTTTTTACATGAATATCCCCCTTCATGTCCCTGACTGCCACGGTCCAGCCTTTAGGGGCCTTCATCATCACACCTTCTATTACTGCCTGTCCGCCTATGTTTTTCATCTATCCTCTTATGCCTATGATTAAAGCGGGGTTGCTTGAGCGACATCGAGATTTTTCGGTAACAGTTCTTAGCAAATTGAAGCGTTAAACAGCTTCGGCTGTCTGAACCCCGAAAGCCTTCGGGGTGAGTTTCGAAGCTGTAGCGTAAAGAGCTTAGAACTGTCGAAAAATATCGCGAAAAGCGAAAGCAAGCCCTGCTTTCAAGCCATACTTTTCCTTCATGCAATAAAAAAGCCGTTAGTCCTCAAAATGAACTAACGACTTTTATTGCGAGCGTATCTACTTATTCTTTTTTGCGTATTTCTTCTTAAACTTCTCTACCCTGCCCTCTGCATCCATTATCTTCTGTTTCCCTGTAAAGAACGGATGGCACATAGAGCAGATATCCACATGAAGTTTTGGCTTAGTTGACCTTGTAGTAAAGGTCTCGCCGCAGGCACATACTGCCTTTATCTCTTTATATTCCGGATGAATTCCTTCCTTCAACTCAAGCCTCCTTAAATGATTTCATATATTATAAAAGATTTCATCTGATTTTGGCAAGAAAACAGCCCCATTAAAACCCTACCCTTCTATATATTGCTTTATTTTTGCGGCATCCTCTTCAGACATATCAACAAACTGCACCCCTATTCCAACATTCGGCTGGGCATGCTGAACACGCGCCATTGCCTTAACAGGCATATTGTTAACCTTAAAACTTATCTCAAATATCGCCCCGGTTATGAAATTAGCCTGCGTGTAAATATACATTCCCTCCATGCTTATGTCCAGGGCCTCTGCCTTTATTATCCCGTTAATTACCACGTCCTTCTGTACTAATGACCTCTTGGCCCTTCTGTCTTTTTCCTCGCTCACTGTTTCACCTCGCTGCGGGCCGGGCCCGGCTGTGCCGCGCCATTTAATTTCTCAAGGAACCCTGTATTGAACTCGCCTTTTATAAAGTCAGGGTGTGCAATAACTTTTTTGTGAAATGGGATCGTTGTCTTTATGCCCTCGATGATAAACTCATCAAGCGCCCGCTTCATCCGCAAAATCGCCTCTTCCCTGGTTTTACCGTGCACTATGACCTTTGCTATCAAAGAGTCATAGTATGACGGCACTGTCCAGCCGTTATAAACAGCGGTGTCAACTCTCACTCCTGGCCCGCCCGGCAGGGATAAAAAGGTAATCTTGCCGGGAGACGGGATAAAACGTTCGGGGTCTTCGGCATTTATCCTGCATTCTATAGAATGGCCGTATATCTTTATCTGGTGCTGCTTATATTCTATCGGAAATCCGGCAGCAAGCCTTATCTGCTCTTTTATCAGGTCTATGCCGCTGACCATCTCTGTGACAGGATGCTCAACCTGGACCCTTGTATTTATCTCCATGAAATATATATTCCCTTCCATATCTACAATAAACTCTATTGTCCCGATGTTCTTATACTTGATGGCCCTTGCTGCCCTTACCGCAAGTTCTCCGATTTTTTTCCTGAATTTCTCTGTCGAAACAGGAGATGGCGATTCCTCTATAAGTTTCTGATGCCGCCTCTGTATTGAACAGTCCCTTTCTCCGATGTGTATGACATTGCCTTTGCTGTCTGCCATTATCTGGACTTCAATATGCCTCATCTCGGGTATGTACTGCTCAACATAGAGCTCGCCGTTTCCAAATGCGGCAAAGGCCTCGCGCTGTGCCATATAAAATGCATGCTCAAGTTCGCTCTCTTCCTTGACAATCCTCATCCCCCTGCCGCCGCCGCCGGCAGAGGCCTTCATGATAACAGGGAAGCCAATTCTCTTTGCTACCTTCATCGCAAGTTCTTCAGAAATAACAGGGCCGTCGCTTCCCGGAACAATAGGGATGCCCCGTCTTTTCATTATCTGCCTTGCCTTTGCCTTATCTCCGCCGACCCTGATATTTTCCGGGCTGGGGCCAATAAAGGTTATGCCTGATGTGGCACATGCCTCTGCAAAATGAGGATTTTCCGAAAGAAAGCCATAACCCGGATGCACTGCCTCAGAATCTGTGATTTCAGCAGCGCTTAGAATACCCGGAATATTCAGATAACTCTGCGCAGAATTTGCAGGGCCTATACAGACCGCTTCATCTGCAAGCCTGACATGCAGGGCCTCTTTCTCTACATCCGAGTATACAGCCACTGTTTTTATGCCAAGTTCCTTGCAGGCGCGTATAATCCTTAGAGCAATCTCGCTCCGGTTTGCTACAAGAATCTTCTTAAATAATTCCATCGTCTATTCCCTGCCAATAGAGGTATATGGTATTTGAGCGGTTTTATTTTGCCGATAGTCTGACAACCCCCTGAGTCCCCCTTTGTTAAGGGGGAATAAGGGGGTTGTGAGGCAAAATACCTCGGAGGCCGCAGGCCGAGAATGAGCGAAAATGCTATATGCCGCTATTGTAAGCACTTCATTCTCCTCATACCGGCTCAATCAGGAAAAGCGGTTCGCCATATTCTACTGATTGCCCGTTTTCAACGAGCGCCCTGACAACCACGCCTTCCGCCTCGCATTCTATCTCATTCATAAGTTTCATGGCCTCTATAATGCACAACACCTGCCCTTTTTTGACCCGGGAGCCTGCCTGCACAAACGGCTCTGTCTCAGGAGATGAGGCCCTGTAGAAGGTGCCTACTATCGGTGATGTTACTGTTATAAGCCGCTGGGTTTCCTCTGATATTTCAGATGAGGGTTTCTCCTGCGCGACTACCGGCTTTGACATCTCTATGGAAGACAGGAGTTTTTCCCTTTTTATCTTGACCTTGCTGCCGTTTTTCTCTATTTGAAGTTCCGTAATATCCGTTTCTTTAAGCAGTTCTATAAGTCCTTTTAAATCTTCAAGTTCCATATTTCCCTCCAAGTTAAGTATCAGAGTATCAAAGTATCAGAGTATCAAAGTCTCTGACACTATGACACTTTGACTCTTTGACGCTATTTAACTCTCTCTATATATTCTGATGTCCTTGTGTCAACCTTTATTACATCTCCCTCGTTTAAATGAAAGGGTACCCTGACTACTGCCCCTGTTTCCAGGGTTGCAGGCTTTCCGCCGCCTGAAGCCGTATCTCCCTTGAAACCTGCAGGGTCTGTCTTTACAATCCTGAGTTCCGCAAATGTTGGAATCTCCAGGCTGATAGGCATGCCTTTATGATACAGTATTTTGACCATCATATTTTCTTTAAGGAATTTCTTTGCCTCGCCAATATGGTCGTGTGTGAGCGGGACCTGCTCATACGTCTCTGAATCCATAAAATAATACACCTCATCCTGAGCATACAGATACTGCATAGTCTTATCTTCAAGCCCGGGGGTCTCTAATTTTTCCCCTGACCTGAACGTCTCCTCAAGGACAGCCCCTGTCTTGATATTCCTCATTTTTGTCCTGACAATAGCTCCGCCCCTGCCCATCTTGACATGCTGAAAGTCCACTATCTCGCAAGGTTCTCCCTTAAACTCAACCTTTAGGCCTTTCCTGAAATCACTCGTTGAAATCACTCACTACCCCCTATCCATTTATGCTATCACTAAATTATTTCCAGCTCTCTTGGCAGTTTCGTAAGTAAAACAGCCCGCCTCTTATTAACTGCCACCATATCTTCTATCCTCACTCCGCCGAGGCCCGGCACGTAAATGCCTGGCTCGATTGTAAAGACCATATTCTCTTTAATTGTCCCTTTCCCGTTCCGTGCTATATTCGGCAATTCATGGACCTGAAGCCCCACCCCGTGCCCTGTACCATGCCCAAAGAACTCTCCGTATCCTGCCTTTTTTATAACATACCTGGCAGAATTGTCAACCTTTTTACTTTCCATGCCGGGCGAAATAACAGAGACAGCTTTTTTATTCGCTTCTAATACTGTTTGATAAATCTCCTTTTTTTTGCCCATATCAACTCCCTTAATAAGCAAGGTCCTTGTCATATCGGAAAAATACCCTCCTGCCTCTCCTCCCCAGTCTATAACAACAAGGTCTCCGCCATTAAGCCTCTTTTCTGAGGCTCTCGCATGAGGCATTGACGAATTTCTGCCGGAAGCAACTATTATACCAAATGGAATACAACTGCATCCTTTTTTCTTGAGCCTTTCCTCAAGCATTCTTGCGAGCTTATTCTCTGATACCCCCTCTCTTATGTACGGCCTCACATCGAGAAAGGCGGCTTCCGCGCGTCTTACCGCCATTTTTATCAGGCCTATCTCCTCATCGTCTTTTATGGCACGCAGTTTTTCTATAACATTTTTAAACGGCTTCATGACAAGGCCCTTTTTCAAAAGCCTCCTGAAAAATTCATATGATACAGACACCTCAAAGCCAAGCCTTTTTATGCCAAGCATCCTTGAGAGCTTCAATATGGTTCTGGCCCTCTCGCCTTTTTCTATCACTACGTCCCACCCGTTTATTCCTGTCTCGGCCTGTTCTCTGTACCTGAAGTCAGTAACAAAAATATTCCTCTTCCTTGCAATTAATAAAAACCCCGATGAGCCGCTAAACCCCGTAAGATACCTGATATTATTCACATCGGTTACAAGTAACCCGTCAATTCCTTTAAAGGACTTCCTTATCGCAGAAAGTTGTAAGGTCACCTTTACTCTTAGTTGGAAGAGAGGATATTTTTTGAAGCCCTTAAGGCAAGGAGATAACTCTCTGCGCCAAGGCCGCTTATCTGCCCTGTTGCTACCTCTGCTATGTAGGACTTTTTTCTGAACTCCTCGCGCTTATGAATATTGGAGAGATGCACCTCGATCACGGGTTTGCCTACTGCTGATATGGCATCTCTTATTGCAATGCTCGTATGAGTATAGGCAGCAGGATTTATTATAAGCACATCATAATCCTTTTTCTGTATGGCATCAATTATCTCTGCCTCGCTATTTGTCTGCATGATAGAGAGCTTCAGCTTAAGTTCTGAGGCCAGGGTCATCATCTTTCTGTTAATCTTATCAAGAGAGAACGTCCCGTAAATTTCGGGCTCTCTTTTACCAAGCATATTTAAATTAGGCCCGTGTATAACTAAAACTTTCACAATTCCTCCCATCAGGTGCCGGGTATTAGGTTTTAGGTCTCAGCTGCTAGTTACTAAAACCTGGAATCTAGCACCTAAAAACTGATAGCTATTCTATCAGTTTTATCTATCTAAACTCAACTGCCTCTTTTTTATCTCCTTTCGTATTCATTGCGTTAATATTCTCACTTTAGGTAAAATATCAAAATGAGGCAAGACAGATGGGTTTTATAAGAACCAAAACATTCCCTTTGCTCATTGCGCTGCTTATCGGCGGATGCGCATCAACAGAGATAATCCCTGTGATACCTGCGGCACAGAATTCCCCAGAAGAGATACTAAGGGCAAAAGAGATATGGCAAAAAATCGAGGAGCGAAGCAGGACAGTCGAAAATAACCCTGAATGGATAGATAATTCATACACAGGGATAAATATCAGGTCGCTCTCTACTCTGCCTATAGGTAAATATGCAGACTATAAAAAATTTCTTGATAACGGCACAGTCTATATAATCAACCATCCTGGATACTATACCTTCTTCCACCACCCGAAGATAAGCGGAAAAGACAACTCCCCCGCAAAAGGCATAATGGATATGTTTCTGGAAAAAGGCAGCGCTTCATGGACAGATGTTTTTTGGGAAAATTCCTCTGAAAAAGGCAGCACAAAAAGATATGACAAGGAATCCGTAAGGATAATGAAAGAATTCGAAAGGGTAGAAAGTAATTTTCTGGAGTTTAAATCCACTGAACAAAAGCTGGTTATTATTATAGTGCCAGGAAATTATAAAAAATATTCAAACTACACCTATAAAAATGGCAACGATGAATATGCCAGATATCTAAATGAGGTAACAAACCTGTCTGAATCTGTGCTTTATCTGGAATCAAAAAAGCCAAATCGCGGGCAGCTTCTGGAAGAAGACCTGAACACCCTTGTCGAGTTTTTACAGAAAACAGGTGCAACCTCGGTAATGCTCGGCGGAGAATATTTAGGCAGGTGCGAAGAAGATTTTTACAAACATCTGTCAAGAGCAACCGGCGCCGCTATCCCTGTTTTTATTGTCCCTGAGCTTTCGCCTGTTTCGCCGGATGACATGAACAGAAGGATGAAAGACCTGCTCGACTCAGGCAATAAATTAGATGTTCAGGCAGCTACATACAATATATTAAACAACAAGTATGAAAAATTAGAAACTACCCCGAAGCTCAGAAATCTTAAATCCCGTTTGAGTTATGAAAGGCCGGGTGAAAATAATGTTCCGGACCCGTAAATTTGATTGCCTTAAAGTTTCAGCAGCGTAAGCCCTGAAACAGGGTCAAGCTCTCTTACGGCATTAATCCCCTCAAGCTCAATAATAACTGCCTCAAGGACCAGGAATGTCTCTGATTTTTCCCGCAAACATCCAACCTTCACCATATCCTTTTTCCCAAAGGCACCATGGAAATGAACCTTGGGGTCCTCACCCTGATAAAATATAGTACCCAGCCCAACAACCTCGTGGCTCTCTTTGAGTTCTTTCCATACAGGAGCAGGAGGAATGACATCCTTCTCGGGCCCGACAACAATACTGCCTTCGCGCATGCCGCCGATAACATAAAAAATGCCTGCTCTTATATTTTCCTTTTTTGCAATATTCACAAGATTGGCAAGCACATCTTCATGGTCTTCAAACCGCGCGACAACAACCCTCCCTGTCTTTCCAGTCTGATATTTCATAAATTTTACTCCCTTATTTCTGCCATGTTCTTATTAATTTCACATCCGGGCTAAGTTTGAAAACTGGATACTTGCAGCGGGGCTGACTGCTCAGGGAACAGCCGTAATGTCTTTTACAGAGGCCCCTATAACAAACACCTTGATATTATTACTCCCCTCATCCGCCGGCATCAGAAAAAAACCAGCCTTCTTTTCATCAGGTTTGGAAATAAAAAAGCCCTTTTCCCATGGCATATCTCCTTCGAGATATCCAATCATTGATTCCCCATCCTTAAACCTGACAAACATCTTCCTGCCTTTCCTCTGCCTATGCTCATACCTTTTTCTCTCTCTGTACTTTTTATCGCCCTCAAAAGTCCTGACAAAGAGTATTGCTTTCAGTTCCTGCACAGATATCTCCTGAACGCTGTCCATTCCTGATTCTTCAAACAGGATTGTCCGGGAATCCTGAGAAAATTTTTTAAGATACCCCTTCAGTAACTTGCCATGATTGAACCTTATAACAACCTTATCACCCGTTGACATGGTTAAATTCTATGGGTTGATAATCAATAAGTCAAGGAAAATTCGAGTGCTGTAACCCCAATTTAGAAATATCCGGTTTTAACGTTTTAGCGGTTGGCTGTTTATTCCTGAATCCTTGTGAAAAGGTTGATTGCTATAATCCCGAACACAAGAGGCACAACCCATGTGGCCACCACAGCCGGCAGTATTCCGGCATATCCCAGCGATAAAAACATTGCATGGCCAAACCAGTAAAGAAGGCTTATAAAAATACCGATCGCAGTTGTGACAAGCCCCCCTCCTGTTCTCCGTCCCATGGGGAGGGATATGCCAAGCAATACCATGAAAAAATCGATAAAAGGATATGAGATTTTCGAATTCAGATCAACTATGAGCTTTAGGTTCTTAAACCCTGCTTCCTCGAGTTTCTTTGTGTATCTGAAAAGCTCTCTTATCCCCATCTCTTCAGGCTTTTGAATATCCTCTGCAAAAACAGCAGGAGACTCTATAAAAGGATATTCCAGTTCTTCGTACCTGTTTATTGATGCATCCGGTATGTTATATAAAACTATATTTTTCAGTTTCCACTTGCCCTCTGACCCTTTAACCTCAATCCATTCTGCTTCCTCAGCCTCTATCCTCTCTTTTAGAGAGCCATTGCTGACCTTGAATATACTGATATTCTTTGAAATCTTTTTCTCAGGCACATACAACCCTATTTTTACTATTGAACCATCCGATGTCCTCAGCCATACAGTGCCTTCCCTGAATGAAAACTTTTTGCCCTTTTTTACAATTGCCTCTTTAAGTTCATGTGCCTTTTTTGAAAACTCGGGCACTATAAATTCTCCAAGGATAAAACCACAGAGGCTCAAAAATAATCCTCCAACCAAAAAAGGCCTCATAATCGTCTTTAGGCGGCCTCCTGCCGCTTTAATTGCCGTTATCTCCTCCCTTTTTTTTGCCTGGCTGAAAACAAATAAACTGCAGAGAAGTATTGCCATCGGAAGCAGATAAAGAAGGTAGCGGGGGAAATTGAAGAGGACATAAAGCAAAAGACTTTTCAGAGATGGTTTATATGGCAGAAAATCATCTATCTTATCAATAAGGTCCAGAAGGCTGAATATAGAGGCAAGCCCGATGGCAATTACAAATAAAACTTTGAAAAATTCTTTCAGGTAATACCGTTGTATTATCAGCATTGCTACCTTTTACTTTCCTCCCTGAACATCCATACCGCAAAAAACCCTAGTATAACCGTGGGACTCCATGCGCCGATATAGTGGGCAATCTTTCCTGTCCTTGCAAGATTCTCACCATAAATCAACATTATATAAAATGCAGCAAATACGAATAGCCCTATTGTAAGCCCGCCGAGCCTTCCGGTTTTCCCTGCCACCAATGACAGGGAAGGACCGAGCAGCATAAGTATAAGGCAGACAGACGGCAATGACAGCCTCCTGTGCAGTTCAAGGTATAAGGGCACAGCATCAGGAAGAGATGTCTTCCTCGCATCACGGAACAAGGCAAAGGGCGTCAGTTCACTGTTCTTCCTGGCCGGCTGGTCTGCAACAAGGTTTAAGGCCAGATGATAACCTTCGAAAAAGATCTCTGTCGAGCTATTCACGTTTGCGATGTGCATATACCCATCCTTCAGATAAAAAGAGATATCCGATGTATCTACATTGGAAATCTTGCCTTCCTTTGCCATCAAAACCTTTGGCTCCTTCTTATTTCTCTCATCATATATAAATATTTCTTTCATCCTGTTTACATCCGGCTTTTCCTTTACAAACAGGACGATATCCTTGAACAATGTGGCGAATACACCTTCCTCTATGGCTGCCGGTGCCCTCTGCGTTATTACGCCGGAGATAGTCTCTCTCAGTTTTACCATGCTCCTGGGCCCAAGATAAAAACTCACCAGCAGGCCCGCCAAAAAACAGGTTATCCCTATCATAAAGACAGGCCTAACCATTGTCTTAAACGGCATGCCGCTTGCCCTGAGTATCACCAGTTCATTGTCAGCATTCATCCTGCCATAGGTAATCAGAGTTGCCACCAACAAAGACATCGGCAGCGTAAGAACCAGCATCGGCGGCTGCAGATACAGGATTATCTTTATCATGTCAAGCATGGACGCTCCGACAACAGAAAGGATTCTGCTCAATCTCAGAATCTTTTCCGTTATAAGAATGAAATTAAGGGATATCAGGCTCAAAAAAAAAGTAAGCGCCAGCTCTTTAAGCATTTCCCTATGTATTGTATAGATTCTCATTTTTTACCTAAGATATTTTACATTATTTAAAAAATAGATGCGTGAAATCATATCCGGATTTATAAAGCAAGGCGCTTTGTATTTCTGAAGGTTGACAACAAAATCAAATTAATTTTATTCTATAAGTCTATTTTTATTCCGGGCCGCTAGCTCAGTTGGTAGAGCAACGCCCTTTTAAGGCGTGGGTCGAAGGTTCGAATCCTTCGCGGCTCACCATGTCCCCATCGTCTAGTCCGGCCTAGGACATCGCCCTTTCAAGGCGGTAACATGGGTTCGAATCCCATTGGGGACGCCATTGAACTCAAAAGACGCTGTTTGGATTCAGCGTCTTTTTGTTTTCAAATAATATCTGCGGCATAGTATAATAACCAAACTATTTCATACGAGGTGAATGAATATTATGCTCCCATTTTGTTTGCATGCCAAGACAATATCAGATGCATGGTTTCAGCTTATATATAACATATTCGACCATTCGTATATGCAGAAGATACAGAGAGGTTCTTTTGAGAATGAGCAATACCGCCTTCAGTATCCGGGCATTGCCGTGTTCATAGAACATCCTGGAGAGGATATGATACCTGTGATGCCTCCGGGACTTAATATCCCGGCCCCGACAACAATGGAATACATTGAGGATTATTTTGCTAATTATCTTATGGACCCGGAACTCTCTGAAAATGAAACATACAAATATGCAAGCAGGATTCATCATCCGATGCCAAAAGGCGGGACACAGCTTGGAAGGGTTATAGAAGTGCTTAAAGAAACTCCACTTACAAATCAGGCGATAATCGAAATAGGCTCACCTGAAGACCATGACGTATGCATGGGCAATGACGGAAAACTTGACCCGCCCTGCCTGAGGCTTCTTGATTTCAAGGCTGTTCCTGTTGGGGATGAATTTGCTCTGACTGTAAGCTGCTATTTCCGTTCATGGGACCTCTGGGCAGGTTTCCCGACAAACCTCGGAGGAATAGAAATTCTGAAAACTTATGTTGCAAGCGAAACAAACCTCAAAAACGGCCCTATGTATGCCTACAGCGCCGGCGCCCATATCTATGGCTATCAGGAAGAACTGGCAAGGATAAGAACGCTGAAAACCGCGATTAAGAAATAAAATCAGGGCAGGATATATCTTCGAATTATTTATTCAAAACCTTTGCTGCGTCTTTTGCAAAATAGGTGAGTATCAGGTCAGCGCCTGCACGTTTTATTGATGTAAGCACTTCCATCATAGCGCGTTTTTCATCAATCCATCCGAGCTTTGCCCCTGCCTTAATCAATGAATATTCTCCGCTTACGTTATAGGCAGCGACAGGCACATCAAAGGCATCTTTCACATCAGAGATTATGTCAAGGTATGTCATCGCAGGCTTGACCATCACAATATCCGCGCCCTCTTCAATATCAAGGCTAACTTCTTTTAATGCCTCTCTCCTGTTTGCAGGGTCCATCTGATATGAGCGCCTGTCACCAAACCGAGGAGTTGATTCAGCAGCCTCTCTGAAAGGCCCGTAAAATGCAGATGCATATTTTGCTGCATAACTCATTATGGGAGTCTCTGAGAAGCCTTCTTCGTCGAGGGCAATTCTTATTGCCTCAACCCTTCCGTCCATCATATCAGAAGGCGCAACCATATCTGCGCCTGCCTTTGCATGAGACACAGCCTCTCTGGCCAGCAGTTCGAGGGTCGGGTCATTTTTTACATCGCCCTTTTCAATTATCCCGCAGTGGCCGTGGCTTGTGTATTCACACATGCAGACATCTGTAATAACATAAAGGCCGGGCACCTTGTTTTTAATTTCCTTTATTGCCTTCTGCACAACGCCGTGAGGGTCGTAAGCGCTTGAGCCGACCTCATCCTTATGCTCCGGTATCCCGAATAACAAAACAGAAGGTATGCCGAGGGAATGAACCTCTTTTGCATGCTTTACAATCCTGTCAACAGATTCCTGGAAACATCCGGGCATTGATTTTATTTCCTTGCGGATGTTCTTGCCAAAGGTTGCAAAAAGCGGGTATATAAAATCATCAGGAGACAATGAGGTCTCCCTCACCATCCTCCTGATGACTTCATTCTTCCTTATTCTTCTTGGCCTGTGAAAAGGAAACATATACGTTTATTGCGTTATAGCGTTTTTCGGGTTATAGCGTTTTTCGGGCCTAATAAACCTAAACGCCATGAACTGTTTTATCCGCAGCTGCTGCAGCCGGAACTGCTGCATGACGGCGCCTTGCCGCCTGTGAGGACAAAACCCTGTCTTTCTCCATCGTCAACAAAGTCAATACCCATACCATCGAGTTTCTGGCATGTGTTCTTGTCTATAAAGACTTTGAGGCCGTTCTTCTCTATGACTTCATCGCCCTCACCGGGCTTCTCATCTATATCCATGCCATAGGATGGGCCGCAACAGCCGCCCTCTGCCGAATATACGCGAAGTCCCCACTCTGCCTTTCCTTCAGCAGTAAGTAGTTGTTTTGCCTTTTCTGCTGCTACATCTGTTATTGTTATCACACTAACCTCCTTGTTTGTTCCACATAAAAATCTTGCTATCGTCGTGAAACCTTATACTTTAAGAATAAAATAAAAGGGTTGAAAAAGCAACCTTTGTTGCACAAAGGGCGTATAAAGTACAGGAGGGAATTGTCTTCGAGCGGCTTTATTTTGCCTCACAACCCATTCATTCAGTTATAATTAACCATGTCAAAAATCAACCTCAAGTCCCTCAGTAAAGATAAAATGAAGGAGTTTGTGAAAGCTCAGGGGCTGCCTGCTTACAGGGCGAAACAGCTCATCCACTGGATATACGAGAAAAAGGCAGAATCCATAGACCGGATTACTGAGTTATCAAAAGAAGCAAGGGAAAAATTTTCGGACGCGGCCTATATCAGCAACATTAACTTACTCAGCAGACAGGCCTCAAAAGACGGGACTGAAAAGTTTTTATTTGCTCTGGAAGACGGAGAATCAATAGAAAGCGTCCTTATCCCTGATAAGGACCGCCTTACACTCTGCATATCATCACAGGCCGGCTGCACAATGGGATGCGGTTTCTGCCTTACAGGAAAAATCGGGTTCAGGAGAAATCTTAAGGCGTATGAGATTGTTGACCAGATAATTACTGTAATGAAAGTTAAGGGTGCAGAGTTAAAAGTTAAAAGTTCTGCGAATCCCATTACTAATATCGTCTTTATGGGAATGGGAGAACCTTTGCTGAATCTTGACGAAGTTGCAGAAGCTCTTAAACGCATAACTGAGTTTATGGGCATTTCAAAAAGAAGGATAACGCTTTCGACCTCAGGTATTGCGCCGAAGATTATCGAACTTTACAAAAAAGCCCCTCATATTAATCTGGCAATATCGCTGAATGCTGCTGACAACAAAACAAGAGATCTCATTATGCCGATAAACAAAAAATATCCGATAGAGGCTTTGCTGAATGCATGCAGAAAAATACCTCTCTCGCCTGGAAGCAGCATTACATTTGAATATGTAATGCTCGATGGGATAAATGACAGGCCTTCTGATGCGCAAAACCTTGTAAGGATTCTCAGGGGAATCCCCTCAAAGGTAAATCTCATACCTTTAAATCCTTATGAGGGAAGCAAACTTAAAAGGCCGTCTGATAAAAAAGTATTTGCGTTCCAGAAGGTTCTCATTAATGCAGGGATAAACGCATTCATAAGAAAAAGCAAGGGGCAGGATATCCTTGCTGCATGCGGACAGTTGAAGGCAGGATATAAATGAATTCGGACAATATGCCGGGAACAATCTTTTCGCTCATTCTCGGGCTTTGCCCTCCGAGGCATTTTGCCTCAATAATATATGAGATTCCTGAATTAAGGAATATCGGCAAAATAAAACCGCTCAAAGACAATCCCCGGCATATTTTTAAAAAATCATGAATAAAATAATCATTCTTTTAGGCCCCACCGGCGTCGGAAAGACAGGGGCATCCATTCTCCTTGCAAAGGCTCTTGACACAGAGATAATCAGCGCTGATTCCATGCAGATATATAAGGGCATGGATATCGGAACTGCAAAGCCTTCAGTAAAGCAGCGCGAAGAAGTAAGGCATCACATGATTGACATTGTCGAGCCATCTGAAACATATAGCGTTGGAAGATACATAGAAGAAGTCGTGCCTGTCATTGATTTTTTGCATAAAAAAGGAAAGGTTCCAATTATTGCCGGAGGCACAGGCCTCTACATTAAGGCAATGACAAGGGGGATATTCAGCGGGCCTTCTGCCGACTGGGAATTAAGAGAAGAGCTTGCTACGCTTGAGGAAGAACAGGAGGGTTCTCTCTATAGCTACCTACAAGAGCTTGACCCGGAAGCAGCCTCAAAAGTAATGCCTGCTGATAAAAGACGCGTTGTCAGGGCAATCGAGGTCTGCCTCAAGACAAGACAGGGGATATCCGAACTTCAGCAAAAATTAACAAGCCCGCTTCCATACGGATTTATAAAGATCGGACTTACAAGGGACAGGAAAGAACTCTATAAAATAATCGAGGAGCGTGTTGATGAGATGATAGAGGCGGGATTGGTTAATGAAGTAAAAAATCTCATTCACCCATTCACCCACTTGTCCGCCGTAGCTGAACCAGCGAAGGCGGGTTCACCCATTCACCAGCTGAGTTCCATTCAGGCAATAGGATATAAAGAGATTGCGATGCATCTGAAGGGAGAATTTCCATTTGAAGAAGCTGTCAGGCTCATCAAGAGAAATACAAAGCGCTATGCCAAAAGGCAGTTTACCTGGTTTAAAAAAGAAGAGGATATCCACTGGATTGATATCACGGGAATTTATGGCAACAAGGAAATTTTTGAGCACGCAGAGCAGATGCTTAACAGGTTATGTGATAAAGCTTGCTTTATTAACAAAAATCTTTTATCGTAGATAAAAATAAAAAAGAGTTCGATGAACTCACTGTAAATGCTGAGTCAATCGAAACAAGGAGACGGTCATGAGTAATTCCGCAAAAGGCCAGAACCTTCAGGACAACTATCTGAATCAGCTCAGGAAAGACAAGATTCCGGTAGTTATCTATCTTATTAACGGGGTGAGGTTAAAAGGCATGATTAAGGGGTTTGACAGCTTTGTCATCCTTCTTAAGGAAACATCCCAGCAGATGATTTACAAGCATGCCATATCAACAATAGTGCCTGAAAGAGATATAGACCTGAGATTTGAAATGACCAATGAGACATAAAAACCCGCTTCCGACTGTCGACATTATCATAGAGCATAAAGGCGGGATTGTGCTGATAAAAAGAAAATATACTCCGAAAGGGTGGGCCCTGCCGGGCGGTTTTGTGGATTACCGTGAAAGCCTTGAATCTGCCGCAAAAAGAGAAGCGAAAGAGGAGACAGGATTGAGAGTTGAGCTTGTAAGGCAGTTCCATACATACTCTGATCCTGAAAGAGATATGAGGCGACATACAATCTCAACTATTTATATTGCAAAAGGGAAAGGCGTTTTAAAGGCAGGCGATGACGCCGGAGAAGCGGAGATATTCAAAAAGGACAATCTGCCTTCACCCTTGATGTTTGACCATAAGAAGATTATCAATGACTATTTTACGAGGAGGTATTAATTAGATGCTCCATTTTATGAGGAAGCATGCAAAGTTTTTTTATGTGTTTTTCTTTTTGATCATCATCTCATTTATAGGTTTCTACGCCGGCCCCCTTGATAAATCAACAACAATCCCTCTTGCAGAGGTTGGCAAGGAAAGGATAACACTCGACGATTACTACAGGACATACGACAGGGCAAGGAATCTCTACAGGGACATCTATAAAGAAAAGTTCGACGAAGAGATGGAAAAAAAACTAAAGCTCAGGGAAAAGGTGCTTGAGAGCCTTATAGAAGAAAAAGTGCTGCTGCTTGCCGCAAAGGAAATAGGGATAATTATAAAAGATGAAGAACTTGAAGAGGCCATAACGCATGAGCAGGCATTCACAAGAAATGGCGTATTCGACAGAGAGATATACCTCAGGACCCTGGAGCTTAACAGGATTACGCCTGAGATGTTCGAGAATTCAAAGAGACAGGAATTGACTCTTGCAAAAATAAAGAAAATCATTGGCGAATCCGTTGATCTGACAGATGATAAAATACAGCAAATGTCAGGCGATGAGAAAATAGCAAAGGCCCTCAGACAAGCGGTGCT
Organism: Nitrospirota bacterium; assembly: GCA_016212165.1. GTDB lineage: Bacteria > Nitrospirota > Thermodesulfovibrionia > Thermodesulfovibrionales > UBA1546 > SCSY01. The sequence continues at coordinate 20,168 of JACRGY010000136.1, forward strand.
GGCTGACAAGAGGGAAAGGGCCATTAAATCTTATGTTGACGGCCTGAAAAAGCAGATGAAGATCAAGATTAATACCGAGCTTATATCCTGAAGTAACTTAAATATAAACGCCATCCATCGTATAGATTTTCCCAGAATATCCCGAGTCCTCCGGAGATAGAGATAGGGAATGCTTATCAGTCTATTGAATTTTTCTATTTTACAGCCTTTCTTTCACTGTGTTAATTTTAAAGTCCTCACCTGAAAGGGCAGGGTTTTTATGGAAAAAACACTTGAAAAGATTCTGGGAGAATACAGGAAAAATGAAGGGAACCTCATTTCCATACTTCAGGATATTGAAGATTCCTTTGGTTACCTTCCTGAAGATGCTGTAAACTGGTTTTCCGCAAGGCTCGATATCCCGGCAAGCCGTTTCTATGGTGTTGCCACATTCTATTCCCAGTTCCATTTTAAACCAAGAGGAAAGAATATAATCACGGCATGCTGCGGCACCGCCTGTCATGTCAAGGGGTCTGAGAGACTGATAAACGGCATACGAAAAGAACTTGACCTTTCAGAAGGAGAGGATACAACAAAGGACAAAGAATTCACACTTGAAAAGGTCAACTGCATCGGCGCCTGCAGCATAGCGCCGGTAATTATAATTAACAAAAAAGTAAACGGAAAGGTATCGGCAGATAAACTGCTTAAGGAACTAAGGTCTTTAAAGGACATTAAAGGTGAAGGCAAATAACACGACCATAAGAGTCTGCATGGGAACAGGAGGCATTGCCGCAGGCGGCGCTGAAGTCCTTAATGCCTTCAAAAAAGAGCTGAATCTGGCAGGCATAAAGGCAAATGTCGAAAAAAACTGCTCGATGCACAAGGTCGGATGCCGCGGGCTCTGTGCAAAAGATGTTCTGGTAGACGTAATTATCAACGATGAAAAAACGACCTACCAGTTTATTAAATCCGACATGGTGCCGAGAATCATAAAAGAACACATAATCGGAAAAACTCCTGTCATAGACTGGGTAGTAGGAGAAGACTACCACACATTCCATGAAAAACAGTTCAAGGTCGTTCTTTCGGACTGCGGCACCATAGACCCGGAAGACATAGGCGCATATATCGGAGTAAAAGGGTATGAGGCTGCAAAAAAAGTTCTGACCTCCTTAAAACCGGAAGAAGTTGTCGAGACAATCAAGGCCTCAGGGCTCAGGGGCAGGGGCGGTGCGGGGTTCCCAACCGGCGTCAAATGGGAAATCGCAATGAAACAGGATTCAAAACAGAAATACCTTATATGCAATGCTGATGAAGGCGACCCCGGTGCCTTCATGGACAGGTCTGTAATTGAGGGCAACCCCCATGCTGTCATCGAAGGCATGATTATAGGCGCTTATGCCATAGGGGCAGATAAAGGCTATGTGTATATCCGGGCAGAGTATCCATTGGCAGTGGAAAGGCTCAAGAAGGCCTTATCGGATGCAAGGAAAAATAACTTCCTCGGCAAAAAAATACTAGGCACAAAATTGAATTTTGACATAAAGGTCAAGCTTGGCGCAGGCGCATTTGTATGCGGAGAAGAGACAGCGTTGATCGCCTCTATCGAGGGCCAGCGCGGGATGCCGCGTGCAAAACCGCCCTTCCCTGTTTATCACGGCCTGTGGGGAAAACCAACAGTGATTAATAATGTCGAGACCCTTGCAAATGTCCCCTGTATTATCAGAAACGGCGCCAGGTGGTTTGCGTCATTCGGCACTGAAAAATCCAAAGGCACAAAGGTCTTTGCATTAACCGGAAAGATTAAAAACTCAGGCCTTATCGAAGTGCCGATGGGGATTCCATTAAGAGAGATTATTTATGATATTGGCGGGGGAACAGAAAGCGGGAAGGCATTAAAGGCCGTCCAGACAGGAGGCCCTTCCGGCGGCTGCATACCGGCAGATATGCTTGACACACCTGTGGATTTTGAATCACTTGCCAAGGTGGGTTCAATTGTCGGCTCCGGCGGCATGGTGGTTCTTGATGAGACCAATTGTATGGTGAATATTGCAAAATATTTTCTTGAATTCACGCAGGCAGAATCATGCGGTAAATGCGTGCCGTGCAGGATAGGGACAAAGAGGCTTCTTGAAATCCTCGGCAGGATAACAAAAGGCAAAGGGGAAAAAGGCGATATAGAACTTCTTGAAAAACTCAGCAGGGATATAAAGGCAGCATCTCTCTGCGGCCTTGGCCAGACAGCCCCGAATCCTGTACTGAGCACTATAAAATATTTCCGGCATGAATATGAGGCGCATTTACAGGGCAAATGTCCGGCAGCAGTCTGCAAGGAACTGCTTACTTACTATGTCCTCGAACAATTCTGCAAAGGTTGCGGCGCATGCCTCAGGGCATGCCCGGCAGGAGCTATAACAGGAGAGAAAAAGAAACCTCATTTTATAGATTCCGAGATATGCATAAAATGCGGCGCGTGTTTTGATGCCTGCAAATTCAAGGCAGTGGCAAAGGAATAAAAGTTTAAGAGTTAAAGGGTTCAAAGGTTAAAAAGTTAGAGACAGCAGGAGACAGGAGTAATGGTAAAGGTAACTATAGACAGTAAGACAATCGAGGTTGCAGAGGGGACAACTGTCCTTGAAGCGGCAAGGATGCTCAATATCCAGATACCAACTCTGTGCCACCATCCAAAGCTTACGCCCTTCGGGGGTTGCAGGATGTGTATAGTTGAGGTAAAGGGAGTTCCGAGGCCGCTGACTTCCTGCACCACGCCTGTATCAGAAGGCATGGAAGTTACAACCTCAAGCCCTGAGATCGAAGACCTGAGGAGAACAGTCCTTGAACTCATTCTTTCAGACCATCCAAATGACTGCATGATATGTGAGAAGGCAGGGGACTGCACCTTGCAGGAGCTTGCATACTTTTACGGCATAAAGGAAAACCGGTTTGCAGGTGAAAGACGGGTATATGAAAAAAGAGACGGGAATCCATTCATCGAAAGGGATATGGAAAAATGCATACTCTGCGGAAGATGCGTTAAGGTATGCGATGAGGTTCAGGGCGTTGAGGCCATAGACTTTACATATCGCGGCTTTAAGTCAAAGATATGTCCCCCATTTGAAAAAGACCTTAAGTGCGAGTTCTGCGGCCAGTGTGTTGCCGTATGCCCTACAGGCGCGTTGACAGGCAAGATGTGGGCGCTCCGCGGGAGGCAAAAGGATATAAAGGAAGTCGACACTACATGTGCATACTGCGGGACAGGATGCAATATTACCCTTCATGTAAGAGCCAATGAAGTCATAAGAGTAACTTCTAAGGAAGATAAATGGAACGAGGGATGGCTCTGTGTCAAAGGCAGATTCGGCTATACATTCATAAACAGCCCGGACAGGCTTAAAAAACCGCTGATAAGAATAAAGGACCGTTCAAGCGGTTCAAACGGTTTGAACAGTTCAAGCAGTTCAAACGGTTTAAACGGTTTTCGCGAAGTCTCCTGGGACGAGGCACTTGATTACACTGCACAGAGGCTCAAAGAGATAAAAGGAAAACATGGCCCTGATGCAATAGCAGGCCTTTCTTCTGCCAGGTGCACTACTGAAGAAAACTACCTTTTCCAGAAATTCGTAAGGGCCGGCTTAGGGACAAATAATATTGACCATTGCGCCCGTCTCTGACACGCGCCTACTGTGGCCAGTCTGGCCACGATATTCGGCTCAGGGGCCATGACAAACACCATAAGAGAGATAGAGGGCATGGAGGTCATCTTTATAATAGGCTCCAACACTAAAGAGACGCATCCTGTTATTGCAAACCGCATGCTGAAGGCCCTAAAAAAGGGAGCAAAAATAATAATAGCTGACCCGCGGAAGGTCCCGTTGGTCAGGTTCTCCGAAATATTTCTGAGGCTAAACCCGGGCACAGACGTTGCGCTCATAAATGGAATAGCGCACGTGATATTAAAGGAAGGCCTTAACAACAGAGAATTTGTTATTGCAAGGACAGATGGTTTCGATAAATGGAAAGAGTCCATAGAATCATTCACTCCGGAAAATGCCTCAAAGATAACAGGTGTCCCAAAAGAAGATATAATCAAGGCAGCCCTTCTCTACGGAGGCTCAAGAAAGGCAGGGATATTTTATACCATGGGCATCACGCAGCATACCCACGGAACAGATAATGTCAATGCAATAGCAAACCTCGCCCTCCTTACAGGGAATATAGGAAAGGAACACACAGGCATAAATCCTCTGAGGGGGCAGAATAATGTCCAGGGTGCGTGTGACGCAGGATGTCTCCCCAACGTCTATCCCGGCTACCAGAGAATTGACATGCCAATGGTCAAAAAGAAATTTGAAGAAGCATGGCATGCATCTCTATCAGACAAAGAAGGGCTGAAATCAACAGAGATGATAGAGTCGGCATATGAGGGAAAACTTAAGGCCCTTTACATAATGGGTGAAAACCCCATGCTTACAGACCCGAATATTGAACATACCCGCAAGGCGCTCGGCAAACTCGATTTCCTTGTTGTGCAGGACATATTTCTTACGGAAACGGCAGCCCTTGCAGATGTAGTGCTGCCGGCTACATGCTTTGCCGAAAAAACCGGGACATTCATAAATACAGAGAGAAAGGTACAACTCGTAAGAAAGGCTGTAGAGCCTCCGGGAGATGCAAAAGAAGATATGTGGATAATCTCTGAACTCTCCTCCAGAATGGGGCATGATATGAAATATTCATCCGCAGAAGAGGTATTTGAAGAGCTTGGCAATTTATGGCCTGCGTTGTCAGGCATATCATATAACAGGATACGGAACCATGGCATCCACTGGCCCTGCCCTACAAAAGACCATCCAGGAACAGAGTATCTCTACAAGGCAGGATTTCCGCGCGGAAGGGTCTCGTTCACGCCTGTAAAGTATATACCTGCGGCAGAGCCTGCAGACAAGGACTACCCCTTTGTACTCACAACAGGGAGAAACCTTTTCCAGTATCACAGCGGTTCCATGACACGCCGGGTCGCCCATATCGAGGCGCACGCAGGTGAGCCATATATTGAAATAAATGCAGAAGATGCCAGGAAACTTGGAGTGAAGCCTGATGAAAAAATAAAGGTGAGTTCAAGGAGGGGACAGATTGAGATAAAGGCAAGGATTACCGATAGTGTTTCAGAAGGAACAGTCTTTATCCCAATGCATTACAAAGAGGCTGCTGCAAATGTCATAACAAGTGATGCACTTGACCCGTACGCAAAAACACCGGAATTTAAGGTCTGTGCAGTCAGGATAGAGAAAACGGTTTGAACGGTTTGAACTGCTTAAACAGTTATAAGAGGAGGGAATATGGTAAGCATTAAAGAGCTTAAAAAGCAGGTTCTTTTTGAGGACATCAGTGACAAAGAGATGGGGAAATTAGCAAAAGTCATAAAGGAACTTTCATTAAAGAAAGATGAGCTTCTTTTTAAAGAGGGAGATGATACAAAGGGCATTTATATGATCCGTTCAGGAAAGATAGAGATAACAAAAGTAACTCCGGATGGATGGAAACAGACTATTGCAGTCCTGACGCCGGGCCATTTTTTTGGAGAACTCTCAATACTCGAGAAACGCAAGCACGAGGCTATTGCAGTAGTCATCGAGAATACAGAACTGCTGAAACTTCCGAAGGAAGAATTTGAGAAAATGGAAAAAGAAGACGTTGCCCTTGCCTCACAGATACTTAAAAAACTGGCGCTGGTCATGAGCAAGAATCTAAGGCGCATGAATGAAAAATTTTTGAATGCATTAATCAATTACTGATACAAGATGCAGGATACAGGATGCACGATAAAACCCATGAATCATGCATCAATTTCTATAAAATAAAGGAGGATTCACAAAATGCCGTATGATGCAACGAAGTTAGCCGACTGGCAGATTTCCGAAGAAGCTGAAAAGAATATGCCGACACCTGAAGAGTGGCGAGAGAAACTCGGGCTGCAAAAAGACGAGATGCTGCCCATGGGACGCCTTTCCAAAATTGACTTTCTCAAGGTCATCAATCGTCTCAAAAATCAGCCTGACGGCAAGTACATAGAGGTTACAGCCATCACCCCGACACCTCTGGGCGAGGGCAAAAGCACAACATCGTGCGGTTTGATGGAAGGCCTTGGCAAGCGGGGCGTAAACGTTGGCGGCGCGCTGCGCCAGCCATCCGGCGGCCCCACAATGAACGTAAAAGGCACTGCGGCCGGCGGCGGCAACTCCCTGCTGATTCCCATGACAGAGTTCTCACTGGGACTCACCGGCGACATCAATGACATCATGAATGCACACAACCTGGCCATGGTGGCAATGACGGCCCGGATGCAGCACGAACGTAATTATAACGATGAGCAGTTGCAGCGGCTCACAAAAATGAGGCGGCTCGACATAGACCCCACCCGCGTTGAGATGGGATGGATAATGGACTTCTGCGCGCAGAGCCTTCGCAATATAATCATTGGTATAGGGGGAAGAAGCGACGGCTTCATGATGCAGTCCAAGTTCGGTATCGCAGTCGGGTCTGAGTGCATGGCAATACTGTCAGGAGCCAATGACCTCGCTGACCTTAAAAAGCGCCTGAACAATATCA
>JACRGY010000137.1 GCA_016212165.1 Nitrospirota bacterium
CCGCTTAAGCTCCCGCTGCCTGACCATGATAATGTCCTTTCCTGCCATTCTGCCTCCTTATAAAAAAGAAGCAGTTTAGCATTATCAATTTAGGACATTTCTATTTTGGCCATTTAGGACATTATCATTTTGGTGTTACACAGCGCCCAGCTAACCCTCGCGCTTCACTTGAAAAACCCCGCCCCCTTGCTTATTATATTGGCAAAAGCATGAGACAATTATGGTATAATTTTAACCATAAAGGGGAACAGAAATGTCTTCGGTTGTAACAAAATATGAACATATTATCCTCAATGAAAGTGGCGTACCTGTTATTGCGGGTACAACAATGAAGGTAGTTGAGCTTATGGCTGAAAAGATTGCCTACGGCTGGAGCCCCGAGGAATTACACTTCCAACATCCCTATTTAAATATGGGGCAGATTTATTCAGCATTAGCTTACTACTATGACCATGAAGATGAGTTGAGCAAAGATATAGAGCGCCGTTTGCAGAATGTTCGGCAGCAGTATAAGCCGACAGAAAAGACACCTCTAAGAAAAAGACTAAAAAATCTCAGCCTCCTTTAATGGCTATTGCTCTTTACATGGATGTGCATATTCCAAAAGCAATTACTGTTGGACTGCGATTACGGGGAATTGATGTAATTACAGCACAGGAGGATAACGCTGATACCCTTTCTGACTCTGAATTGATGGCTCGTGCAACTGCATTAAATCGTGTTCTGTTTACGTTTGATGATGACCTGCTGAAAGAAGCAGCAAATCGTCAAAAGGCAGGCATGTTATTTTCAGGCGTTATCTATGTCTCTCCTTTAAAAGTCCCGATTGGAACCTGTATTCAAAATCTTGAGATAATCTCCAAAGCCGGAGAACCTCAAGATATTGCAGATAGGATTGAGTTTTTACCATTATGACACTCAGCGACAAATCGGCGTAAGGAGCTTAAGTATGTCATTCAAGGTGCATCAATCCACAATCATTCAGAAAACCTTTTTGCTGCTCTTTTTATTTTTTTGCCTGACAGGCGTTTCAGCGGCCTTCGAAGGTTTTTATACCATACAGGCAGCAAAATATACCCCTGCCTCTTACAGTCATGCAAAAAAACATTTCAATGCGCTTTATGAAACCTTAAAAGATGATGAACACAATTATCTCAGGATAGAGCAGAAAGACAGTAATATTGTTATAAGGCTAGGAAAATTTGACGACTATGCCGGAGCTGCAAAATTATTGAAAAAAATCAAACCCCTGGCGCCTAACGCTTCCATTGTAAAGGCTGTTGATTCAGAAGACATGTTTGTCGCAGACCTCTATGAAAAAACTCCTTCTCCTCCAGATAAAAATGCCCCTGCACCTTTGAAAAATCAGCTGCCTCAGGAAGCCCCTGCCAAACCTGAGCAGGCGCTTGAAGAATATTACACCTTGCAGATAAAAAAATTTCCCAAAATAGAACAGGCCTCGAATGAGTTTAATGTATTGGCCCTGAAGCTGAAGGAAGAATACCTCAAGGACCTCAGGATAGAGAAGATAAAAGGATATTTCAGCGTGAGGCTCGGAAAATTCAGGGACTACTCATCTGCAAAGGCCCTGCTTGCGCATACAAAGAACGTAACACCCAAGGCAGTTATTATTAAGAGCAAAAAGGCAAATGAACAGGTCATAAGCACATATGAAAAAACCTCTTTCCCTTTGATTATAGTTGAAAAATCCGGAACCTCCGCAGAGAAAACCGGCCAGAGTGAAAAAAATCAGAAGCCGGAACCTGAAAAACAAAACAATGAAGTTGTGCTGTTATTAAAAGATGTTTCAAACCAGTACGGCAAAGAAAACTACGGAAAAGCTGCAGAGCTTTTAAGGAAAGGCATTGAAAAGTGGCCTGATAATCCGGACCTTTATTCATGGTACGGCGCGGCGCTCATCAATATGCATTATCCTGAAACTGCCCTCCAGCAGTACAAAAAAGCAGTTGAGATATCGCCGGATGTGCCTGATTACCATGCCGGTGTCGGAATCAGCCTTGTTAACATTTATATGGAGAGGGCAAAGGAGTCTATTGATGCCTTTAAGAAAGCGATCGAGCTTGACCCGAATAATGTCTCTGGCCTTGAAGGCCTCGGTTTTGTTTACGCAAGCATAGGCAAAAAAGACCTGGCCCTGGAAATATACAACCGGCTTAAACCCCTTGATAAAGACGCAGCGTTCCGGCTCTCGCAGGCCATAACACAGGAAATCAACTGGGAAGCAAGATAAAGGGTACGGGATAATTACAAATCAGCAGGCCTGAAAGTCTCTGATAATACAGTCTTTTGGGCGCTCCAGATTCAGGCAAACCACAGGCTAGATATGATATTATTAAACGGTATGAAAAAACTGGCATTTTTACTGGCATTTATCCTTATAATCCCCTTATCTGCCAATGCAGATATAAAGGAATACAACCTCGATAACGGCTTAAAGGTCCTTATTGTCGAAGACCACAAGGCGCCATTGGCGATATTCCAGATATGGTACAGGGTTGGTTCAAGGAATGAGCCTATTGGCAAGAGCGGCTTGAGCCATCTTCTGGAGCATATGATGTTTAAGGGAACGCCTAAATCAGGCTCAAAGGAATTCTCAAGGATAGTGCAGAAAAACGGCGGGGTTGACAATGGATTCACAACAAAAGATTACACAATGTATTACCAGTCGCTTGCATCAGACAGGATTGCTATCTCAATTGAGCTTGAGGCAGACAGGATGAAGAACCTTATAATAGACCCAAAAGAGGTTGTGGCAGAAAGAAGCGTTGTCATGGAAGAGCGGAGGATGAGATACGACGATGACCCGCAGAATTCTTTACATGAAGAGGTAATGGCTGCTGCATACAAGTCTCATCCGTATCACTGGCCTGTAATAGGCTGGATGTCTGATATCGCTTCAATAGAGAGAAACGACCTTTACAGCCATTACATGGCATATTATTCTCCTGATAATGCAGTTATTGTTGTCTCAGGTGATATTAAGGCGGATGAGATAATCCAGAAGATAAAGGCGGCATTCGGAAAGATTCCTGCGGTCACTGACAGGCGGCCTGTCACTTCAAAAGAGGATGAACAAAAGGGAGAGCGAAGGGTAAGCCTGAAAAGAGAGGCGGAACTGCCTTATGTAATAGGCGCCTATCACACCCCGGGTTTTCCTGACAAGGACAGCTATGCCCTTGAGGTGCTGGGAGCAGTTTTATCAGGCGGAAAGAGTTCAAGGATTTATAAAGCAATAGTCCATGAAAAAAAACTTGCGCTTTCCGCAGGCGCGGATTACAGCGGGCTTAATAAAGACCCCTATCTCTTTATGTTTGAAGCAACAGCAGCTCCCGGCAAGGATATCAGGGACGTGGAAAATTCGCTTTACGAGGAAATAGAAAAAATTAAAAAAGAGCCTCCTGCAGAGAACGAGGTGCAAAAGGCAAAGAACCAGATTGAGGCAGCTTTTATCATGGGACAGGATTCGATATATTTTCAGGCAGAGCTGGCAGGCATGTTCGAGATGATAGGGGGCTGGAAGCTGAAAGAGCAATATCTCGAAGGCATAAGAAAAGTAACGCCCGAGGATGTCAGCAGGGTCACAAAAAAATATCTTATTGAAGATAACAGGACAGTCGGGGTCTTAATACCGACAAAACCTGAGGAGAGCAAGTGATGAGCAGGTTTAAGGTTTCAGGGCCCGGAATTTTGTTGGTTGTATTATTTCTTTGCTCTATGCTCTTTGCTCTATGCCCTGATACTTACGCTCTTGATTCAAACAGGAAAATCCTTCCGAACGGCCTTACAGTGATTTACTCTGAAAAACACAATATCCCTATTGTTATGGTAACAATGATTATAAAGGCAAGCCCGCTGGATGAGCCTGAGGAAAAGGCAGGTCTTGCAAACCTCGTTGCCGAACTTCTTGATGAAGGGACAAAAAACAGAAAATCGTCAGGGATAAGCGGGGAGATTGAGTTCATAGGCGCATCTCTCGGCTCATATGCCGGAGGTGATTACACGACCATAACTCTTTCTGTCCTCAAGAAGGATATGGAAAAAGGTTTTGAACTTTTTTCCGACATAGCCCTGAATCCAATATTCCCTCAGGAAGAACTGGACAGGAAAAGGGAGAGGATAAAAGGCTCTTTGAAGCAGCGCGAAGAAGAACCATCTTTTCTTGCAGGCAGGGCATTCGGCAAAGAGGTATTCGGGGAGCATCCTTATGGAAGGCTTACTGAAGGTTCGGCAGAAACCCTTTCAGCAATAACAAGAGAAGACCTTATAAAATTTCATTCAAAATATTTTATTCCCAACAATGCGATACTCTCAATTGCCGGAGACCTGACTCCTGCTGAACTTGATTCATTGATTAAGAAATATCTCGCTTCATGGAAGGCCGCTGCTGTGCCTGAGAAAAAGATTAATCTTATGCCTGAAGAAAGAACAAAAAAGGTTGTAAAGATAGAAAAAGATGTCACGCAGGCAAATGTAATTATCGGCCATCTCGGAGTGAGCAGGGACAACCCGGACTACTATGCTATCTCTGTAATGAACTATATCCTGGGCGGCGGCGGTTTTTCTTCAAGGCTTATGCAGAAGATAAGGGATGAAATGGGGCTTGCATATGACGTGCACAGTTTTTTTGCGCCGAACAAGGAAAGAGGAGTATTTCAGGCAGGGGTCCAGACAAAGAATGAATCAGCAAATACTGCAATCAGAGAAATACTAAAGCAAATGGAAAAGATACGGGAAGAAAAAGTGTCGGACCAGGAACTCGCAGATGCAAAGGCATATCTTACAGGGAGTTTCCCCCGCAGGCTTGACACCAGCAGAAAAATTGCGGATTTTCTTGCAACTGTCGAATTCTATAATCTCGGTTCTGACTATGCGGAAAAATATCCTTCCTACATAGATGCAGTTACAAAGGAGGATGTGCTGAGGATAGCCAAAAAATATCTCGACCCTGAAAATTTTGTTCTTGTTGTTGTGGCAAACCAGAAAAAGGCCGGACTGAAGTACTAAGAGTTTTATATGGCGCTTAAAGATATCATAGGACAGGAAAAGGCAATCAATATTCTGCTGGGCACTCTGGGCCAGAACAGGATTCCGTCTTCATATCTGTTTGCGGGAGAATCAGGGATAGGGAAAAAATTTACTGCAGTAAATTTTGCAAAGACCTTGAACTGCCAGCAGTTAGCGGGAAAGCGGGGAAGCGGGGAAGCGCGGGGGCCTGAACTTCCTGACTTTTCAGCTTCCGAACTTGCGAACTTGCGAACTTCCGGGCTACAGGCAGACTGCTGCGATGAATGCCCTTCCTGCAAAAAGATTGACAGCCAGACCCATCCTGATTTTATGATGATAACACCTGAAAAATCAGAGATTCGCGTTGAAGAGGTAAGGGCGATAGAAGAGGCCCTTTCTTTTGCGCCTTATGAAGGCAAAAGAAAAGTTGTTATTGTTGATGAAGCCGAGGCAATGAACGCTTCTGCTGCAAATGCATTTCTTAAGACCCTTGAGGAGCCTCCTCCCCAGAGCATTATAATACTCATAGCCTCAAGCCCTGAGAGACTGCCTGAGACCATCAGGTCACGGTGCTCGCGGGTGAATTTTCTGCCGCTTTCGCCTGAAAAGTGCGAGGAAGTAATAAAGGAAGCGGTGAAGCGGGGAAGCGGTGAAGCGGGGAAGGGTAAAGACAATTTAAAATCTTCCGAATCTGCTGACTCACGAACTTCCGAACTCCTCAGCACTGTTTCAAGGCTTTCGATGGGAAGGCCCGGCCTTGCACTCTCAAATGACCTTATTGAAGAAAGAGACTGGTTTATAAGGCTGTTCAGGGGAATGGTTAATGGAGAAAATAAAGAAACCTGGGGAGATAAGGAAGAGATTGAAAAGTGGTTTGACTATGCAATTACAGTCCTGAGAGATACGGCTGTGTTTAAGATAACCGGACAGGAGAATATGCTTATAAACATAGACCTCAAAGACAGCATAGCCGGCATGAGCAAAACCATAGAGTTAAAGGATATAATAGAAAGTTACATAAAATTAACTTTTTTGAAGGGGTATCTCAGATTTAATCTGAATAAGTCGATTACATGGAATTACACAAGGTTTATTTTAAGAAAATTTATTGGATTCGCCTCGCCCCGGGCGAGCCGCTGAGGCGGAAGAGAGGGATAAAGAATGCCTGATATTGTCGGCATAAGATTTAAAAGCTGCGGCAAGATATATGATTTTGAAGTTAATGGTTCAGGAGAAGAGTTTAAAAGGGGCGACTGCGTAATAGTTGAGTCAGACCTGGGGCTGAGCATCGGGAGTGTGGTTACAGGCAGGCACACAGTTGAAAACCCTGCTAAAGAACTCCGTAAGGTGCTCAGAAAAGCAACAGAGGAAGATTTTAAGCGAAAGCAGAATAATGAGAGTTTCGAAAACGAGGCAAGAGACTATTGCCTTGAGAGGATACTGGCAAGGGGCCTTCCCATGAAGCTGGTTTCCACAGAGGCCACCCTTGATAAGAAGAGAATCATCTTTTATTTTACGGCAGACGGGAGAATAGATTTCAGGGAGATTGTAAAAGACCTTGCCGCGAAATTCAAAACCAGGATTGAGATGAGGCAGATCGGCGTCAGGGATGAGGCTAAAATAGTCGGAGGTTTTGGCATGTGCGGCAGAGAGCTTTGCTGCAAAACATTTCTTACGTCATTTGAACCCATATCTATCAAAATGGCAAAGCAGCAGGAACTCGTGCTGAACATGAGCAAATTGTCAGGCATATGCGGAAGGCTTATGTGCTGTCTGGGTTATGAGGTAGTTATTGAATCAGATGAAGAGACAAGCGAAACACCCTCCAGTGAGGATATGGCTGTTACAGCAGAAGAGGCAGTTTCAGCAAAGGCTGTTGAAGAAAGGCCTCAACCGGAGGTTCCTGTTCCTGCACCTCAGAGTAAAGAACCCATATCTTCTGAAGCCCATCAGAATGCAACGCCTCCCAGGACAGAGGGGGCTGAGCAAAAACAGGGGCAGGGAAACAGGAAGCGCAAGAAATGGCGCTGGAGAAAATTCCAGAAAAATAACAATCCCGGAAATAAGCCTGAAAATAAATAAACGGTAAAGGGTACGGTATAATATCCTCGCTCATTCAATGAAAAAAAGATTTTACGTTACAACTCCAATCTACTATGTTAACGATGTACCGCACATTGGCCATGCATACACAACCATAGCAGCAGACATACTTGCAAGATATAACAGGCTGCTTGGCAACGAGGTCTTCTTTCTTACAGGGACTGATGAGCACGGACAGAAGGTGGAAAAGGCAGCTCAGGAAAAAGGAAAAACCCCGAAAGAACATGCAGACCTCATGGTCGGGAACTTCAAAAAACTCTGGCTTAAACTTAACATATCAGAGCATGGCTTTATCCGCACCACTGATACAGAGCATATCAAGACTGTGCAGGGGCTTCTTCAGATGCTCTGGGACAGGGGTGAGATAGAAAAAAGGTCTTATGCCGGATGGTACTGCACTCCTGATGAAAGGTTCTGGACAGAAAAAGACCTTATTGACGGCAGATGTCCTGACTGCGGAAGGCCCGTTGAACAGATTCATGAAGAAAATTATTTTTTTCTGATGTCAAAGTATCAGGAAAGGCTTATAAAATACATAGAGGAAAATTCTTCTTACATACTCCCTGAGACACGCAGAAATGAAGTGCTTGGTTTTCTGAAGAACAATACACTTGGAGACCTGTGCATTTCAAGGCCAAAGCAGAGGCTTTTATGGGGAATTCCCCTGCCCTTTGATGAAAACTTTGTTACATATGTATGGTTTGATGCATTGGTTAATTATTTCTCGGCAACCCGTTATCTTGTGCCTCATCCTGAAGATGCGAAGCTCGGCGATTTCTGGTGGCCTGCGTCCCATCACCTCATAGGCAAGGACATACTCACGACTCATGCTGTGTATTGGTCCACAATGCTCATGGCATTAAATCTTCCGCTTCCCAAAAATATTTTTGCGCACGGCTGGTGGACTGTTAATGGCAAAAAAATGTCAAAATCACTTGGGAATGTCATAGACCCTCATGGGATGGTTGATAAATACGGGGTTGATGCATTCAGGTATTTTTTATTCAGGGAAGTGCCATTCGGCCTTGATGGAGATTTTTCAGAGCAGGCATTGATTAATAGAATAAACACGGACCTCGCGAATGATTTAGGAAATCTTTTAAGCAGAACGCTTACGATGATTGAGAAGTATAGGAGCGGAGAGATACCCTCCGAAACAAACAAGGTTTCGGTATGTGAAACGGGGCCGGTGAAGGTTAATCCGCAGCATTATTTTGTGGGCGGGCTTAACGGGTTTCTTGGGAAATCTTACAAGAATTCCCTTTCAAGTCTAAACTTCTATGCCGCGCTGTTTGAAATATGGGAAACAATCAATAGTGCAAACAAGTACATAGAGGGGTCTGCTCCGTGGAAAGAAAAAGACGAAGCCGTGCTTTCGCATATTCTCTATAATCTTGCCGAATCTTTGCGCATCATAGCAATATATATCTATCCTTTCATGCCTTCCACGGCTAATGAGATATGGCGGCAGTTGGGGATAGGCACGGGACTCGAAGAGACCGTAAAGTTGAACCCGCAGGAGACCTTCGACTTTGGCGGAGTGGAATTGGGCGGAAGGAAAATTCAAAAGGCAGGACATCTTTTTCCGAGGATTGAGACGAAAGAGGCGAAGAAAAAATAATTGATTTTTGTGAAAATACCACAGCGGTATAAAAAAGAATGTTAGGCAAAAATCTTGAAAGGATCTTAAGTGGAATTTAACGTTACACTAACAGGAACAGATATTGTAGCTTGGTGGGGTGCGGTTATTGCCACTATTGTACTAATTTGGGACATCTATAAATGGAAGACCTCTGGCCCCAAACTTAAATTTGTAGTTACGCCAAATATGCTTGTTGTGGGTGATCCAGCGAGGGAAGGCAAAAAATATATTTCGGCAAATGCAACGAATATAGGCGATAGACCAACAACTATTACAAACTTGGTCATTCAGCATTATAACAACTACTTTAATATGCTCAGGCATAAGCCGAGTACATCAATGATCGTGGTAGCGCCAAGTACTGCTCAGCCGCTTCCATTTATCCTCCAACCCGGTCAAGTTTGGCAAGGGCTTGCAATACAAAATCAGGAATTAGAAAAATTAGCAAAAGACGGTTATATTGTCTGTGGTCTTTGTCATTCCCATAGTGACAAGGAGATTGACAGACGTATAAACTTAAATAAAAAATAAAAGCATAACAAATCACTCCACCTGACCGCCAACAGCTCGGCGATTTTTGAAAGGCTCTGCCCCGCATCAAAGCAGGTGGTTTTTTAAGGGTTAGTGCTCCGCAATGTTGGCAGCAGGTGAGCTTTGCGTTCGGTACAAATGGTAGCAAAAGTCTCCCTCAATCTCTCCACCTGCTGCAATAATTATAGTCCCACAGTTCCATAGGCCCGTAGGGCAGCTTGCCCCGGCGGGTCATTTCATGAAAGCGCCATAGGTAGGCAGCGTGAAAGCGGGGAAGGCAGAAAAACAGATCAGTTACCTCGCAGCAGAAAGTTTTTCTTTAAGCCACAGGTTAACCAAAGTTTCCATCGAAATGTGTTTTTTCTTTGCAACATTAAATGCTTTTTTAGCAATGTTTCCCTCAAGGGCAACATACTTAGGCTCTTTTTTTAAACTTGCCATGAGTTTTACTTCTTTTGTGCCATCCCAGTAATCAGTAATATCATGAGTATCCCAGAAGTCAGATGCTTCCATAATGGTCTTAAACTCATCTGGCATAGGTTCTATCTTCTTTTTATTTTTTTGCATATTTTCTCCTCTCATTTTCTGTCATGTCCCTCGAAGTTATAATTAATGCTTGTTTATTCTTTTTATATATAAAGTATACAGCTAAATACCTCCCTGCGTCTGTAGTTCCGAGAGCGAGATATAAATGTTCACCCATATACCTGCCTTTTTCTATAAATCTGTACCGTGGTTTATCAAGAAAGACCTGTCTGACCTCTGATTCAGTTACATTATGTTTCCATATAAGCTTATCGAGTATTTCCGGTGTTATTATTAAATCAGCAATTTCCAAAAATTTCTGCCTTTGGTTTCCTCATCCTTTATATCTAAAATTATCATAAAAAAACTGAATTTAGCAACAAGTTATCTCTCTGAGAGCTTTTCCTCAATTACAGAATCGCATCCACCCCCTACCTGAATTTCTCCACCTGCTGCAATAATTATAGTCCCACAGTTCCATAGGCCCATAGCGCAGCTTGCCCCGGCGAGTCATTTCATGAAAGCGCCAAAGGGCAATTTGTCTTTTTCTCATAAACTATGGCAGTATTTTAAAGGATGGAAAAAGCTGACTACATTATTCGCGGTGACTATGTCCTGCCGATGGACGAAGGCCATACTGTTATAAAGGACGGGGCCGTTGTCGTTAGGGGCAAATCCATAATTGATGTTTGTGAAGGTAAAGACATTTCAAAAAAATACTCCTCCAAAAATATAATCGGCGGGGAAAACAGGGCAGTACTTCCCGGACTAATCAACACCCACACCCATGCTGCAATGGTTTATTTCAGGGGGATGGCTGATGACCTTCCGTTAAAAGAATGGCTTGAAAAGCATATATGGCCTGCCGAGAGCAAGTGGCTTAGTCCTGAATTTGTCTCAGATGCAACAGAGCTTGCCTGCCTTGAGATGCTTAAGGCCGGAATCACAACTTACAGTGACATGTACTTTTTTGAGGATGCCTCAGGCAGGGCCGCAAAGAAAATCGGTATGAGGGCAGTTCTCGGCGCAGGCATTGTTGATTTCCCTACAATATCAGGAAAGAACGCAGATGAATATCTCGGCAAGGCTGAAAAATTTATAGAAAAGTGGAAGAAAGACGAACTCATTACTCCGTGTATTGCGCCTCATTCGATATATGCATGCGGGCCTGAAACTTTAACAAAGGTAAAAAAAATAGCTGGTAAATATAATGTCCCAATACACATCCATGTTTCTGAGGCAAGATGGGAGGTTGAGGAGATTGAAAAGAAATATGACAAAAGACCTGTTGAACATCTTGAAAATCTCGGCTTCCTTGATGGCTGTATGGTCGCAGCCCACTGTGTATGGGTTAATGAAAAAGAAATAGAAGCTCTTGCAAAACATAAAGTCGGAGTCTCGCACTGCATTGAGAGCAACCTGAAATTAGGCTCAGGCATTGCGCCTGTTCCGGCAATGCTCAGGGCAGGGATAATGGTGGCATTTGGAACAGACGGCGCTGCAAGCAACAATGACCTCAATATCCTTAGCGAGATGTCAACTGCTGCAAAAGTCCACAAGACTGTGTCAGGCGACCCCACTGCCCTTGACGCAAAGACAGCATTGCTGATGGCAACAAGATGGGGCGCGGAAGTTCTGGGACTTGGAGAGATAACTGGAAGCCTTGAAAAAGGAAAGGCCGCAGATATCATAATCATGAACCTCGATAGACCCCACCTAACGCCTTTATACGATATCTATTCTCATATTGTATATTCTTCAATGGCGTCAGATGTGGAAACTGTTTTTGTAAACGGCAAGTTCGTTGTGGACAACAGGAAACTCTGCTCTGTTGACGAAGGAGAAATAATCTCAAAGGCAAGAGCGTGGAGCAGAAAGATTAGATAGATTAGTCGTTTTCTTGATTCCCTGCATGCTTTTGCACTATTGTCATTCCGCCATATCTTCAGCCCATCATATATGCTAAAGTCATGATAACGAATGTTGTTACGGGAGGGGTCATGAACAACCGGCTTAATGAGATTCTCGATGAGATAAGGGAACTGGAAAAGAGCGTTCAGGAGGAGATGAGGCGCAAGGAGGAAGAATTAAAATATAAAGTTGAAAAAGGCCGGGTTATATTTGAAAAAGAGATTGCTGAACTGCACAGGAAATTTTCAGGTTCATTGTTTCTTTATGTCATAAGGTCTTCTTTCCTTACGGCATTGTCAGCGCCGGTAATCTACGCAATGATTATACCCGGCCTCATCTTTGACGCCTCTATCTGGCTATATCAGTCGGTATGCTTTCCTGTCTATAAAATCCCTAAGGTCAAACGAAAAGACCATATTGTCCTTGACCGGCATTACTTAAAATACCTGAACTTTATGGAGAAGCTGAACTGTGATTATTGCAGCTACTTTAACGGCCTGATGTCGTATGCAACAGAAGTCGCAGCGCGTACAGAGCAGTACTGGTGCCCGATAAAACATGCCTCAGGAAAGGCCATGCGCCATTCGCGCTATCATACATTTGTTGATTACGGCGATGCCGAAGCTTACAGGGCCAGACTGGCAGAACTCCGCAAGAAATATGACGATGTTGACTGATGTTTCTTTCCGGATAAACCCGCTTACCAGAAGTTAACAGGATGCATTTTCTTCCCCTTGCTTTTTACAGTCCTGAGAAGAAAAAACTCCAGATGCGGTTCGTTGTCGGTAATGCTTGGGATGCCTGACCTTGCGAGATATTCAGGCGTAAGCGGTACCCATCCTTCCACAAAAAATTCAAACGGCACCTGTTCCCATTCGGTGATGTCATTGTATACCGCTTTGCTGGAAAGCTTGGCAGTGATAGCTTCTGCCGAGATATTGATTGGCTCTGAGGAACCTATTATATGCATGCCTATGCCGTTGAAGCTCCTGTGGGCATAAGTATAAGGAAAGACCTGTGAAAAAGTTTTAACCAGCATATTGTGGGTTTCGAAATCGTCCACGCCTGACCCTGTTCCGGGGAATGGCATCCAGTGTGCCATTATGCCGCCCTTGTTGAGGTGTTTCCTGGCAAGCTCAATAAACTCCTTCGAATACAGGTTGTTTACTCCAGCGGCATCAATTGGCGGTGGAGGGTCTATGGTTATTACATCGAATTTCTCCCTAGTAACCTTGAGAAAATTGCGGCCATCGTTGACCAGTATTTTCCCATATCTGTAGGCCTTCAATGCAGGGGCTTCTTCATAAAAGTAATCAAAGGCATCAACAACCTCTTTCACAAGCTCCACCACGGTGGCCTTTTTCCCATGGGATATGGCTGCCCGATAAGTTGTGCCCATCCCAAGGCATATTACAAGTGTATTTTCAGGATGCGGATGTAAAAGCAGGGGCAGATGGGCCATCATCTTTGTGTCCGTTACTTTTACCGTCATGCCCATACCGTTTACGAGCAGCATATCCTGGCGGGGTATGAAGCGATGTTTTATTACGCTGGTAACGCCCTGCATCCCGGCCTTGTGAAATACCATCCTGAAAGACGGATGTTTTGCCTCAAAACGCCTTACATAATTATTCTTATCACCGGCCTTCACAAATGAGAAAAAAGCAAATGCGACAGACAGCGCTCCCAGCAATACTGAAATCTGCACTCTGTAAGGTATCTGCCATTTTGAGGCGCCTATGACAGTATATGCGGCCACTGCGGCTAAACAGTAAAAAATTGCCAGTATGTAAAGAGAATTGAAATAGTCCCATAAAGGCGCAATCATAAACCCCGCAGCCAATGAACCAATCAACGCGCCTACCGTATTCCATGCATAGGCTTTTGCAACGAGTACACCTTTTGCATCTTCGGACTTAGGATCTATTATACGTGTGGCCAGCGGAAAACAAGCGCCGGAAAAAAGCGACAGCGGAAAGAGTACGCTGACGGCCTTAAAATAATGACTAAATATAGTGGAAAGTGGAACCACCACAGCGGTGTAATTGGCTATTGAGTTTATAATGAGTTCGAAAAGTCTTATGGAGATAACCGTCCAGATTCCCATTCCGAGCTGAATGGCAGCAAGCCAGACGGGAAGAGACTTCAAGCGGTTTACCACCAGCGACATTATCCAGCTTCCTGCAGCTATGCCAAATAAATAGAGCAGCACTATAGTTGCAAAGGCATATGTGGAATTCCCTATGATGGTTTCAAGGGTTCTTGTCCAGAGCACTTCAGAGGCAAGGGCCAATGCCCCGCTTAAAGTTATTAACGTTATGGCAAACCTTGCGGGGTTATCAAACTTTCTTTTCTCGGATGTTGGCAGCTTATTGCTTAGAAGGGTTACCGAGCGGGAGAACTTGTAAGCCAGTCCTGCCACCAGGAAGTTCAAGGCTGCAGCTGCAAATGTTGTTGCAGTTACGCCTATGAGTTCTATCAGGATGAAGCTTGCGACTGCTATGCCTATGGCTGCTCCCAGAGTATTGGCTGCATAAAGGATCCCAACTCTCCAGTTCCCTGTGTGTTTCGGGCTGCGATGGAAAAAGTCAGTGAGCAGGGGAAGGGTTGCCCCCATTAGGGTAGTAGGCACAAGAAGCACCGCAGCAGAAAGCACAGCCTTTATGAATATGCTATAGGCTGTTGAGGATTCAGAACTCACAAGCGCTGTGAAGAGTATATCCGCAAATTTTGCTATTAAAGGGAAACAGACGGCAAAGCTGCCTATGCCAAGTTCCATGAAGGCATAATAAAGCATGGGGTTGTCTATGCGGTGCAGAAATCGGCCCGCAAGCCAGCTCCCTAATGCTAGCCCTGCCATGAAACTGCCCAATACTACGGATATGGACAGGGTTGTATTCCCGAACACCAGTCCAAGCCATCTGGCCCAGATTACCTGATAGATTAAAGCAGATGCTCCGGATATTGTAAAAATCACATATACTTCTGATGCCCTTATCAGAGATTGTTTATGAATTATGGTTTTATCTTTCACTTTTTTTTGTATTTCACAGCGGCCTTTTTATGCTGAATTCACATCTCTCTTCTTCCTTCAAGCGCCTTGCCTAAGGTAACCTCGTCTGCGAATTCAATGTCGCTTCCTATCGGGAGGCCGTATGCAATCCTCGTTAGCTTTACATTAAAAGGTTTGAGGACATCTTTGATGTACTGCGCTGTCATCTCTCCTTTTGTATTAGGATTAGTTGCAAGTATTACTTCCGATATACTGTCAGATTTTACCCGCTCTGCAAGTTCAGCTATCTTTAATTTGTCAGGAGTCATGCCGTCTATCGGTGAGACAGCGCCAAGGAGCACATGGTAAAGGCCGTTAAATGTTCTGGCCCTTTCGACAACAAGTATGTTGCTAGGCTCTTCAACAACACAGATTCTTGTCCTGTCCCTTGATTCGTCACTGCAGATGCTGCAAATCTCCGAGTCAGTAATATTAAAACACCTGCTGCAGAAACGCGCCCTTTCCTTCACATCATTTATAGCCCTTGCAAGGTCTTTTGCGCTTTCTTCAGGCATTGTGAGTATAAAAAATGCAAGCCTCTGGGCGGTCTTCCTGCCGATGCCCGGAAGTTTTGTAAGCTCATTTATAAGATTTTCTATTATGCCAAGCGCCATATTGAGTTTTCAGTTGTTAGTTGTCAGGGGCCAGTTATTAGCTGACTACTAAAAATAAACAACACTCTTTAGAATAAAGTTTATAATCTTTTGTTGTCAACCCGGACAGAGCGAAGAAACGTGTTCCTTATTTTTATCCATGCATTGTATAATATTAAAATTGATGGATTTATAGATGATTATGATTAAACGTCCAGATGAAAGTGCCGGTGCGTATACCGGCACAGGCAATAAGTTTCTCAGAAATATTTCACCGGAATGGATGTGGAAATCGGGCACTTCCAGCTGCAGTTCACTCAGAATCGGGATTCCCCGGATGTTCTTCTACTATATATACCCCGGCCTGTGGGAGGCCTTCTTTAGTGAGCTGGGAATGAAACCAATAGTCTCCAGGCCTTCAACTACAAAAACAGTCGAGAAAGCCTCTCAGATATCAGAGACAGAACACTGTCTGCCCAACAAATTATTTGATGCGCACCTTGCCGAGCTTGTCGGTAAAGTAGACATGGTATTTGTGCCCCGTGTCCTGTCAACCATCAAAAACCATCTCTCCTGTCCAAAATTCGGCCCGCTTCCTGATGCGGCAAGGGCGGATATCGCCCGGGGGACTGAAGTTTTGTCAATTGACATTGACGTGAGCAGGAGCCCTTTAGCCGAGGCCCTTTTGCTCCTCGGCAAAAAATTAAATATACAAAAGGGCAAAACCCTTTCTGCCATAAACAGCTCATTCAGCGCCATGGAAGCGGCGCATAAAAAAATGGCCCGGCCGGATAGAATAAAAGGGGCGCCGCGTTTTTTGCTTATAGGCCACCCCTATGTAATTCATGACAATTTTATTGCGGGCCCGATTCTGAACAAGCTGGAAAGCATGGGCGTAGAAGCCGAACTGATATCTTTTGCGGATAACACTCCGGCAAAGAGTTATATCCTGTGGAGCACAGCCAATAAAATTTACCATGAACTCAATACCCTCTCACGTGAAGATTATGACGGGGTGATTCAGCTTACGGTATTTAATTGCGGTTGTGATTCAATGATGATTGATACGTACCGGCAGTTGATGAAAGATAAAAACATCCCTTACATTTATCTGATGGTAGATGAACATCTGGCGCAGTCCGGTATAGATACAAGGGTAGAGGCATTTATAGACTCGCTCAGGTGGCGGCAATGACTTATATGGCCATCCCCAACATAGGCAACTATACAATAGCGCTTGCTACAGCTGTTGAATCTCTCGGGATTAAGGCATGGGCTTCGACCGCAACTACGCCTGCAGCCCTGAAGTTAGGTATAGACGCGGCGCCGGAATCGGTCTGTTTGCCTCTCAAAGCTCATCTTGGCCACTTTATTGAAGCAGACAGGGCAGGTGTTGAGTATGCCTTTATGGTCAATAGTGTCGGCACCTGCAGGCTCAGATACTATCGCCATATGATAGGCCAGATACTCAAAGACCTGGGATTGAAAATAAAGATATTCGGCCTTGGCTTCGATGGATTTAAACCGCCTATCGTACGGCATTTTGATCCCGGGCCGATAACTTTTATCAAGCCCTTATTTCATACGGTGCAAAAGATAAAGGCTATTGATGAACTGGAGGTTGCAGCCTGGCGGACAAGGGCCATTGAAATTACACACGGGGACACAACGCAGGCAATGAATAAGTTGCTCGTGGAACTCAGTGAGTCCAGGACTATGGCACAGACCAGGGCCATCCGCAAAAAGGCTGCTGCTTGCTTCGCTGCCATTCTCGTTGACAAAGAGAAAAAGCCGCTCAAGGTCGGGCTTGTCGGAGAAATATCTTTTCTGCGGGACAAGTGTTTAAATAAAAATATTGAATATATACTTGGAAGCCAGGGAATTGAACTCAGGAACTTCTTTTTGCTCGGGGAAGAGTTGCAGAACATAACGCGGATAGTG
This sequence comes from Nitrospirota bacterium, assembly GCA_016212165.1. Lineage (GTDB taxonomy): Bacteria > Nitrospirota > Thermodesulfovibrionia > Thermodesulfovibrionales > UBA1546 > SCSY01. The sequence continues at coordinate 17,324 of JACRGY010000137.1, forward strand.
TTTTTGAACCAAAGCAGAAGAAAGTCTCTGTCCAAACTCGCAGACCGGTACTTACAAAATTCAGTTGGCGGGCATGCCCTGGATTCAGTTGCTTACTCTATCCATTGTGCGGATGAGGGCTATGACGGCATGATCCATCTGTGCCCCTCCGGGTGCATGCCTGAAGTCAGTGTACGGCCGATTCTCAAACGCGTCAGCAAAGATAAGGATATCCCCATACTGGAAATGTCTTATGATGAACATACCTGCGGCGTCGGTATTGCTACCCGGCTGGAAGCCTTTGCCGATGTCCTTATGGAAAGAAGAAAAAAAAATAACTCCCCTGCTCAGCTCGGGAAAAGGGCAGTCCATGGGTAAACAAATGAACAACTCCTATTATCTTGGTATTGATGTCGGTTCAATCAGCACAAATTGTGTGGTTATTACGCCGGAAGGTGAAGTCCTTTGTGAAATATACAAGCGAGGGGACGGCCACCCGATTGAGTCGGTACAACAGTGCCTTGCGCAGCTTACGGCACAGTTGCCTGACAGGTTTTGCATCAGGGGTGTATGCACGACAGGAAGCGGCAGGATACTGGCCGGCGCAGTTGTTGGAGCGGATGTAATCAAAAACGAAATTTCCGCGCACGCCCGTGCAACGTTACATCTCTATCCCGATGTGCAGACCATATTAGAAATCGGCGGACAGGACAGCAAGGTAACAATTGTCAGGGATGGGGCGGTTGTGGATTTCTCAATGAACCTGGTTTGTGCCGCAGGCACAGGAAGCTTCCTTGATTCACAGGCAAGGCGGCTGAATATCACTATCGAAGAACTGAGCGCCAGGGCAATGCTGTCGGAAAACCCCACGAACATAGCAGGGCGCTGCACCGTATTTGCAGAGTCAGACATGATTCACAAACAACAGGTCGGGCATGAACAAAAAGACATCACGATGGGGCTGTGCCATGCGCTTGTCAGGAACTATCTTTCAAATGTCTGCAACGGGAAGGAGATTAAACCTCCCATTGTCTTTCAGGGCGGCGTGAGCGCAAACAAGGGAATACGCCGCGCTTTCAAAGAGGCTCTTCAATGCGATATCATTATCCCGCCTTACAATATGGTCATGGGGGCCTATGGGGCCGCAATTATCGCTTCAAAATCCTCTATAGAAAAGACAAAATTCCGCGGGAAAGAAGCATCAACCAAGCCTATTATTACACGGGGTTTCGAATGCGGTGATTGCCCGAATTGTTGTGAAATAATCGAGGTCCTTGATGCTGCTGAAATAATCGGCAGGACCGGCGGACGGTGTGGGAAATGGGAGGGCAAGACAGGGCCAAGAGAATCCCTCAGAGGGACAGGCCCGAAGGGCCATGTTTCAGTGCCTTCAACAGGCAGGGAAACAGGACATGAAATGTGCAGGCAGGTGGACGATGTGCCTGACCTTATTCAAATAGGTGTTCCAAAAAAATAGGCCGCTTACTTATTACGCGGTGCAAATTCATTTTTCACCCTGAGAAATGTCGGCAGGTTCCGCAGCATCCTGAAGGTGCTGTGGGGTGACTTGAACATGAGGGGGCCAAACTTCCTTAGCCAATTTTTGTTTGTATAAAATTTTTTGAGAGACTGTCTGTATAACTCATCGAGCCTTTCCGCAGACGCAATCCCGTGAGGAACAAAGACAAAATTCATGCAGTTCATCAATTCCCAGTCTTCTTTGAACTCGCCTTCTTCCCTTACAGTCTTGTATATGGGGGAACCCGGAAATGGGGTGAACTTTGTCATATTGACATCGTCAAGCTCCAGCGTCTCGATAAAATCCGCGGTCTTCCGTATGCTTTGTTCAGTCTCGCCGGGAAGTCCCATCATAAAGAGCCCCTTTACCCTGATGTTGCACCGCTGTATGCTCCTTACAGTGTTTCTTACCTCTTCCAGCTTCATGTTTGATTTATGGCGGGCCAGCAGGCCGGGGTCGCCTGACTCCATTCCAATACTTACCATCCAGCAGCCGGCTGCCTTGAGCATCTTAAGAAGGTCGTCATCAATATGGCCTACTCTTACTGCACAGTTGAAAGTCATGTGCAGCGGGTTTTTTTGCATAAGGCCGCAGAATTCCTCAATCCTATTCCGATGGAAGGTGAAGAGGTCGTCATAGAAAAAAATATGCCGTATATTGAATTCCTTCCTGAGAAAGGCCATCTGTTCGTAAAGGTAATCAGCTGAATTGTACCTGAAACTTTTCCTGAAGACCGAGCGGTCGCAGTATGAGCATTGATATGGACAGCCCCGGCTTGAAATCATTGTAGCGCTCGGAAACTTCGGATAATTGAAGAGCGGCGGCTGGAAGGCCTTCGGGAAACCCTCGAGCATATTGTAGGCAGGGAAAGGAAGGCTGTCGAGTTCGCACAGGTCAGTGCGCACCCCGTTGTCCTTTATACCGGAACCGTTGCGATAAACCAGCCCCTGGATGCTGTCAAGGGAGGCCCCGGCCGCAAGCTCTGCCATTGCCTTCTCGCCTTCGCCGTTAATTACATAATCTATACAGGGAAAGTTTTCAAGGATATTTCCCCTCAACGCAGAGACATGCACACCTCCGAAAATAATCCTGATACCTGGGTCGGCATTCTTAAGCGCCTCTGCTATGCGGTATGCGTCTATAAAGCCGGATGTCGTTGCTGTAAATCCTGCCATGTCAGGCTTGAACAAGAGCATCTTTTTAATGGCTTCGTTTGCGCGCGCTGCAGGTATCCGGCAATCTGCAACCTTTACCTTAAACCCCTTTCCGGCAAGATAGGCTGCGATAGAGAGAATGCCTATCGGCGCCATACGGACAGAAGTTTCAGCGCTGCCCTTGAGGCCTTCTATCCAGTTGGACCCGAAGGGGTTGACGAGCAATATCCTCATCTTTTTATCTTTCCGCTTGCTGTTTTAGGCAGATGGTCAACATATTCAAAATCCTTCGGAACCTTGTAGCGGGCAAGCCTCTCATAACAGAATTTCCGCAGGTCGTTTACATCAATGTTGTTTGCGGTTTTATCTTTCAGGACGATTTTGGCTATTGGCAGCTGGCCATACTGAGGATGCTCCACGCCGTAAACCAATGATTCTTTGACCAGCGGATATTGGTTCACCACTGCCTCTACTTCCTGAGCAAAGACTTTCATTCCCGTAAAGTTGATAACATCTTTGTCCCGTCCGACTATAGTCAAAAAACCATCCTCATCAATTATGCCCAGGTCGCCTGTTTTAAACCATCCGTCTTTCAGGATGCTCCTGCGGTTTTGCCACGGCGAGAAATATGCATCCAGCATTCCTTTCCCTCTCAGAAAAATCTCTCCGGCTCCATCTGTATCTTTATTGAATATTGCGACCTCATAGCCGGGCAAGGCCTTTCCTACAGAACCCCTTTTATTTTTGTTTGAAGAAAGCTTTATGAAAGGCAAGCCAACCTCTATTATTCCATAAGCCTCTGTCAATTCAAGATTAAACTTTGAACTAAACCCATCGGCAATAGCATCCGGAAGTTTTATGGCTGTAGAAACAGCCAGCCGCACATTCTTGAGGGATTCCGGAGACAGCATGTCTGTCCTTGCCAGTAAATTATAATGGAAAGGCGAGGCATAGATAAACGTCCCCTTGTGCCTGGTTATGCCTTCTATCAGGGATTCGGGGAAGGTATTATTGCAGATAATAATGGTTGCTGCCCGACGCAGGAAAAGAAGGATAGTCACAACAAAGTGGAAACTCATGGAAAGGACCCACAGGATGTTATCCCCTGGTGTTATTTTAAGCCCCTTATCTGCTGCATCGGTCCTTTCGATAATTGATTCATGCGACAGGACAACCCCTTTGCTTACGCCTGTTGTGCCTGAACTGAACCTGATAAATGCAGGGTTGATTTTATAATATTCTTCGCAGGGCCCTTCTGTAATCTCTCTTTCCCTGATAAAAAATTCTTTTTGCTGAAAGCCTTTTGATTGAAGGGCATGGGCGCCCTCATTTTTGTATGCCCCTTTTTCAAAGACCAGAAAATTTACGGAAATCCTGTCAAGGACGGAGGCAATTTCTGTCTCTGTTTGTTCCGGAGAAATGGGAACGGCCACTGCTGATAACGATAGGACAGCAAGGCTTGCGGCAATATAGTCTATGCTGTCGTTGCAGAGAAGCCCTACGCGGTGAAACGGCATGACGCCTTTTCCTTTCAGCGCAGACGCAATCTCCTCTGCGGAAGAGATCAGTTCGTTGTAGGAAATTCTGTTATCACCTTCGATTACCGCTGTTTTATTGCTGAAATTTTTTGTTTCCTGTTTTATCTCCTGAAAGATATTCACGCTCACTTCCCCGGCAGATAATCCTTATAAATATTCCGCATGGCAAAAATATACCGTGTGCCGAGGTAAATGATCTTTACCATTTCCCTGAATGGCACCTTTACCTTGTTCACCCGCAGCGGGTTTGCCTGCAAAGCAACTCTCGACAGCTTTGCGAAATGTGCATAGAACAGGTTCATGCCGAGCTTTGTCGGCAGAATGGTGTGCATGCAGTCGTAATAGAGGTAAGGATCAACGATGTAATCGTCTTTGTGCTGTTCCCAGAGTTCGGTCCCCGGCGACGGCGAGAACACGGTAAAGGTCACTTCAGCCGGGCAGACCCTTATTATCTCCTTTTCAAGGTCTTTGAAATCCTGGACCGAGAAGTCAGGATCCACCATGAAACTCGCGTGAAGTGTGATGCCTATCTCTTTCAGGAGTTCAACGGCCTTGCGGTTGGTCTCCACATTTGTGCGTTTTTTATATTTGTCAAGACGAGACCCGACCATAGCCTCGAGGCCAACGTACACCACGCTCAGCCCAACCTGTTTCCACAGCCTGAAGAGGTCCGGATATTTGACGATTGTATCGGCCCGCGCCCAGCTGATATATTTTTTTCTGATTCCCTTCTCAAGCAGCAGGTTCGCGATCTTTGTCAGGCGGTCCTTGTTCAGAAAAGTCTCGTCATCCACGAAGTAGATATGGTTCTCCGGGATCTGTGCAATCTCGTCCACCACGTCTTCGGGCTGACGCTGGAGATATTTCCCACGCATCAGGTGGTGCACTACGCAGAACGAGCATGAATAGGCGCAGCCTGTCGAGGTGCGCATGCTCGCAGTACGCGGAAAGATCGTGTCGAGCTTCTTCTCTGTGCTTGAGGTCCAGACGCAGAAGTAACGGGAACGGTCAACAAGATCACGGCGCGCCCGTGGTATCCGGCCTACAGGAGGAAATTCCGGAGGCGGGCCTGCTGCCTTTTCAGCGAAATCTGCAGACCTGGGTGAAAGGATGTTATCGCCGGATGGAAGCGGCTTATTGTCCTTATAGCGCCTGACTATCTCGGCAAAAGCCGTGCCTCCTTCGCCGCGCACGATGATATCAATACCTTCGCCATCCAGGGCATAATCTGCCGGTATAATCGTAGCGTGCGTGCCGCCGACCACAGTAACAATGTCCGGATTAATTTTCTTCGTGAGCGAAGCAAGTCTTTTGACCAGGCCGGACTGGCTGCTGTAGCCGGTAAAACCTACGATTTGCGGGACGAATTGCCGTACTTTATTTTCGAAGCCGAGCACCGGGTCTTTCTCGAAGCTCAGGTCCTGGATGATGACCTCGTCTTCAGGCGGGACGCCTGCGGCGACCATTTCAAGTTCCAGCGGTTCAAGGTGCAGAAATCCTTCCTGCAGGCGCTTAGCTACAAGAAGCTGCGGAGATGGTTTAACAAGCAGAATTTTCAAGCAAGCCCTCCTTAGACTATTTCTTTGCCGGATGAGAAATATTTTTCATACTATCCGGATAACTGTTGTTTTTGATATGGTATGCTGCTGCCAGGCCGGCCTGTTCTCCCAATGTTATGCACGCGCCCATGACCCTCGTGGAGCCAAGGGCCCCGGCTGAAACAGAGATGCAGCGGCCTGCGCATAAAAGATTGGGAATGCCCTTAACCTTTATGCAGCGAAAAGGGATTTCATAATAATCTCCTGTCTTAACGTATTTATAAATTACCCCTTTATTTTTATCCCATATCTCTATGGGCCAGGAATTCTTCACAATAGCGTCATAAAATTTTCTGGCAGTGAGGACATCTTTTTCAGTAAGTGTGAATTCTCCGCAAATCCTTCTGCCTTCTCTGTCTGAAACACCCTTGGAAGTTTCAGCGATATAAGAATTTTTAAATGAAGGCAGCCTGCCTGCCAGATAACGATGCACTATAACAGCCTCCTTTTTTGCCCTTTGTTCGCGTTCAGCGCTGTCAACGCCATCAATGCTTAGTTTACAATATCCTTCGCCCGGAGTGTCGGCAGGGCTGAAGGTTGAAAATCTCAGGTATGGAGATAATATCTTTTGCCTTACTGCATCAGCAAGATAATACGGGACCTTCAGTGCAAGTGCTTCATCCCGGCCTTTTATGCCCTTTATATGGATGGTGTAGCCGGCCAGCTGAAGCTTCTTGGCCGGGGACAGCCTGAAAGATGCGCCTGCCATTACAGAGACACCCCCGTTTCCTGAACAGTCAATCACGAACTTTGGAGTAATAGTGCGGCGGACTCCGGAACTGCTGACAGTGACCTTATCTATTTTTCTGTTCTTCTTTTTAACGGAAACAACTGTTGTATTGGATAAGATGGTTAAATTTGGTTCCTGCCTGCAAAGTGAAGTGAAGACAGAATGCATATCCTCTCTGGAATACGGGAGCACATAAACCTGCCCGGTTTTCTTTATTTTTTTTTGAGGCGCTAATTTATTCAGGAGTCCGGTGATCTCCCGGACAATCCCCGGGTTTAATGTCTCAGCCGGAAAGCTGTCGCCATTCAGATATAAACCGCAAATGTATTGCAAAAGCCCTGCATAACCTGTTCCCCCGAGAAAACTTTCTTTCTCTGCCAGTACCGTGCGGGCGCCGCTGCGCGCAGATGCCAGGGCAGCTGCTGTCCCTGAAACGCCGCCGCCGGCAACGAGGATATCACATGGAGTATTCATCAGCCTTGGCCTGCTCCGAATCTCTTTCTCAGCCCTGCCTCAAGCATATTGATTTCCTCGTTCTGTACCAGTCCTTCAAGATATGAGATTACAAGGTTAAGCTGTCCGTTAAAGTAATTGCAGAAGAACCCAAGTCCCGGGGGCACCGGCACACGCGGCATGTGAAAGATATTTTTAATTCCCGCTCCCATAAACTCAGGGGGCTGTTGAGAGTTTTTCCCGAGATAGGAAAAAACAAAGGTTGCCATTTTCCCTTTTAAGGGGAGGTGCAATAATTTTCCAAGTACCGGCAGTGGTGCAATACGGGTCAGCAAACTTGCCTCTGCAAGGTCTGCCGGAAAGCCTGCCTTTACCTGTTCATACATCTGCTGCTTGACCGAGTTTATAAGCCCTGTCAGGTTATCTGTGCCATTTGCCTGCGCCTTGAAGAACAGGTAAGATACGTGATTAAAAAATAATTCCTGCATGGCATCTTTGCCGGGCCTCATGTCAATTGAAACAGGGACCAGATAGCTGGAAGTTGTCCGGGCCCTGCCCCTGAAAAGTTCGTGCACTGTTTGTATGGCCACCGACAGCAGGTATGGCATTTCCATCAGATAGCCTGCCTCGTTATAAGCGTTATCATAAATCCTTTTGGTTTCATCTGCATCAAAGGAAATAAGCCTGTATCTGAAACTTTTCTTTCTCCCCGAAGGCAGCGGCAGGGCTTCGGGAGTGGGTTTTGACAGGGCGATTATTTTGCGGTTGACGTTTCTTCCTGCATAAAATTTTTTCATCCATCCGGTAAGCGCTGAAGATGACGTAAAACAGATATCTCCGGAAACACTGAAATCATCGTCAGCCAGATAGCGCTGGAATAAATTAAGGAATGCCTCAGCTCCGCGGGCATCGAACAGGCGATGGTCAAAGTTCATGGCGAAAAAACTTTCCTGTTTGTCCCTGATGAGATAAAATGCCAGGTGCTCGTTGTTGTTTTTAAATAATGTGTTGGCGTTTTGCCCGAGCAAAGATAAGACGTCCCTGCATGAAGCAGGCCCTTCTGTATGATAAACATTGAGATTTACGTCAGTCTCTGCCTTCTCCGGTATTTTCCAGTATGGAGTAAGCTTGTAATCGCGGGTTACGTTTCCCTGCAGCACAGGGAATTCTTTTGTGAAGTTGTTTAACCGTATTCTGAGCGCTGCCTCATCAATTGCAGAGTCCAGCGCGAGGACAATCTGTGACATGTTTCCGGCGCTGGTTATTGTCTTCATCATGTAATCCAGTGTGTTTATTACCCAGTCGGAACCTGAAAGATAACGTTTGCTTTTAGATGACAACATAACAAATCCCAAACTAAAGTTTTCTGCTGATAAAAGATGCCAGGGAATGAATTGTCTCAAAATCCTTTTTAGTCAAATCCAGTTCTATCAGCTTCAGGTTGAAAGTTTTTTCTATAAACACAAGGACCTCGACAAAACCCATTGAATCAATCCCCAATTTATGAAAAGGCATGTCTGCTTCAACAGATGATTTGTCCCGGGATGTTATAGAGGCAATGCCCTGTATTAATTTATCCTCAATGTCATTCAATATCATTTTTATTTTTTAGTAATGCAGAGGTTTTGGGTCTATTTTTTTGAGATGGAAAACAGCTTTTTCCCTATGACAATTATACCTTACACACCGGATTAATTCAATATTGGAATGTTGCGCAGCCTTGAGGATGTTAATGCCGTGGGGATTGTCCTGTACCGGATTTGCATAGCAGGCCTGATTTTTAAGCATCAGGGCCCCTGCCGCGCAATTAAAGGCGCTGCCTATCATCATGCTGCCGAAGAGCGGGGAATAAGCTGCTGTTGGAATGTCAGAAGAGACAGAATCCCTGTAAGCAGACTCATCAGCCAGCATGCCGTCGGTATCAATTATATTCAGGTCAACCGAAGGTGTGTGAATGTTGTCATTGCCAAACCGGATATTTTCAACTTTGCAATAAGCATTGCCTGAGTTCTCCCTGCTCATCAAAAAGAAAACAGCGCCTTCTCCAGGGACCTGGCATGCAGGCCTGAAATTAAAGGGCCTTATTTTGCCGTCGTGTGACGGCGCCAGCTTCTGGTCGTAGACATATCTCATGACATCGCCGTATTGTTCAGCTGCGCCGACAAGCACGTAGTCATGCCGGCCCTCATTAAGCCATGCCTGCGCCAGCTGCAGTGCATGCTGGAAACAGAAATAAAAATTGGTCACTGTTAATGCCGGGCCGTGGATATCAAGGACAGAGGTTATATAAGATGCGGCTGCATTATGCACTGAATTAGAAAATATTGTAGGAGAAACAGCTGCCTCGCCATAGTCAAGGATATTGTCCAGAAAATCAAAAGTGGTAACATGCGCTCCGAAGGCCGTGGCTAAAATTACGCCAATATTTTTTTTGTTTATGTTTTCTATCCTGCTGTTTTGCAGTGCGCCTGAAGCAGCCAGAACAGCCATTTTGCTGAATTTGTCCGAACGCCTTGTTTTTTTCAATAATGACCTGTCTGCCAAGGTTTCAAGATTAACAGTGAAGGCAGGCAATTTCTTATCTTTTAAATGAGGGGCGACTGCTTCAGAAGGACTTTGCCATCCCCTCTTCAGGGCATTTTCAAAAGAATCAATGCCAATGCCCCTGGCGAATATAATGCCGATGCCAAGGATGTTCATGTTTCACTCGCTATGTATTCCGGTTTATGTTTCATAATGTATGTTCATTTTTGTTGCAGCCACGCCTCTGGCTGTTCTGAAAAGAATTTTTCAAGGGGAATGCCGGTGCTGCCCACGATGAGCGTTTTTGCCTTGGGATATTTTGCACGAAATCTTTCCATGCCGGACATTTTTCCACTTCTTCCGCTCTTAACCTCTATGCCCCATGTTGACGTACCCCTTGACACAACAAAATCTACCTCATTGTCACCATCCCGCCAATATGTAAGTGCGCAGCTCGTCCCTGAGAGCCCATTAGAGAAGTGCGCCCCAACAGCATTCTCTGTAAGACGGCCCCACAATGAGGCATCGCTGACCGCCTCCCTGAATGTTCTTGATGAGAGTGCATTTATCAGGGCATTATTCCAGAGAATCAATTTTGGACTGCTCCCGCGTTTTCTCACCTGCCCTTTGGAAAAAAGCTCCAGTCCGCTCACAAGAAAGGCTGATTCAAGGAGCCTGAGATAATGGGCGAGCGTTGTGGTATTGCCAGCATCCTGCAATTGTCCCAGCATCTTGTTATAGGAAAAAATCTGGGCAGGGTAAGTGGCAGATAGTGCAAAAAGATGACGCAGAAGCGCAGGCTTGGTAATCTTCTGCATCTGCAGCACATCGCGGGCAAGGACTGTTTCTATAAGCGAATCTGTGATATACCTCTTCCACTGTTCTTCATCATTGATAAAAACAGCGGCTCCAGGATATCCGCCGAAGTAGAGCCATTTTTTAAAATCCCAGCCAAAGGCTGACGAGCATTCTTTATATGACCAGTGAGGACACCGTGTCAGGAAGAATCGTCCGGCCAGACTTTCAGTCAGCCCTTCCTGAAGCAATAATGCCGAAGAACCAAGCACCAGCATACGAATATCTTTTCCCTCATTCTGCGTACGCTCCCAATGCAGCTTCAGGCTCTCGCTCCACCCTCTGACCTTCTGAATTTCATCAAGTACAAGCACAACAGTCTTTCTGCTTTTCTGTAACTCAACCTCCGCCAAACGCCACTGAGATTCGATCCATTCAGGCCCTGGCGGCAGAGGGCTATCCGCAGATGCATACACAGACGGATAGGACAGTTTTTTGAGCACCTGCCTGGATATGGTTGTCTTTCCGACCTGCCTTGGGCCAATAAGAACCTGGAAAACAGGGAGCCGTTTCTTCAGAGAGGATGCGAGAACTTTGACTAATGGCCGCTCGAATTCCATGTGAAAATATTACCATTAATTACAAAGGCAAGTCAATAATTACTCAATGGTTGAGTAAAATTACTCAATTCTATCGTATTATTCGTTCCTTACAACCTCCCCAATAAAAGCGCTGCGTTATTTCCGCCAAAGGCAAGGGATGTTGACAGCGCGAACCTTCCATTAATCTTTGTCTTTTCTCTCACAGGAGCTAAGGGAATTGCCTCATCTTTATTGCTAAAGCCGATGCTGGCCGGTATCCATTCTTCATTAAGAGCTGCGGCAGTGAATACTGCCTCCAGCCCTCCTGCTGCGCCAAGGGTATGGCCTGTGAATCCCTTGGTAGAGAGCATCTTAAGTCCCTGCCCGAAAATATTTGCTAAAACCTTTCCCTCGACTTTGTCGTTCTCAATCGTAGCTGTGCCATGTGCATTGACAAAAGTGACATCCTCAGGTTTTATGCCGGATTCCTTAAGTGCCTTATTGATTGATGCTGCCAGCCCCACACCTTCAGGGTGAGGAGATGTAAGGTGATAAGCATCACTGGACGAGCCGTATCCCAAAAGATACAGGCCAGAAGCCTTTCCCCTTTTTTGAGCTGAATGTTTTGTTTCCAATACCAGAACCCCTGCCCCCTCACCCAGGTTCAGTCCTTTGCGGTCCCGGTCAAACGGCGCACATAAATCCCGGCTTACAATGCCCAAAGAACCGAAACCGCACAAAGGGATACGGTTTAATTCATCTGCTCCTCCGGCAATAGCGATATCACACAGTCCATTATTAAGCCAGGACAGCGCCACTCCGATTGCGTCGGTCCCTGAAGAACACGCATTAACTATTGTAAGCGAAGGGCCTGAGGCATTAATTTTACGGGAGATGAATTCGGCAAGGTTACCCTTCAGGTACCGGTCTGCCGGCTCCATGGGCGCTGTTCCGCTATTGCGGTATGATTTGTAGAATTCCATGTCATTGAGCTGGCTTGCTACAGTTGTGCCCATACAGACGCCAACACGAAATTTCGACAGGTCATTCCCTCGTAGAGCCGAGTCTGCGACAAGCTGTGCGCCTTTAAGAGCTTCGTCAACAGCGCAAAGTGCAAGGCTTATAGTCCTCTGTCCCTCTAAATAAAATTTTCCGGGGATTTCCCTGACCTCAAAAACAGGATATTCCAGAGGTGTATCAAAGAGAGATACGCGCCCTGCATTTCTTTTGCCATCCCTGAATGAATCAAGAGTCCTGGTAAGATTAGCGCCTGCTGCGGAGATTGCGCCCATCCCTGTTATCAGCACTTTATTGTCTGTCATATAAGAGGGTGCTGCTATAAATAAATATCCAATCCTTTGTCAATTGTTACTATCCGCATGTCCGGATATTTTGTATGGATATATTCAATTAGTTCAAGAAGGGCTTTTTTCTGATTATAATCCACCCTGTCTGACTTGCAGGCAGCGCCGCTGGACTGGCCTGTAATAATGTCATTTGCCTGTGGAGTTCCTGATATGGGGACTAAATGCATCACAGAACCATAACCAATAATATTTTTATCAGAGATGTATTTCCCTGCTGCTCCTGAGGGTTTAAAGGTCAAGTTTTCTCCAGGTATAAAATTACCTGTCTTGCCGGATACTTTGATCTTTACTTCGATTCTGTGGTGGTAGAGAATTAGCCATTTCTTTTCAGAATATGCCTTGTCAACGTGACCTTCCAGTTTGCTCAGAGGGTGATTGCTTGAGTAGGCCTTCAGGTCATACTGGTCCAGGATGGTCGGAGGGTTTAACCTGTTATGTCCGCTCCTGCCAGCCCTGTAATATTTTTTTGCAACCTCCCTGATGGTGTAATTGTTTTTGTTGTAAGGGTAAGCAAGATTTTTAACAGTAAGCCCCAGGCCTTCAAGGGTTGCTTTTGATTGAGCTAATTCAGTTTCGACCTGATCTTCAGGCAGTGTCTTCAGGTTTGGATGTGATACTGTATGGCTTAATATTTCCCAGCCGTTATTCTGAAGTTCCGTAAGCTGGGAAACATTCAGGTGGCCTCTGGTATTAATCCAATTGGTTGTGATTGCCGAACAGGCAACGTCGCCATGTGCATCAAAAATATCTTTTGCAACGGTATAGTCCGTATCATTTCCATCATCAAAGATGAAAGTGACAAGAGGGACAGACTTGTCCACAGGGAAGTAGTTATAACTGCTCCCGCTGCCGGACAATAAAAGTACAACAAGTGTAAATACTGCAAAGATTAAGCGCTTCCTCTTCCCCATAGTCCCCTGTCTCTTTAAAGTAAACTATTTTACCTTATATCCTGTATCCATTTCACTATTCTTTTTAAGCCGCCCGTACGCAACCGCAATCGCTTCTCGCAGCGATAGCGTAGACTCGTTCTCCTCGGCGAATCCGCCTGAGTGCGGACCGGGGCGAGCCGCTCTATTGAGCTATCGAAAAACCTGTCGCTGTCCCTGGTTATTTTTTCCACTCATAAATTCCAGTGTTTGCGCGGCTTCTCCGGCGCGGGCAGCAGGCTTGTATATTTGTGGTATAGCTCAAAAAGGAAAGCCACCCTTTTGGCAAAACCTTCTGCATATTACTTCTCACTTTCTATCAGTCCGGTTATTTCTCTGAGGACTTCTTCAAGAGAGGGCATCTTGGCAGGCAGTAATTCTTCAGGAGTATGTTTATGTTCAGGATAGGTTGATAATTTTTTTGCTTGTGGGTCTAAGGCGTTGTCATATCTGAAGATAAGGGTATTGTCTTTTGATAAGAAGTTATAGCCATACTTAAGGATATTAACACCTTCGGATTTAAAGACTACAAATTCCTTAAAGTGCAGTTTGGCGCTATTTGTGAAAACAATCGTTCCGGTTATAAATGCCGCATTTGGGGGACGTTCTTCAAAGGCAAGGTTTTGGGATTCTATAAAAGGATTAGCTGAGAGGACATTAAGAATTTCATTCAGGTAGTCTTTTATTTGCATATCTCGACTGATTCAAGTTCTTTTAATTCAGCTTCGATATGTTTTGAAATCTCTATCTCACCTTCAAGCTCGATAAGCTGCATGTCCTGGGCTTCGGAATGATCGACCTCTCCTCTCATGAGTTTATCAATATTAACACCAAGTTGTTCAGCCATTCTGCTGATCTTCTCTCTCGTTATTCTCAGAGTTTCTATGAGAATGCGCTTTTCTCGGTCTATAGCATTTTTTAAAAGTGGAATAGCCATATCAGGCGAATTGCTCTTTAAAGATATAGTCTGCATGGCAAACACCTCCTTTTCTGTTATTTTACCACAGAAAGACTTTATTCATCTTTTCCCCTCCACAATCGCAATCTCTTCTCGCAGCGATAGCGTAGACTCGTTCTCCTCGGCGAATCCGCCTGGGTGCGGACCGGGGCGAGCTGCTCTATTCCGCTATCGAAAACCGGTCGCGGGCTCTAATTATTCCTAACTTACTTTTTATGAAATATTATTCTTAGTTAATTTGTCATTTGTTTAATAATATCTTCAAATTTTGCCTTGAAAGTATCGGCTAGAACAGGATTGTCTTCTTTCCATCTATTAAAAAGTTTGCTGCATCCTCTTCCCCAATAAAGTTTTTGATTATTAAACCAACTTTTCATCACGCTGCGATCTGCGCTTATATTTGGTTGATCCCTAAAACAAAATTGGTAAGTATATCCTCCCGTTGTTCCCCAAAATTTATCATTTGTCGGCAAACTTTTAAGAAATTCATGAAAAATATTTTCCGGTCTACTTTGGCCTGGCAAAAGAATTACTCTTGGACATTTATTCCGCCTTCGCACTTTGTGTTTATCGCCGTCAAGCACAAATATGCTCTGGCTAAATACTGGGATGCGTTTGTTTGCTATATCTACTAACCAATCTGCCCCGAAATTATCTTTAACAAACGAAATATGCTTCGTTATCTTATTTCCTAATAAATTAGAAATCCAGAACCTCGCTTCACTATCTTCGGAAAAAATCAAGATTTTATCTATTTTTTTACGAATTGGGAGCTGCACTTTTAGATCGTTGATAATTTCTTCAATCGTGATTTGGTTTTGAGCATTTTTAACTATGCCAGAATTATTGGTTAAATAAATTACTTTTGAATGGTGTTGATATTTAGGATCCATCATGGTTTCAACAATATCAGTTGAATGCGTTGTAAATATCACCTGTAGATTTAGGTCCTGACTAACCCTAAACAATTTTTCAATTAATTTAATTTGAGCAGCTGGATACAAGGTTGCATCTATCTCATCAATCAATAATATTCCACCAGGGTAAGAATCTCTCATTAAATCCTTTAATTTTTCAAATGATAATATCGCAGTTAATATTTGACCGATATTATCCTGACCTGCAGAATTACCGATACAGTCATACTTATCAGTTTTCGTAGCATAAAAACTTTTACTAAATACCTCGACGTATTCAGGATTGATTTGTTCATTTAGCAAAAGAATTTCATTGTGTAAATTTTGATATTTCTGCGCCTGTTCAACGCTTAGTCCCTTTACTTCGTGTTTAACCGACGATTCTTGAGCCAAAGGGAAGAGCCTTCTTAACCCAAGGTATATTACTGGAAATTTGACCTTTCCTTCTTCTTTCGCACTTTTACCAACCCTCAAACGCAATGACATTTCTTTTCCTCGCTCTTTTCTATCATACGAAAGAACGGGAATTGTTGTTTCATCATCTAATTCAATCACATAGCTGTGATCTTTCGGTTTGTCATATTCAGGAGAAAATCTAAAAATTTCTGAATATTGAGTTGTAAACTGCTTTTCATCCAAGGTTTTATAGTCAGCAGGAAAAATAAAAACATGCCCAGCCAATCCTAAAATTGAAGACTTCCCGGTTCCATTTTGGCCCGCGATAGCAGTAAGTCTTTCCCCAAAAGAAAGCACAATATTCTGAAGATGTCTAAACTTATTAACTGTTATTTTGTTTATCTTCATAATAACTTACTTGCAAATCCTTCTGTATACTCTCAAAAATTGCTTCTGGGATAGAATTAAATCTGATCCACTTCCCCATTTGCTTCATTCGCAATTTCCCCTCAATCTTACCCCACGCAAGAGGGAAAGTGCAATAGATTAACGGCAGGGTTCATTCATCCTTCGCAGTTCATCCTTCGCAGCGCTGCGGAGAATGGATGCTACGGAGAACGGAAGGGGTCGAGGGGTCAAGGGTTCGAGTTGAAAAGAAGAAGCATGAGAACGGAGAAGTTTATTTCTCAACCTCTCTTTTAAATCCAATCTTTGTGCGCTTTGTCGCCGGAGGCATCATAGCCTTGAAGAGGTGCCTCCCTCTGAATGAGGGGCCCTTACCAGGCAATTTGATTCCTCTTTTAAGACTGTATCAATAATATAGTCACAGACATCTTCAACGAAATAAGCGCCGTATTTCGTTAGGTTTATTGCGCCGCCCTCCTGCTTCAGACAACCATACTCGCTGAGTTTTGAAAACAGAGAAGAAAATATATCAAGAGGGTCTGCAGAAAATCTGTCATGGAACTGCTTTATATCAAGACCTCTTTTCACTTGAATATTAAGCAAAAGCGACCGGTACATTTGCTCTCTTTCGGTAAGAGAAATATACCTCCCGATAGGCAACCCGTTGTTACGGATAATATCTGAATAAGCAGAAAGCTCTTCATGCTTATCAAAACAAATTGTTTTGGTATAAGACCTTGCCCGTGAGCCAAATGCGATAATGGGCATTTCTCTTAACCAGTGATATCTGTATCCCCACTGTTTATCGTCAGTGAACCGCCCGTTTTGCTCATATCCGTTTGAGCTCATCCATTCCTGCGTGATACACACCATTTCAAAAAGCGTGTCATTGCTCACAACAAGAGCCGGATTGTCCTTATACAGCTTGACAACAAGAGGGTTTACTATTTCATGCCTGATATATTCAACTGAATCCGGACGTACCTCTCCCAATATCTCAATATCTTTTTTTACACCTTCGATAGTCTGTCCGGGAAGTCCTGTCATCATATCAATGTTTATTGATATGCCGGCGTCCTGAGCATCCCTGACAATCCTTTCAACCTGGCCCCGGGTATTTTTCCTGTTACACAAAAGGAGCACCTTTTGGTCAAAGGTCTGGCAACCGATACTTAATCTGGTTATCCCGATATCACCTAACTCCCTTATTCTCTTTTTGTCAGGCAAAGTGGATGGATGCGCTTCAGAAGTAACACTGCAATTTTCAGATAAGTCTATACATGATGAGAGCTTATCCAGTATAAGCTTAAGGTCATGGTTAGAAAATGATGTAGGGGTCCCGCCGCCAAGATATATGTACCTTGCCTTCTTGCCCTTAAAAACTCCATGGCTTGAAAAAAGTTCAATCTCCTTCAGTAAATTGTTTAAATAATCATTTTGAGCTTCCCTGTCTGCCTTATGAGGGAAAGAATTACAGAATAAACATTCGGAAAAGCAGAAAGGGAGGTGGACATACAACAACATTTCCTCTTCTCCTATCAAACTTTCCTTTACTTTTTCAAGAAAGCTGTCTACCTGCGATGGCGCGAGTATCTTAAACCTGTGAGGAATAAACAGGTCCGGCTGGCTCTTTGTGTAATCCGCAGAACCATAGAAGAGTTCATCTCTTATAACGATTAGAGTTTTGTTTCTTTCTGTAAGATTTGGTTCTGTAATAATGTCAGCCTTTATGCCCGGATGCAAAAATTGTTCACATAAGCAAATTACGAGGCTCCTTTTTTGTTCTCATATACATAATTTGCAAGGGTATCTATGGAATAAAAAATCTCTTTCCCCTGGTCCATATTCTTGACCTCGAGCCCAAAATTGCGCTGCAGCAGAACAACTATCTCAACAGCGTCAAGAGAATCCAGACCCAGCCCTTCTCCGAATAGGATTTCATTGTCTTTGATATCTTCGGGCCTGATGTCTTCGAGGGATAAATCTTTCACAAGCATTTCTTTCAGGTTTTTTCTTATCCGTGTTAATTCTTCTTCTTTGCTGTTTGGCATTTTACGCTCCTTAATCCGAATTATTAATTATTTCTTTTCCATATGTCATGAAATACAAACCACTGGGAAGGATACCTGGCGACATAATCTTCCAGTATCCCGGCAAACTCCCGGACGCAGCCTTTAATCTCTTCCTGCTTTTTGGCTTTAGAACTGTATCTGGGTTCGATAACATGAGAGATATCTATAATATATTTCTTAGTGGAAACCTTGGCCGAGAGAAGTACAACCACAGGGCATCGAGCTGCAGCAGCAATGCTGAAAGCCCCGTAAGGAAAACTGACTTTTTCGCCCAGGAAAGAGGCCTCAACTGAGCTGTATTCATAAGGGCGGTCTCCCATTATCGAAACAATATGGCCCTTGTTGACGGCATCCATTGCCTCAATTACACCGCCAAGGAAATTTTCTGTAGAAATAATCTTAACATTTTCTTTTTCGCTGTCTATGCCAAGGGCTTCTTTAACTGCAATATTGTCCTCAGGCCGCATCAGCAAATAAACAGTTTTCCCTAATTTTTTCAAGGCGGTCATCGCAAGCTGCCAATTCCCAACATGGGCTGTCAGCAATATGGCCCCTTTTTGAGAAGTATTTAAAAGAGTTTTTATTTTATCATATCCGTAAAGCTCTGTGTCAAACTGCCCCTGTCCTGAAACAACATAGTAGCGGTCAATGAGATTTTTGCCCTGCTGGATGAATAATCTGTAGACCTCGCAGATTTTCTGGAAGGCATTATGGTCTTTAAAACGCCTTTTTATATAAGCCATACTCACAGATACAGCGGTGCGGTCGCATAGCAGGTAATAAAGGCAGACAGGATATAGGAGCCCATAGGTCCCTGCCAGTCCAAATATCCTGAGTGAGGCCTGGAAGAACCAGAAGCCTAATTTATTGCCTCTCTTTTTAACAGCATCCTTGCCCTGCGACATCAGCGCTGCCTTTTCTTTTTTATCAGGGATGCTGAAATAAAAACTATAGCGCCCATAAGGACAGCGCCGGCAGGCGCGATGATCAAAGAGCCCAGGAACCATTCAATCAAGCGGTCTGAAAACTGTGAGAAGACAGTTGCAAAGGAAATATCTGTCAGCCAGCGGCCGTGCCTTATGAAATAACCTGCTTCGATGCACAGGGCCGGAACAAAAGGCGGCATAAAGAAATGCTGGACATTAACGGCAACAATTTTATTTAAGTTCAGGCGGGCAGCTACATATATAATTACAAATGTATGGATAAACAGCAGCGGCAGTATGGCGAGAAAAGTTCCCACGGCTGCAGCCATTGCCAATCCTTCCGGGGTTGTGTTTTCCTGAAGAAGCATCTTCAGGAATTTGCCGGGATGCCGGAGTATTGAGAGGTCTGTTTTTTGGGGGGTATTTACGAGCGGCTTATGCCTCAGGGGCAGTAAACGTCTTCCAACCAGCATGGAGTGAATGAGTGAAAGGCGCAGGTTGTCCATAAAAGGCTTAAAGCTGGAGACGCGTTCTTCGGGTTTGGGATAGTGGACATCAATCATAACGGTCTTTAACTGCAGCCCTGCCCATGCAGCCTTTGCCAGAACCTCTGCTTCAAAATCGTAGCGAACGCCCTTGAAATTCAATTGGTTCAGATACCGGACAGGATATGCGCGGAAACCGCTTTGGCAGTCATCTATCTCCAGCCCGGTTTCCATGCGCAGCCAGAAATTGGCAAATTTCCTTCCGAAGCGGCTTTTCCCGGGGATATTATCTGTATTGAAATTCCTGCAGCCGATAATTATATTTGAACCGCCTTCATATATAAGAGGAATAAATTTTTTAATGTCATCAGGATAGTGCTGCCCGTCTGCATCAATGGTTATCATGTAATAGCCGTCCCGTGCTTCTATATACCGTGAGGCAGTCAGGATGGCTTGCCCTTTGCCGAGATTCCTTTCATGCTTCAGGACAACAACATCTAAATCAAGAAGTAAAGACGCAACATCTGTATCTGTGCTGCCATCGTCAACAACAACAACGTTTTTTAATATGGAACGGCAGCCGGCTGCAACAGCTCTTAAGGCCCCCTTATTGTTAAAAACAGGTATGGCACACCAGATTTGCTCCGGTGCAATGGAATTATTTTGGGGCATTCCGTTTCCTGCGCCTGGTGGAATCACGGGAAAGCAGCATATCCCATAATGTGCCGGTATATCCCATTTTATGCAGAACTCTCAGGCTATCGTCTATTGCATCAGGAGGGAATATGCAGTGCCTCATCTTTGAAAATGCCTCAGTAAGGGTTTCCTCAAGCCATTTTTTATCAATTGACGGTGAGATATAGTAAGTTGGTTTGAGCATGCCATCTTCAGGAGATATAACTTTTTCGGTTATCGCTATTTTTGCAAGCGCTGTATCAGGCAGAATCCTTATGCCCATGAAGATAAAGATAACGGATTTTTCCAGGCGTTTGATATTTTCTATCCCGGCATATACGGTTTCCCTTGTCTCGCCCGGCCCACCGAACATGAAGTAGTGTGATGTGGCGACCCCGTGCCTTGCGAAAAGGTCGTTGCATTCAACGATATCCTGAAAAGAAAATGCCTTGCCCAATCTTTTTAATGTAATATCACTGGGGGCGTCTGAACCTATCTCAACGGCGATAAGCCCTGTCTGTTTCATCATTTCTACGGTTTCGTCAGTCAACCCCCGGGGCTTGAAAAAACCTGTCCACGGGACATTTATTTTACGCCTTAGCATTTCCTTTATCACGCCAAGGTAAGCGCCTCCGTCGTCATTAAATACAGAATCAATGAAGAAAATATATTTGGCCTTATGCTTGTTAAAAAGCAGTTCAATATCGTCTACAACCGCCCTCGGGTCCCTTTGCCGGATTTTAGAGCCTTCCAGCAGAGGGTAAGAGCAGTAAACGCACTTATAGGTGCATCCGCGTTTTGTCTGCACTGAGATTATATTTCCGCTGTGGAGATAATATTCCATCAGTTGTTCATCATACTTTGCCGACGGAATCTCAGTTCCGAAGAGCCTGGTCTCGGGCCCGATGAGACGTTCTGCAGGATAAATTCCCCTGGCTGCGTTATCTGCGAAATTGACCACTAATGATTCTCCTTCTCCAACAATGCCGTAATCAGCCCCTGTCTCTTCGAGGATCAGCCCCGGCATAAGGGAAAAACCTGCGCCTCCCATTATTACTTTGCTTTTAGAAGCTTCCCTGATTTTGCTCACTATATTTTTGACAACTTCTATATAGTATTGTTCGTTCATGAGATTGACATTATCAATATTGCGCACCGAGATTCCGATTAGTTCCGGGTTGAACTGTTTAATTTCCTGTGCAATGGCATCTACGGATTTGTCTTGCTGAAGGAAATCGAACTGCCGCACCTCATGGCCTGCAGTTGTTAAGGCCCTGGCAATCATGCTGACGCCGAGCGGATAGACAGGGTATGGCGACATGGCTATGTTGGATGAGATTAACAGGATTCTCATTCAGGTTTCCCCATGTTTTTGTTTGCGCTCCACCTGCCTTTTCTAAGACGGTTCCCGTGATAAATGCCTTCGGCCTTTTCCTTTTCAATGACCTTGAGAAACAGCTTTGCCATTTTGAGGCTCTGGCTGCAATCGCTGTAAAAGGTATCCCATGAGTAATAATACATCTCCTGCAATTTATCAATGCTCATCTTTGCCGGCTTAAAGACAACCTCTCCTCCGGTATACCGGACCCAGTCATTGTGTAAGATCCTTTTTTCTTCTTCAAGCGTGGCCCTGATAGGCGTATGCGGGAAAGGCGTCAATATTGTAAACTCAGCCAGGTCCAGTTTTATTTCAAGAAGGAAATCAACAAGCCGTTTTATATAATCTTCATCATGGTCATCCATGCCCAGGATAATCGTGCCCTCAACACCAATGCCGCGCTCCTGAAGCCGCTTGACGCGTTTTCTTATGTGGTCCGAGGTATCAAAGATTGCCTGATATACGTACCAGCAGCCGGCCTCAGCTGCAAGGTCCAGTATCTCATCATCATCCTTGATGGGATGGGATATCCATTTTTTCTTGAGGGGTATCAGGGCCCTGAACAGTTCCTTTTCCCATTTGTCATCCTGTGCCATGGAATTGTCCACGAAGAACAGGCGGTTATTGTCTATTGATTCAAGCTCCTTAAGTACTGCGTCAATGTCTCTGGGCCTGAATTTGCGCCCTCCTAAAAACGGGGTACAGCACGGAAAACAATTAAACCTGCAGCCGCGGGAAGCGTGAATGAGGTCCACCATCTGCACACCGCGGTAGTTATACAACTCGCGCTTCAGGATGCTTCGCCTGGCAGGCCCCACTAACTGCATGTCCGGAAAATCTCTGAGGTAATTATATACTTTTTTCAGTTTACTCTTGCTGAGATCATCTATAACTTCTTCAAAACGCCCCTCTGCCTCGCCGAGGAAAACAGAATCTGCATGCTGCATGGTTTCTTCATGATGCAGCATGGTCCCTATGCCTCCGAATATTACAGGAATGCCATTTGCCCTGTACTGGTCGGCAATCTCCCATCCCCGGGGTATCTGGCAGGTGAGCATGGCAGAAATAGCAACCAGGTCTGCCTTTTCATTAAAATCTATCTGCTGAACGTTTTCGTCACAGAAGGAAATCTCTATGCCGTTGGGAATAGCAGCAGCAAAACAGACCGGGCCATGCGGCGGCAGATGGAACTCTGTTTGCCTGTTTAATTTCGGCCACCTGGGATAAATAAGCTTTATCTTCACTCCTGACCTCTCTGTTCTTTTAAGGATGAGAATTCTTTTATCATCTTTGAGAAAAGCATATCTTTGCCCAGTATTGCCCTTGCCCGGGCAACATCGCACAGAACATGCTCTATGGAATCAGAATCCCTTGCAAGGACAAAGTAAACAGCTTCATCCTCTTCTGCCATTCCTGCAAGCATTGCAGGAGATTCATTCAGAAGGATCATCTCGGATGCCGTGTCCAGCGCGGCCTGCAGGGGTTTATCTGCAGCCGTGACATAAAGCAGAGGGCCCTGAAGGCCAAAATGTATGGCTGCTTCACCCAGGGGACTTGACGGCAGGGTATAAATAAAGAGATTCCCCCTTGATAATGTCCTGCCGCTCTCCAGATAATCCTTAAAATAAAGAATATCTGATTGCAGAGAGCCTGACTTATTTGTACAGATAATCCCGATATCGTGTTTATGGTTCATGAAATATTTGATCCCTGCGTCTTTCAATGCAAGCGCAACAGCATAACAGGCCAGCCTGGAGATATTATCGAGCCTGCCGAAATTTTTAAATGGATAAGAAAATATTTCTTTCCTTGATAGCGCCTTGCCTCTTGAGCTGTCCCTGTAATTAAACCGCATCCCATTCATTACACATCCATACTCCTCTTTATTAATCCATCCTATGCCGCAAATAGAAATAGCCATAAAATTCAGGCCATAACCAGCGCTGCATTTATACCGCTGAAGCCCGCATTGGTTAATAGTGCCATTTTCCTTTTATCAGCCGGACGCGGCTCCGGAGAGACCCATCCGCGCGCATCCTCATCAGCGTCCTTGAGATTGACAGTGGGCGGAATATTTCTCTCTTTTAAGGATTTCATCGCTATTATTGCTTCGATGATGCCTGCCGCTCCCATGGTATGCCCTATCCCGCCTTTTATGGAATAGACAGGTATTTTTTTATCTTTGAATACAGAGTGAAACGCCCTCATTTCCATGGCGTCATTATAAACGGTTCCTGTGCCGTGAGCTGATATAAAACCAATATCACTTTTATCAGCGGCTGCTGTCTTCAATGCCTTTTTTATAGCCAGTATCAGGCCTTCACTCTCGCGGGAGGGCCCTGTCATGTGGTTGGCGTCATCACTCAAACCCCAGCCGGCTATTTCACCGAGCATCTCTCTTTTTTCCTTTTTTGCCCTTGCCTCACTCATGACCAATACGAAGGCTGCTGCCTCTCCCAGGCTCAATCCTTTTCTGTCCCTGTCAAAAGGCCTGGCAAAGAATTTATCCAGGGCCATCAATGAAGAAAACCCTGAAAAAACAAATTCAGTGACGCTGTCACATGCAACTACCAGTACGCAGTCACTGCGCTTGCTGCGTATCATGGCTGCCGCCCTTGCAACAGCTGCTGATGAGGAAGCACAGGCAGCTGAGACAACAGCTCCGGCGTCTTTGACTCCGGTGAGGGCAGAGACCTTTTTTAACAGAGATGTCAGGCTACAGTCCGGCGTCTCCCCTGTCCCTTTAAGAATATTTTTTTCTAAAAGATCAATCTCGCCCTTTGTTGTTGCCAGTATAAGCTTTGCATCTTCAGGGATAGATACAGAGGCCTTGTCAAAAAGAGGCTTAAGCATCTGCATCACTAAAGAATCCCCCTGATGATATTCCAGGCTGTCAATGGTGGCTGCATAATCAGATTGAAAAGCCTTTGTGTTAAACCGGTTCAATCCGGAGATAGCGGTCCTGCCTGAAAGTATATTATTCCAGCAGGCATCTGTGCCTTTGCCATACGGCGTCATCATATCAGCTGAGACAATGACTGCTCTTAGCCCGGACAATTGAACTCACCTGCCTTCCACCTTTTGCGGCATTTCTCCAGCAAGCCGGGAGAAACTATGCAAACCTCCCACGAGCCGGGATCTATAAACAACTGCACTGTATACCCGCTTGCGGCAAGGCTCCCGTCCTGTTTTAAAAGGTAGTATTCAGTATTCATGCGGGAACCTTCATGCCAGATTAATGCAGCACGGATAGTAAACTCCTCATCAAGGAAAAGAGGTTTATAATAATCAATATGGAATTCAACAATCGGGGCCCGTAATTCTGCCTCATAGAAGTCTTTGTATGACAGGCCGCAGCGCCTGCCTATTTCCGCTGACGCCTCTTCGAAATATGCCGGATATCTTCCATGCCAGACAACTCCCATAACATCAACCTCGCTGAAACGGGTGCGCCTCCTGAGTTCAACTGTAACAGGCTCCGGCGCCCCATCAACCCGTTCAAAGTAGTATTTTTTCTTTCGTAGTTTCATCTATGCCTTAATTTCCTCGCCGGTAAAGGAGACCCGCAATTTTAATTCCGATATTTTTTTGCCGTCTTTGCTGACAGATGCCTTTAATGTAAATTCTTTTTCCGTATCTTTAATATCCCTGCATTCACAGGTTAATTTTTCCGAAGGCGAAACAGGCGAGAAAAATTTTGCAAGGACAATCTCTCTCAGAACAATGTTTTTCTTTTTCCACTTTTCAAGCATTGCAATGACGCATTGTATCTGGCAGATGCCGGGCAATATCTTGTTGCCGGGGAAATGGCCCTGAAAACCCACAAAGTCTTCAGGGAATAAAAAGCTGGCAGTCAGCCTCTGTCCTGATGCATCCAGGTCAGCCATGTGTTGTGCAATTTCTTTTTTAAGGGTTCTCAAGCCTGAATCTCCTTCAGCCTTACCGTGAGGCTGTATCCGTATTTATAGTTGTTTAAGATGATTCCGCCGGGATATATCTTCCCGTCTTTTTGCCGGTACTCATAAAAGGAAACCCGCCATATTAATGTATTGTCTTCATAATAATTTTTTTCGACCATGTTTCCGCCGGCTCCGGCAAAAACATACTCCATAATTCCAGGGCCGTACGGCTGGTCAAAGGTAATTTTAAATTTTTTTCTGTTTATCTTTGCCCCGGAAGAAGGCGCTGAGTCAAAGTAAATCCTTTTGATGTCTTCCCCGATTACAGCGGCAAAATCACCTTTTTTATTTAATTCCTCAAGAGTAAAATGAGAGACCGTTCCATTCTTATCGCCTGACAACTCGAAAAGCTTAACCCCCATTGCGTTGATGCAGGCAACAGTAAAGGCCTTTTCCCTTGTATTGATATCCATATATCCTATGCCGGAAAGCTTGTCCAGGTTATACTGAAAGACAACAGTAGTCAGAAGCCTGAAGCTTTCGGGGCTGTTATTTCTGAAACGTTCCAGTAGGGCCCCGGGGTCCGCTGATTCTAAAGAAACGCGGGCAGTTTCCTGAAAAGGGATACTGCTGCACCCGGCAATAAATGCTATAAAGAATCCGGATACAAGCTGTTTCACCCTGTTAGAAGCTTCCTTCATGCCGCCTGCCCCTGGAGTTTCGGTTTTGAAAAAATACTGCAAAGGGCCGGGACCACAGTAATAGAAGAAAGGTATCCTGCCACCAGACAGATAACCATTGCTACTGCGGTGGAAAATAAGGCAGGGTGTTTGGCAAAAAGCAGGACCCCTGCGCCGATAATGGTTGTAACAGCGGATAACGACACTGCAATCACTGTCCCTATTTTAAGGTCATACTGATACTCATAGGTCATGCCGATGCCGTAATCCACGATAACCCCGCTGGTGACAATGGCTGCCAGTATACTTACTACATTCAGCGGAAGGTTGAACAATGACATCAAGCCCGTAAGCCATACCATGCCTGTTACGAGAGGGACCAATGCTATTATGGTCTCTTTGAGATTCTTAAAAAACCAGAATGTCAGCCCAATATTGAATGCCAGCGCAATCGGCACCAGAAACTTAAATTCTTTAGCGGTAAAGTCGGATATAGCCCTGGACATGGCCTTGCCGGATACCAGAAATGTTCCGGGATAATGCGCGCTTAGCGCTGCCATGGCATCCGCATGCTCTTTCTTGTCCGGGAAAAAAGATAATACCTGATACCCATCCTTTTTCTCCTGTACAAAACGTTCTTTTAGCCTCGATAAAAACTCGTCGGAGTTATTATTGCCGGTTGTCCCATTATATAAATTATCGAAGAAAGGGGAAAACGCCTGTTCAGAAAACTGGTATTTAAAGGACTGCTCTTTAATCAGCCTCTTTAATCTTGTCTCCCTTTCGCCTTTCCAGAACCGGTTCCAGTTCTCTATATTTTTCTTTCTTGTTTTTTCAGAAGACCAGAACGCTGCAATGCTCGAAAAGTTTTCAGCGCCAAGGGCCTGTGCTGCCTCCTGAAATATCCTGTCGTTAGTCTCAAGGGCACCTTCGTAGTTCTTGTTATTTACTACAAATATTGCCTGGCTGCTCTTCCCGCCCCAGGTGTCATAAAAGTTTTTTTCTGCCAGGAGCACCTCTGGTTCGCTGCCGTCAAGCCGGGTAACCTCACTGTCAAATTTGATATTGAAGGAGAAAAATAAGGCTGCCAGGGTTAATAAGGCCCAGCTGCCGACAATCATTCTTTTGTGCAGGTAAAGACTTTCGAGTTTCTTTTCCTCGGGCTGGTTGAGGACATTGTTTTTTTTCATGGACAATAAAAGAGGCAGGATAAAGAGCGCAAGGGCAAGGGAGAAGATGGTGCATAATATGGAGAAAGAAGCGAGCTGATGATATCCCTGTATATGAGAAAAGTAAAGGGCGCTAAAACCAAATGTAGTTGTTGCTGCATCAGTAAATAAAAGTTTTGCAAGGCTGACTCTTTGCGAGGCTCCGGCGCCTTTCCTTGCCGCTATGTATACATGGAGCCCATAGTCAGTAGAGATGCCGGCAATTGCTGTTCCAAAACCTATGACCAGATAAGATATCTTGCCGAAGATGAGATAAGACAGGCCGATTGACAGAATAACTGCAGCCAGCGGAGCTATAAATACCAGTATGACCCTCATGTCACGGAAAACGGCAACAAACAAAAGCAGAAATGCAACCGATACGAGCGTGGAGGCCACCAGGATATCACGCTTGATAACCTTTTCATTGCTGAAGGTGTGGAGATGGCCGCCAATGATGTCGGCAGAAACATATTCCGGCAGGCGTCCTGTCTGCTCCTGCAAGGCAGTTACAAGTTTTTTGCAGCCGGGCGAGTCTGTCATTGCTACAGGCGTCTGGATTATAAGCAATGCGTGGCGTCCGTCGCGGCTGACAAAATGTCCATCCTCTATACTGACGTCATAACCCATGGAGGCAGGCAGCGCCCTTAATTTATCAAGCAGAAGAAGCCTTATCCCGAGCGGGTCGGTGCGGGACATGGAAGTCATGAAGATGCTTTCGGGTTTCAGCGATTGCCTGTAAATCCCCTGCAGTTTTTCAGAGATGCCTGCGGCATTTATCTGGCTGTCTATAAAGGACAGGTCTTTTTCGCCCAGCATCTGGGGCGCATAATTTATAACAGAGAGGGCATCCATAACATTCAGGGCAGAGATGCCTGTAATAACTTTGCTGAACAGGGAAGGCGGAAGGGACGCTGCCAGTTGGTCGGCTGCATTAAAAAGGTCTTTCCTGGTTTTATCAGGAGAGGTTAAGGCCAGCGAGATGATGACCTTGTCAGAGAGCTTGGAATCCCTTAAAAAATTTATGCTGCGATGGATGTCCCTGTCATTCGGGAGCATTAAATCAATATTGCCTTCAAATTGATAAAAAGGAAGCCCGATGCCTGCAGCTGCTATCAAAAGCACGACAATCCAGAGAACGGGTTTTTTTTTATTTTCCAGAAAGTCATGAATCAGGCGAAAGCGCTTATCAAACACCGCCTTTTACCTCAAAGCTGGCGCTGTCAACGGGTGCATTTAATACAGTGTTTAAAAAAATAATCGTTGTGACGTCCCTGCTGTTTTCCTGAATCTTTATCTGCTTCAGGTATTTTTCATCTTCCCTGAATGTGATCGTAATATTTTTAATGACCTTTTTGGCAATGTTCATTTCCTTGGGAGTAAACTCAATGATTAAAGGGGACGTTTGCAATACCTGCACATTATTATCTTCCAGAAGCGGGCTGTAATTTCCCGAGAACCAGACTGTCAGCTGATTCAGCACATTCTTAAGGACGGGGTTTTTAGCCAGAATTATTTCCTGCACCTGATTAGTATCCTCATCCCACTGGCGGATTGACTTATCTGTAATTACGACGGAATATTTAACGGGCTTATCAACATGCCAGGCAAGCCTGTCAGGCTTTTGAAGATATATCCGGCCTTTCAGGATAATTTTATTTTTGAATATCGCTAATTCTTTTTCCTGGATGAAATCTGTTTTCAGGCTTTTGAAAGCTGAAATTTTTTCCCCCAGCCTGCGCAACAGGCCGGATATGTCAGCGGCCTCGTTTTTCTTCTCTTGTTTTGCCTCTATGCCTTCCTTTATCCCGGCGCTTGCCAGGGATCCTTCCCTCTGTAATGGCTGGAACAGCATCGGGCCCAGGTATAAAAACAAAAAAAACAGCAGGATTTTGTCGGCCTTTATCTTCATTTCCCATTATGCCAGACCTTTATTTCACCTCTGGCAATTAACTCCTTTCCTTTAAACACCTCTCCCTTTATAACTCCGAACTCGCCGTATTTGGCAGCTTTATAAACAGACACTCGCAGCTTGTCTCCAATGCCGGCATGGCCTGTTATCTCTAAATTTTTTACGCCCAGCAGAAAGCCTTCCTGTTTAGACTTCCGGTTGCCCATATTTTTAAATCCATTTTGAGCTGCTATGGCCTGGGCAATAATTTCTATGTAGGAGGCATCATCGAGCTTTCCGTTTTCTCCGGTAAATATTGTATCTTCCGTGATCTCCACTTCTGAAACAGAGGACCTTTCCTTTACCTCTATTAATCTGCTGACTAAACGCATGGGAGGCTTGTGAGGGACAAGCCCTGCGGCATCTGCCGGCAGGCGGACAATATCTTTCTGCCTGCCTGAATTTTTCCAGCATAAGGGATCTGAGGCCAGATAATCTCCTGTCATCTGATAAGCTGCTCCGCGGCAGCCGTAACAGTCATTTACCTGCACACATTCACCGCACGGGCCTTTTATGGTCTCTTTATAATTTTTCAGGTCCTGAATAACCTCGCTGTCTCTGATTATGTCTTTCAGTTTTCTTTCCCTTATATTGCCGACGGATATCGTGACTCCAACACATGGCTGGACATACCCCTCTGAATTTACAGCGCAGGAGAATTGATGCCTCATGCACTCCCCGCCTACCAAGGGAGGCTGCGGGTTCCAGTGATATCCGTATTTCCCCCTGTCAAGCTCTGCGATCTCGTGAAAAAGCTCCTGTATGCGGTTGATTTCAATATCCAGAAAATTGCTCCCCCTGGCTTTTCCCTGAGGGGTTATCATCTCGAAATAGGGATTAATGTTTTGCTCCCTCAGCCATTCCCACATCTTCGCAAGCTCATCTATATTCTGCCTGCAGATAACCGTGCTGATTCCCATGGGACAGCCGGAAGGGTAGCCTGCCTCTTTCAGATTTCTGAAAGCTGCCTGTATCTGCTGATAAGCTCCCTTTTTTCCTGAGAGCATGTCCTGAAGCTTTTCATCAAAGGTATTCATCTTAAGGACAACTGTCACATTGTATTTAAGGAGTTCCTGCGCAACAGGCAGAGTTATATTTGTGCCGTTTGTAAAAAGTTCTATATCCAATTCCTCTTTTTTTATGAACTGTATCATCTCCATGATATGGGGATATAGCATGGGCTCTCCGCCCAGGATTATGATCTTTCTTGCGCCCAGTTCTTTGGCCTGGATAATGACATCGCATATCTCTTCACGGCTCAGTTCATTTTCGTGCTTCGAATTATTTGTTGCATAACAATAGACACAATGAAAATTACAACTGCGGTTAAATTCTATCTCCATAGAGAGAAGCCTGTTGTTTCTTACGGCCTCTTCTATTTCCTCTTTGGAGAATTCCGCTCCATAAATGCGGTTCTGGCAACTATTCATTTGTTTTCCTTGTGAGAAGTAAACTATGGAATTCTATCATATCCCGTTCTCCATCAGGGATAATTCCCTGCTTATAATTTCGCGCACCCTGTTCTTTAATGAAAACACGTTCATGTCTTTATAGTCATCCCAGAGAATAGCCGGCAGCCTGCGGACCCTTATGGTCCCCGGCCTCAGGAGGAGGGACCCCTTTGGAGGGATGTTTTCATTCCCTGATATGCAGATGGGAACAATGGGGGCCTGTGCCTGCAATGCAAGCCTGAAAGCAGACCCGTGAAAATTGCCCATCTCTTTGCCTCCTGAACGTGTTCCTTCAGGGAAAAATATGATAGAGACCTTCTCTTTAAGTAATTTCAAGGCCCTGTCAAAAAATAATCCGGAAGGCATCCTGTTGACATTCAGATAGCCTGCAAGCCTCGCATATATGCCCAGGACAGGGATATTGAAGGGCCATACATTCACAATCTGGATGGCCTCATGAGGAAGCACACACATCAAAAAAGGGTCTGATGATGACCTGTGGTTGGAAACAAATATATAAGGTTCAGGGGAGTTATTTTTTGAATGGTCTTCATAATGGATTTTGATTAACGGGAAAGGAATAAGTGTCATAACCCTTCCGTACCAGCTTATGGCGCGCCGGAAGCGTTTCATGGCATGGCGGTGCGGTATAAATATTGCCAAAAAGGCAACAAAAAGCGTTAAGGCAGGGATAACCATCATGGAAAACAGTATAAAAAAACTATAAAAATATAAATTCATAAAATATAATTTAACCCTTTTCATTCCCGGTCATTAGCTCTTCCTGGGTTCCTTGTTTTTTATATCGAAAATAAACTGATAAACATCCCCCAGGGTCCTTATGTTTCTGACGCTTTCCTCATTCCGGATATTGACCCCGAAACTTTTCTGGAGAGCGACTATCAGATCAACAATATCCAGACTGTCCAGCCCGAGGTCGGTAAAGATATGGGCCTGCGGCTGCAATTTTTCTTTTTCTATTTCAAAAGACTCTTCAAATACCCTGTTTATGGTATCAATAATTTCCTGCTCAGTCATTCATGCCTCCAATCATATTTTTTTGCAGGCCAGTGCAGCGTTAACACCGCCAAAGGCAAAACAGTTTTTTAAAATAAAACTTATCTCTTTTTTTGTCTGTCTTGTAACATGGCCAATGCCCTCGCATTCAGGGCTTACAGTGTCCAGGTTCAGAGTCGGGTAGATGACCCCTCTTTCCATCATCAAAAGGGAAGCTATCAATTCAGTCGCTCCTGAAGCGCCCAGTGTATGGCCAATATATCCCTTGAGGCTGCTGACAGGGACAGAATTTCCAAAGAGTTCCCTGATTGCCTCTGCTTCTTCCTGGTCTCCCTGCCGCGTTGCCGTAGCATGAGCATTTATATAACCTATATCTTTCGGCGCTGCCTTTGCCTCACTAAGGGCCTTTTTCATGCAATAGAGCATTGATTCCTTGTTTGACTGGCTGACATGGGAACCGTTTCCGCTGGTGCTGTAGCCCGTAATCTCAGCATAAATCCTGGCTTTTCTGCTGACTGCCCGTTTATATTCTTCAAGGACCAGGATACCGCTTCCTTCTCCGCATACCAATCCGTCCCGGTCCTTATCAAAGGGCCTCGGTGTTTTTTCAGGAGAATGATTATATCCGGTTGAAGTCGCAAAAAGCACGTCAAAAGATCCTGTGACTGTCGGATGCAGTTCCTCTGCTCCTCCGCATAATAATATATCCTGCCTGCCCAGCCTGATAAGGTCATAGCCGGCGCCGATGGCCTGAAGAGAAGAGGCGCAGGCAGCAGCAGTGGCCATTATGTATCCGTTTAATCCAAGGTACTGGGCTACATTTGCCGCTGCAGTGTGTGACATGCACTGAAAAAACATCGCTGAATTAAGCCGGCTGATATCTTTTTCAGGCAGCATTATTTCAAAGGCATCATTAATGCTTTTGGCGCTCCCCATCGTCGAACCTATAATACAGCCTGTCTGCCATGGGGGTAGTTCAGACAGCGCCAGGCCTGCATCAGCAAGCGCCTCTTCTGCTGCCTGGGCAGAAAAAATACTCATGCGGCCCATGGAGCGTCTTTTCTGGCGGGGAATCTTTTTTTCATCTATTAATTCAGCCGGCGCCCCGACATGGCTGCGCAGCCCGGTATATTGTTCCCAGCCCTCCATATGTTTTACTGCACTGCGGCCTTTTTCAATTCCATCCATAAGCGCGGCTACCCCGTTCCCAAAAGGGGAAACAACCCCCACCCCTGTTATGACCACCCTGTTTAATTGCATAGGTTTTGACTCAAGAATTTATTATACTGCTCCTCTTTAATGATAGAGCGGCCGACAATAAATGATGACATCATGGCGCCTATTATTCCTGGCAGAAGAGAACTCTGGCCGGCAGCATACAGGTTACGCAGCGGCAGCTTTCCCACGAGATTATACTGGCCTATCTTCTGTTTTATTCCATAGGCTGAGCCGTCATGGTTATTCAGATAGTCCCTGAATGTAAGTACAGACGCTGAATCAATAATCTTAAGGCGGCCTCTGTATTGAGGGAAGGCCTTAAATATCCGCTCCGTGGTAATTTCAACCTTCCTGTTTTTATAATCCTGATATTCCCCGGGCCTGCTGCCTGTCTTTGTATTCTTCCAGGCCTCAACATCTTCTAAATAAGAAGGTTCAAAGGTACTTATTACCTTGTAAGTTTTGCCCCCTGCATGTTCAATGGATTTGATAAGGACTAAGGCAGATGGCCCCTTATGTGCCGGATCCAGTAATTGATTTATGTCATAATCCGGAAGGATAGTAACTATATTTGCATCAAAATCA
Organism: Nitrospirota bacterium; assembly: GCA_016212165.1. Taxonomy (GTDB): domain Bacteria; phylum Nitrospirota; class Thermodesulfovibrionia; order Thermodesulfovibrionales; family UBA1546; genus SCSY01. Next base: position 50,711 of record JACRGY010000137.1, read on the forward strand.
GGCTCTTCATATCCCTGTTCCAGCGCTGCAAACACAGAAAAGAATCCCGTGGAAGACTCAAACGATGAAACCCTGTCTATAAAAGCACGGCTCAAATATTTTTGAGGCAATACTTTTAAAATTTCCTTGGGATGTATAGTGAATATGCAATTGTCACATGAAACTTCTTCGCCGGTATTCAATATAAAACGGCCTACCCTGTCGTCACGAACGTCTGCCAGCTCAGCAATATATTTGCCGCTGCTGACTTCAACGGCATAGTCTTTAAATTTCGTTCTGAAGGTATTCACAAATGCCGCCCCGCCGCCTTTAACCCGCGCAACCGATTCGTAAAGCCCGATGCACATTCGGCTGTGATTGGCAAAAGAAATCTCATCCGGCCTGACGCCATAGCACATGGCAAAGCAGGACAATAAAGCCTTCAGCACAGGGTTGCGGGTCAGTTCATTCAATACCTTATCTAAAGTAACGCTGTCTTCATTTATGTGGTTATGCAGAGACATAAGGTTGTGCAGGTTCATCGAAGGCGTTTGTTCGCAGACATATTTGACCTTATCAAAATAACTGTCTATGGCCGCTGATTCTTCAGGGAAATAGCCCTTAAGTCTTTCTTTTATCTTTGTTATCCCATAAGGGACATTATAGTGTTTGTTCTCTGCTTCAAATATAAAGACGTTGGCCTTGTCTTCAGACAGGAAAATCGGCTCTATCAAATCATTGATTCCCAGAATTGACAGCATGTTATACAGAATCCCGCCTTTATGGAGCCCGCCGGTAAAATGGAACCCTGTATCAAATGGAATGCCGTCCTTATAGAACCTGGCCATGGACCCGCCGATATGCGGGCTTTTCTCCAGCAACAGCACCTTGCGCCTGTTCATCCCGAGGATAAGGGACATTGTCATGCCGCTGATACCGCTTCCGACAACTATATCGTCATATTTTTTCATAATAATTAAATTCAGGAGATAAGACCATAGAGACCAAAACTCTAAATTGCCAGTCCCCCATTAATACCGATAACCTGTCCATGTATATACATGTCTTCTTCAGTACATAAAAAATCAACAACCGATGCTACATCTTCAGGCCTGCCTACCCGGTTAAGGGGTATCAGGGCCAAGACCTGCTCCTTGCGAAGCCCTTCTGTCATATCTGTTTCGATAAACCCGGGAGCAACCACATTTACAAATATGTTTTTCTTGCCGACTTCACGGGCCAGGGCCCTGGCAGCGCCGATCAAGCCTGCCTTGGAAGCAGAGTAATTGACCTGGCCTGCCTGCCCTATCTGGCCTGAAGCAGACGAGATGACAATGATGCGCCCTTTTTTTGCCTTTAACATGGAAAATAATATTGTGCGGGTCACGTTGAAGAATCCGTCAAGATTTGTAGAAAGCACAGTGTCCCATTCGTTTTTGGTCATCCACATAAGGAGATTATCCCTGGAAATGCCTGAATTATACACCATGACATCAGGGGAAAAATCCTCTGCCCTTTTTCCTAATGCAGCTTCTGTCTCTTCATAGCTGGAAACATCGAAGGCGATTAGCTCGCAGGCGCTTCCTGATTTTTCTATTTCTGCTTTTACATTCCTGGCAGCCTCGTGATTGCTTTTATAAGTTAACCATATATCAAAGCCGGAGCGGGCAAGGCGCAAGGCTATTGCGCGTCCTATCCCACGGCTCCCCCCGATTACTAATGCAACCTTTTTTGTCTTATTTTTCATGAAATCTTTTAAGAGATTGGTTTTTTATTATAGATAACTTTGCCTGTTTTTTTCAAGACATCATGGCTGTGCTAAAGGAAGCGCGGCAGTATTCCGGCAGTAAACTTTTATCCGGTATTATCTGTTTTTTCAGGAAGGGTATTAACCGTTAGAACCTGTAACCCAACCCTTCCTTTTCCCTGGACTGCATATTTTTCACAACCGAAATGCCTATGCCGATGTGAGAGCCGGTATGCTTCTCAAATATGGTTTTTGCGCTGCTCGCTGTTTTTATTCCGCCCCTTTTGAGAGGCAGGTCTGATATCAGCATGAGAGCGCCTATCGGTACATACCTGGCAAACCCAACAGTAAAAAGCGTTGCGCATTCCATATCAATGGCCTGGGCCCTTTCCTCTGCCAGGTTTTTTTTAAAGGCCTCATTAAATTCCCAGAAACGGACATTTGTTGTATGAATAACACCTGTATGATACTTCAAATTCCTGCGCTCCAGTTCCTCGCAGACAAACCGCTGGATAACAAAAGAGCTTAAAGAAGGGCTTTGCACAGGCATATATGCATTGGAAGTCCCCTCTTCCCTGATTGCTGCCACAGGGTTGAAAAAATCTCCTACCTTGTATTCTTCCCTCAACCCCCCGCACATCCCCAGCATCAGCACAGCCTGCGGCTTTATAAATGACAGCAGTTCCACAATCAGCGCTGCAGTTGGCGAGCCAACGCTGTAATCAACAATTGATATTTTTTCCTTTTCTGCATGGCAGGCCCTCATCACAGACCCCTGCCGCAGCGGCTTCTTAAACTGCCTGCTGAAGATATCCACATACATCTTGAAATTTGTCAGAAGGATATAAGGCTGGAATTCACATGCTGAGCTTCCGGTATAACGCTCCAGGGTGCTGATGCCGACGCGGTCCCGTGAGAACTGGTCAATCTGTGCCAGGGCGTCTTTTGTGAGTTTTGATTTTTCCATGGGTTTTACCTCTATTTTTTCAAAATATCTTCTGCTGTAAAAAAAGATACCTTGCCTTTGCGCTCCCTTGCCTCAAATTTTTTTATCTCGTTCAAATCCACTACATTTTCATACAACTCAAGCAGTGATTTTTTAACTAACGCCGATTTATCCTCATGAAAATGCTCGGCCAGTTTCTTTAGAACCTTTTCTTCATCCTTATTCAATCTAATGGATATTACTCCCATTTATCATATACCTCCTCTCTCTTGGCAATTGATATAACGTAATAGTTATTGTTGTCAATATAGAATATGGCTCTGTATTTTCCTTTTCTAACACGGTAGTATGTCCTCTTTTCAGATGTCTTTAATTTTTTAATATCAAAAAGGCTGAGATCGTGAGTCGTATCTAAAGCAATAAAAACGTTATTAAATCTTTCAAAAATATCTTTTGGCAAAAAACCTTTGGCAACTGACTTTTTAACGTTATCTTCATAGACAACCATGCTATATGTTTACAATGTATTACAGCATTTGTCAAGACGCACTGCGGTGGAATATATTTTTAGCTACGAAGCAATGAGGCGCAGGGGCAACCAGCCTTTGAAAAAAAACCACAGACACTATTCCCTGTCGCCTCGATTGAGGTGTTGGCCGAAAAAATATTAAAATCCTCTTTGTCGTTTTAGTTCTTGTGAGAAAAGAAGTTCGTGAAGCTTATATGCCGGTACAACAGCGGCAATTCCCATACTTGAAAGTGAAATAGGTGTTTTCTTTGTTTCAATTGATATGATTTCCTGTGCATCACGAAATGTTCCTTGCATAACACCCGCAAGCTTAAGAATGGGCGGACCAACAACTAAGCTTCCTGGCTCACGATCGCTTCCTAAGTAAAAAAAGACCGGAGCGCCGCTGTTACCTCCATAAGAGCCAGCTTCAATAAGGTAAAGAGACATTAATTTGCCGTTCCACTCTATTTTCTCGTCAGTAACTAAAGCAACGCGACCAAATCGGACAACGGGGTAGTTTCTATCCGAACCAAGGTAAGGCGTAAATAGACCTGTAAAGAAAATCTCAGAACCCTCTCGGATTTTCAGATCATTGTAAGCTGCCTGTGTTGTAATTAGCTCATCAGGTAAGAACTTAAAATCAAATCTCTTTTGATCAGGCAGAAAAGGTATTACAGCAAGATCAACAGAAGAATCAGTATGTACAAAGACTGTACGATCATTGCCTTCAGCTTTAATTGGAATCATGCCCACTTCGGAGCCACTATCTTTTTTATTTATGCGAATATATGCCTTGTCGAGGAATTCTGTGGTGTCAGGCTTGTACAAGACGTGCCTTGCCGTGACAAGATAGACGCTGAAGGTTGTTGGTTCCGATGGACTCTTTACACCAACAAAGAAACCCGTGCCGTTAGGAATGAGTTTCCCTGCCTTTTCTACGTAAATGAACACGACAACAGATTTCACTTCCGATGGTATAGGGCCTGCCATTACGTTACCTCCTTCAAAGAAGCATACCAATAAGGTCGAGATGATGATGATTCGTAATAAGTTTCTTATTTGCATTATATTTCTCCGGCCAACGAATTAAATAACCCGCGCAGGTACGCAGTCTTCGCAAACCGACCGACGCTATTCTGCGTCGGGTTGATTTGCTTGTTAGCGATTTATGCTTCCTTAATTAGAACAAATTCAATGAATTCATTCATTGCCAGCATTTTTTGGTCATTTTTTTGATAACCATCTCCATCTTGTGATATAAGACCCAAATCGATAAGGCTTTTAAAAATATAAAATGAATAATCGTTCCGATCTCTGTAATGTGAAGGACCAGATGAAATTCCATTAAACTGAGGCTTCGCTATTTCTCCAGAATCAGCAGAGAGTCTCTTGTAAGTAATCATAGCCCTGCTAAATCTATCGTCATTGACAAGTATTTTTCTCAGTCTCAATAATGTCCGCAAGTTATTATTAATGTAATAGTCATAAAGCGCTTTATTAGTCTCGTCATATTTAGAGCTAGTATGTGTCTTAAATTGTTTAACGATTTTCTTCTTGCGCCGTTCGTCAAGCATGCTGGAGATCAGGGCGAAGGGTGCAACAATGATAATTAAAGATAGTATAAATCCAAAGAAATAGATTGGCACCCTACTTATTTGAATCCAAATCGATCCTGAAACAACTTTGTACAGAAATGATGCCTCTTTTTCGTCCATCAGTTGATCAACCAACGCAATTTGTTTCACTCCAGCTACTTTCCCTTTTGGGGTAACTAATAGAGGTGTATTTTCTGGATTTAATATAAGAAACTTCATTGCAAATGATTCTCGCGGCTCCACAATAACCTGAGAGAACTCAACTGTTTTGTTATCGATAAGAACAATTTTTGCATTTTCACGTAAATAAGGCGTTGTCGCACTTATAACCTCACCTTTAATAATTTGCCCTGAATTAATCAAAAAGCCTAACGGAGAAGCACTATCGTAATAATTTTTTAGGATGGCTGATCGTCCTTCATTAGATACTTTTATTGCGAGAACAGACAATGTCTTGCGAGCTTGTCGTATGTCTTCGTTGTTGTAAATAATACTCAGACCACCAATATCTTCTTTGACGTCAAGAATTCTAGTATTGCTGATAATCTGATACCTTATTGAAGGGCTTACATCTCGAAAAAACTCTGTGTAAAGTGCGATGCCCCCAAAAATTGCAGCTAAAATAAAGCCGAGAAACGACCAAGCAAATTTTCTTTCAATCTGAGTAATTGTAGATATTATTCCCACTTTCTTTTATCCTCGCTAACAATTAATATACGAACTGTCGTATTTTCCGAAAACTGATTAAAATATAGCACATACCAAGACCTTTTAAAATAAGAAAATCTCATAAAATCAATTATGGAATATTCTAACAATTTCGTATTTTGCGGTAATATGGACTAAATGCGAAAGGTCGTAAAATATGGCAATCTCATCGCAAAAGGGGAGATTGCTTCGTTTCACTCGCAATGACAACTTTCTATATCTATTTTCCGGGCAGCACAAAGCCCTTGTCAAGGTTTTTATGGCTGTGTTATCCTTTAAGGGTTTGAAAGGCTATAGAATTCTGGAGGAAAGATGAAGGTTCTGGTAAGCGACAAGATCTCGGACAAAGGCGTCGAGATACTTAAAAAAGCTGGTTTAAAAGTTGATGTGAAAACAGGGATGAAGCCGGATGAGCTCAAGGCCTGTATCGGCGAATATCACGGGCTTGTTATAAGGAGCGCAACAAAGGTCACGGCAGATATCATTGATGCCGCTAAAAGCCTGAAGGTCATTGGCAGGGCCGGCTCCGGCCTTGATAATGTGGATAAGGCAGCTGCATCTAAAAAAGGCATTGTTGTGATGAATACCCCCGGCGGGAATACTATAACAACAGCAGAGCATACTATTGCCATGTTATTTGCGCTTGCAAGGATGATACCGCAGGCAACTGCCTCCATGAAGGCAGGCCAATGGGAAAAGAAGAAGTTTATGGGAGTGGAGCTTTTTAACAAGACCCTTGGCATTGTAGGACTTGGAAATATAGGCAATCAGGTTGCAAAGAAGGCGCAGGGCCTTGAGATGATGGTTATAGCATATGACCCGTTTTTGAGCGAAGACAGGGCAAAGGCGCTTGGAATTGAGAAGGTTGAACTTCCCGAGGTTTTCAGCAGGGCGGATTTTATCACAATACATACCCCGATGACTCCGGAGACCAAAAATCTGATTAATGCAGAGACTATCAGTAAGATGAAGGACGGCGTCAGGATTATCAATTGTGCAAGGGGCGGGATAGTTAATGAAAAAGATTTATATGAGGCGCTAAGGAGCGGCAAGGTTGCCGGAGCAGCTCTCGATGTCTTTGAAAAAGAACCCGCAGGGCCGGAAAATCCATTGCTCGGCCTTGATAATGTAATATGCACGCCTCATCTGGGCGCAGCAACAGAAGAGGCGCAGGAGAATGTTGCGATTGCAGTAGCAGAACAGATAGCAGACTACCTTGTCCGGGGGACAATCAGAAATGCCGTAAACTTTCCGTCAATACCAGCAGACCAGGTGGCAAGGCTGCAGCCATATCTTAGCCTTGCTGAGAAGCTTGGAAGTTTTGCCGCCCAGACCTGTGAGGGCGGTATCACAGGCGTAACAATAGAATACCTGGGTGAAGCAGCAGGATTGAACACAGCCCCTGTTACTATTGCAGCCCTTAAAGGACTGCTGACCCCCATTCTTGAAGAGACAGTTAATTTTGTGAATGCCCCTTTTATTGCCAAGGAGCGCGGGATAGAAGTTAAGGAGACAAAAAGCGATGATGCCGGCGATTATCAGAGCATTCTTGCATTAAGGATAAAAACAAAAGACAAAGAGAGATACTTTGCAGGGACCCTGTTCAGCAAAAAAGACCCTAGGATTGTGCGGATTGACAACTTTGCAGTGGAGATAGTGCCTGAAGGGATAATGCTCATGATATACAACAATGATAAGCCTGGCGTGATAGGAAATCTCGGCTCATTCTTTGGCAAAAATAATATAAACATAGCGCGTATGTATTTTGGAAGAGAGAGCGCCGGAGGCATGGCAATTTCTGTGATGAGTATTGACAGCCCCATTACACCCGGCAATCTGGAAGAGATAAAAAAGATGCCGAATGTCCTCTCTGCAAAACTGCTGAACCTTTAATTAAATAAGTGAAGAGGTAAGAAAATGGCTGTTATAGTTATTGTTGGCGCCCAATGGGGCGATGAAGGCAAGGGGAAGATAGTTGATGTGCTCACGGAAAAGGCTGATGGCGTAGCAAGGTATCAGGGAGGCCACAATGCAGGCCATACTGTTGTAATAAAAAATGAAAAGTTTGTGCTGCATATTATCCCGTCAGGGGTCCTCCATAAAGGGAAGATATGCATAATAGGCAACGGCGTGGTTGTGGACCCAGCATCTCTGATTGAGGAGATAGACGGGTTAAAGAAAAGGGGCATAGAGGTAGGGGAAAATCTTTTCTTAAGCAAGAACGCTCATCTCATAATGCCTTACCATACTGCAATTGAAAGAGAACAGGAAAGGCTTAAGGGTTCAAAAAAAATTGGAACAACAGGCAGGGGCATCGGGCCGGCTTATGTTGATAAAATAGCAAGGACAGGCCTGAGGGCAGGAGACCTTCTGTATCCTGAGGTATTCAGGGAGAAACTGAGAATTAATATCGCAAGCGTGAATAATCTTCTTAAGGCTCTTTATAATGCCGGAGGCTTTGATTTGGAAAATGTTTATAAGGAGTACATGGGGTATGCAGGCAGGCTTTCAGGGCATATTGCCGATACAGACGTAATTATCAATAAGATGATTGCTGAAAATAAGAATATGGTGCTTGAAGGCGCTCAGGGCACTTTGCTTGATGTGGACCACGGCACATATCCTTATGTTACATCCTCAAGCGCAAGCGCCGGCGGCGCATGCACTGGACTCGGCATTGGCCCTACAAAGATAGATAAAGTTATCGGCATTGTCAAGGCATACACTACAAGGGTAGGCGAAGGGCCTTTCCCGACTGAGATAAAAGATTCCCTTGGAGAAAAAATCAGGGAAAAAGGCGGCGAGTACGGCGCAACTACAGGCAGGCCGAGGAGATGCGGATGGCTCGACATGGTGGCGCTGAGATATTCCATAAGGGTAAACGGATTTACCGGGCTTGTAATAACAAAGCTTGATATCCTTGACGGGCTTGAAAAGATAAAGCTGTGCACCTCCTATAAATGCGACGGCATTCTCCATGAAGAATTTCCAAAAGAGCTGAGCGTGCTGGAAAGATGCGAGCCTGTTTATGAAGAGGTTGCGGGCTGGAAAGAGAATACGAGCGGCATAAGGGATTTTGAAAAGC
>JACRGY010000138.1 GCA_016212165.1 Nitrospirota bacterium
AATTTTATTTATGAAGCAGGGCAAGATATTTATTTATTCGGTTAAGACAAAATCGGCTGAAGTATTAATCGAAGCAAGAGCTAATAAATATCAGTGGTCTCCTTCTGATAAGAATATTATCGCTACGGTTCCCAGATACCAACCATTTGGGTCATCGGAATTGTTGACGGTCATTAATATTCAGAATCCTGAATTGAGGTTTATTATCGAACCTGACGTCTTGTATAGTTTTGAATGGACGGACTGAAATATGAGGTTCAACTTGCTATTTCCGTTAACAGGCCGGATGTCTTTTCCAGTCAAACCATTCCCCTCATGGCGAGAGAATCTGTATCTTTTCATCAGGCCATAAGCGTTTAAAATCAGAGACGTTAAAAGTAAGCAATTTATCCGCATTTGATTTTATGGCTGCCTTAAAAGCAAGGGCATCATATATTATGCCGCCTGAGAGCCCCAAGTCTCTTAAATGTTTTATTGTGGCGATATATTCCGAGCTTGAAAGAGGAATTATTGCTGAAATTCCTTCTATATTTTCGCTGATAAGCCTCCATGCCATTTCAGTAGTAATTTTTGGACTTACAGGTAATGTTGTTAATACTGCATACAGTTCGGCAAGGGTATGTGAAGATATAATCATATCAAGGTCGTGTGATTTTGCCCGTTTGAGCCAGTTGATTGCCTGACTGTGCATTGGATGCAACTTGACAAGTGCGGCAACAAGGACACTTGTATCAAAAAATACCTTCATGACCGTTTGATAGACGACAATTTCTTAATGCGTTCCTCGCGATGCCTGCGGATGTTTTCTGTAATATCCCCTAATGCAGTTCCTGCAAATACAAGCACCCCATCTTCAATGCGCAGCGGCGATTTCTGTTCCGTTTGTTTGATTACTATTTCTTTATTATGTTCTTCTATATTCAGCTCAGCCCCCGGTCTTAACCCAAGCCTGTCCCGCATGTCCTTAGGCACAACAACCCTTCCGAATCTATCAATCGTCGCTTTCATGATTCCTCCTAATTGCCATTATAACATGCCAAATGGCAATTAACTCGCTATTTCGCCATTCACAGGCCTGATGTTTTTGCCGTAAACTTCATCAAGAATCTCTTTTGCTCCTTTTGAAAGTAAATCCTCCGCGAGTTTAAGTCCGAGAGATTCGGCATCTTTTGGACTGCCTTCAATATGGCTCTTAATAATCCTGTCACCTGAAACACTTCCGACTAATCCATCCATAACTAATAATTCGGATTGCGGATTGCGGATTGTGGAATTTTTCTGACTGCCGATTAATTTTGCATGAGCAGCAATCGGGACCTGACATCCGCCTTCCAACTTCTTAAGGCATGCCCTTTCAGCGCGGACACAAACAGATGTCTCAGAATGATTCAACGGAGAAATAAGCTTATTTATAAAATCATCAGCAACCCTGCATTCAATCCCGATTGCCCCCTGTCCAATCGCAGGAAGACTTATTTCAGGTTCTATCACCTCTGTTATTCTCTCAGCCCAGCCAAGCCTCTTAACACCTGCTGCTGCAAGGATTATGGCGTCAAATTGTCCTTCATCAAGTTTCCTCAGCCTTGTATCAAGATTTCCCCTAAGCTGAGAAATTTTTAAATCACGCCTAATGCTCAACAACTGACAAGCGCGCCTTAAACTGCTTGTGCCAACAGTCGCGCCTTTGGGCAGATCTTTGAATCTTTTTATTTTGTTTTTGCTGACTGCTGACTGCTGACTGCTGACTGCTGTTATAAACGCATCCCTCGGGTCTTCCCTCTTGCAAATAACAGCAAGATGAAGTCCCATGGGAAAATCTGTTGGCACATCCTTCATGCTGTGCACGGCAATATCTGCTTCTCCTCTGAGAATTGCCTCTTCAATCTCTTTAACAAAAAGCCCTTTTCCGCCGACCTTTGCCAATGGCACATCAAGAATTTTATCTCCTGTTGTCTTAATCTTGTTAAGCTCAATAGTCAGGCCGGGATTTAATTTTAAAAGCTCAGACTTCACCCACTCAGCCTGCCATAAAGCGAGCTTACTTCCGCGAGTGCCGATTATGATTTTCTTCTTGGCCAATTTCGTCTCCAAAAATGAATTTAAGAGTTTATAGTATAATATCTTATTAGCTAAAGCTTCAA
>JACRGY010000142.1 GCA_016212165.1 Nitrospirota bacterium
ATTTTCGCTCATTCTCGGTCTAAAGCAGCGACTCCTCCGCCCCAGGCGGATTCGCCGAGGCGAAGAGGAATCCGCCAGAGGCGGATAAAACCGCTCAAATACAATGCCTTCCCCTTAAGATTGATAGGCTTAAATGATAAAAAAGGGGGGGCCGAATTAATGCGGCCCCGAGCTGTGGAAACACTATTCAGTATCTCTCATGAATTTAAAATAAACCATTGCCCAGTTGCCCAGTACGATGGATGTGATCCCGGTGAGGCTGGCTATGGACATGGTGGACATGCCTGTTACGCCGTGCCCGAGGTTACAGCCTCCGGCAATGACCGCGCCTATTCCCATAAGGATACTTCCAAAGAATACGGTAAGGACTTCCTTTGCCGGTGGGATTTTCCACTTGAATTCCTTGAGGGCAAATGCACTGAGGGCCGCGCCAAGCGGAATGGCAAAGATAAAAAATACGCCCCATGTACCTTTGAATATTCCAAGAAAACTGAATTCCTGGAATGGAGAATGGGAACTGTTTGTAAGCACGGTATAGAAGAATTCCCTTAATGGTGTAGTTATGGCAAGGCCTCTTGGGATGCCTCCGAAGATAGAAGATACCTCCCATGCCAATATAGTCAAGAGGCCGATAAGAACTCCGGTCAATCCCCATGTATAACCTTTCCTGACCACTCCGAAAGTAGGTTTTCCCTTAAATATAAAGATTAATAACGCGATGGAGAAAACTGCGATAGTAGTCCATTTTGCCGCAGGACTGCTGCCGAAGAGATCCCAAATGGCAGGATTCTTTATCCCAAAAATCTCAACATTGAAGCTCTTCAAAAATTCACGGACCGGGCTCAATATCCCGTCTGTAGTCATTGCGACACCAAAGAAGAACCCGACTATTGCAACTAAAGCTGCCATCTGTCCTTCTCCGAGCCTGTAAACAATCCCGCTGGCACATCCCCCTGCAAGCACTATCCCTAATCCGAACAGGAAACCGCCAAGGATATTGGCAATCGGCACAAAATTCTGGCGCAGCAATGTGGTTGAAACAAACCGGCCTGCTTCCTGATCAAAAGCCATTATGAGGCCTGCGTCTTCCAGCAAATTCGTGCCGATTACAGCTACTACCACACATAACAGATATGACCTGAAAAGCGTGAGGTCTTTTATAAATATGATGTCCCTGAATGCAGAATTAAGGCAGAAACGCCCTTTTTGCAGGATAAATCCCAGAGACAGCCCAAGAATTACTGCCGTCAATGCAGAGACAACACTACCGAATGGCATACGCTTCCCTCCCGCTCCAAAGATGCGCATGCTCACCGCATCCGTTTCCTTTTGCTATGAGTACAGGCATCTTCGCATTTTTCTCTACTTCTCTGGACGCGCATCCGGTTACAAGCTTCCGCATCCGTGACTTTCCGCTGCAGCCTACAATTATGAGGTCAACCCCTTCTTCTTCAGAAACCTTAAGGATTTCCTCCGAAGGATGTCCTTCCCTTATAACAGTCTTGATATTTATCAGGCCGCCGTTTCCCATCTCTTTTTTATAATACGTCAGGACTTTTTCTGCTTTTTTGTCCAGGGCCTCTTTATACTCTGTGCCTTTTAAGGCATCCTTTAAAGTTGCTAGTTCTGCATCCCCAAGCATTGCAGTCATCATGGAATTACCTTCCAATTGTTCAACATGAAGCAGGATTATGCTTTCGGGCGACCAGACCAGATTTCGAAACAACGACAATATCCCCTTTGAATCATTTGTACTATCTACTGCAATCAAAATCTTTTTCATTTTTTCTCCTTTTTGAGTTGTTTTTCCGTCATGCCCGAAGTTCTTTCGCCTCGGCGAATCGCCTGGGGCGATAATCGGGCATCCAGTTTCTTTGTGTGTCTAGATTCCCACTTTCGTGGGAATGACAAAAGACCCGTTTTTATACCTTGGCAACAGCTTCCTTCCAGTCATAAGCTTTCTCGTCTGCCGTGTCTTTTGCCACGAGCACAGGCACATTTGCACTTCTTTCCACATCCTTGCTTACACATCCGGTTATAAGCCTGTGGATGCCCTGTTTTTCATTAAAGCCCGTGACTATGAGGTCAACGCCTTCCTCTTCAGCAACCTTGAGAATTTCTTCAGCGGGAATTCCATCCCTTACCACTGTCTTTACACTGATGAGGCCGCTCTTTTCCAGTTCCTTTTTGTAATAGCTGATAATCTTTTCAGCCTTTCTGTCCAGTTCCTCTTGATACTCCGTGCCCTTCAGAGATTCTCTTAATGTTGATAACTCTGCTTCTCCGAGCATATCAATCATCAGCGAGCCTCCCAAAAGCCTTTCCACATGGAGAAGGATTACTTTTTCCGGCGGCCGGACTAAATTTTTGAAGACAGATAACACAGCCTTCGAACCTTTTGAATCATCAACTGCAACCAAAATCTTTTTCATTTTTCCCTCCGTTTTTATTTTCAGTTGTTAAGGTAAAAATACCTTTTCAAAAATAATTCCCAAAAAAAACATGGCTAAAATTATTACTGTAGAGAGTGATACTGCATAATAAGCATCTCTCCACGTGTAGGATTCTTCACACATTACCGGTTTTTTTGCTGTGAGCACGGGTACCAGTGCATTTTTTTCTACATCTCTGGCAACACTGCCGGTAATGAGTTTGTTTAGTCCCTCCTTCCTGCTGTAGCCAAGAATTATGAGTTCAACACCTTCTGCTGCTGCGACATTAAGGATGTCTTCAGCAGGAACTCCGTCTTTTATTAAGGTCTTTATATTGAATATACCGCTCTCTTCGAGTTCCTTTTTGTAATAGGTGAGAATCTTTTCAGCCTTTCTGTCCAGTTCCTTTTTATATTCCGTATCTTTAAGTTCCTCTTTAAGTATTGATAAATCTGCTTCTCCCAGCGTATTGATCATTAATGACCTTCCTAAAAGCCTTTCTACATGGAGAAGGATTACCTCTTCAGGCCGCTGGACTAAATTCTGGAAAGTAGCCAACACTGCCTTTGAACCCTTTGTATCATCTACTGCAATCAATACCTTTTTCATTTTTCCCCTCTTTCGCTTAAAAGTATTGCATTTTTCAATATGCCATTTACAGTAAAAGCATCTTCTATGCCAGTTTTATAGCAATTAAAAAAATCGTTTAATATTAGGCAGATAAGTGAAGTAATGGATTTTTTTATTGACAGAAATGTGTTAATATTGTTAAAACTGTTAATTAACAATAATTAACGGTTGATAAATTAGCTTAACGCTTGGTTCAATTTTTGACACTATGGCTGAGTTAGATAAATTCTTAAAAGATCCGAAATTCCTGATGGATGTCTTTGAGACCATGAGGGACGGCCTCATGATTGTAGATACTGAAGGAATTATATTGTTTTTCAATAAAGCTGCTGAAGAAATAACAGGCTATCGCAGAAACGAAGTAATAGGAAAATCCTGCACCATGCTCGACAGCGATACCTGCGTAGTCTTAACCGAAACAGGCAGGCAAAGAAGCTGCGATCTTTTCAAGACCGGTTCCATCTGCAACAAGAGATGCCGTATAAGGGACATGTCCGGGAGGGGAGTCTACCTCTTAAAAAACGCTGTTACCTTAAAGGACGGGAATAATGAAATAATCGGCGCTGTAGAGACGATGACAGATATTACTTCATTATATATGAAGGAATTAGAGCTTGAAGAACTAAGGCAGGAATTAAGAAAAGAATACTGGTTTATGGGGCTTCTAGGGAAAAGCGCTCTGATGCAGAATTTGTACGAACAGATACGGAATGCTGCCATTAGCGAGGCCCCTGTTTTGGTCTGCGGTGAAAGCGGCACCGGCAAAAACCTTATTGCCAATGCAATCCATTCGCTCAGCCGGAGAAAAGACGGGCCGTTCATCAGCCTGAATTGTGCGTCTTTGAATGAACATCTTCTTGAAAGCGAATTGTTCGGCCACAAGAGAGGTTCGTTTACCGGCGCCATAAGCGACCGTACCGGAAGGTTTGAGGCCGCACACAACGGGACTATCTTTCTCGATGAAATAGGAGATATGCCTCTGATTATGCAGGCCAAACTCCTGAGGGTCCTTGAAGAGAAAGTAGTTGAGCGTGTTGGAGAAAACAGGCCTATTCCTGTTAATGTCAGGCTTATATCAGCTACAAATAAAGATTTATATAAACTTGTCTCTCAGGGTAGATTCAGGGAAGATCTTCTTTACCGGGTCAATTCTATTTTTATCAAAACTCCTCCGCTGAGGGAGAAAATCGAAGATATACCTATTCTTGCCTTTCACTACCTGAAGAAAATCTCTGTTGTGAATAATAAAGAGATAAAGAGAATAAGTCCCGAGGCAATAGATATTATAGAGAATTACAGTTGGCCGGGAAATGTGAGGCAGCTTATTAATGCCCTGGAGCATAGCGCAATTACCTGTAAGGGTGATACAATCGAAGTTTCTGACCTGCCTGACTATATTTTTCATAATAAGAAGCTTGAATCCATAGAAGGTAATTCTAACCGGATTAACAAGGAGAAAATACGTTCTGCGCTTTTGATGCACAAAGGCAACAAGACCCTGACAGCAAAACACCTCGGAGTCAGCAGGGTAACATTGTGGAAAAAACTCAGAGAACATGGCATAGACTGACATAAGGATTGAAGTATAGATAAATTTAAATAAGGGAAAGGCATTATATTTTCGCTCATTCTCGGTCTTCGACCTCCGAGGAATCCGCCAGAGGCGGATAAAACCGCTCAAATACAATGCCTTCCCCTTGGAATTAACAGGATGAAACTAAGACTTTTTGGACTTACATTATATTCAATCGGCATGGCTTATGTTGAGGCAATGGTTGTTATCTACATAAGAAGGCTGATTCCTTTTGAAGGGTTGAGTGAATTGTCTGTGGACAAGATTGCTGTTTTTCTGGGGGAAAACTATATCCTGTTTGAAGAGCAGACAAGAGAGGCTGCTACGATTGTTATGCTAATATGTGTTGCTCTGCTTGCAGGGAGAAATTTAAAAGAAAAAACAGCTGCATTTTTATGGTGCTTCGGTATATGGGACATTTTCTATTATGTTTTTCTCCGCATCTGGACAGGCTGGCCCAAGTCATTTATGGATATGGATGTGCTTTTTTTAATCCCCGCGCCGTGGGTCTCGCCTGTTGCCGTGCCTATTGCAATATCGGTCATTATGCTGGGTGTTGCGCTTTTTCTTTTTAAGGGGAAGGGAAGGGCTTAACGAGGTAAATAAGGCATAGGGGCAAGCATCTAATGAGAAACCACGCCAAGCTTATTCCCTATCGGCGTTGAGCCTGTTGTTAAGTGACTTTTTGAAGATGCAGTAAATATACTGATAACGAGTAGACCGAGGAGAATAAAAAATAGAACATTTCTATAGCGTGATTTTTTCTTCTCCGTTGGACTGTCATCTACTTCGTACCTTATGACAACAGAACCAGCTATATAATCATGAATCGCTCGTTTTTTCTTATTCGTTAGCATCGTAATAAGCTCCAGCAGGAACCAGAGAAGAGAAATACTAATAAATGCTTTTAACATGATATTCATATCAGATGGAAAGCCTTTGTTTGCTATCTGACCTCCCAGCACATTTTTAACTTCGTAGAAAAGAAATGGTATGCCAATCACGATTGGGAGTGCATCGCGGTAAAAGGCCTGTCTCATAGATAACGGTTTTTCTGTTTTATCGAGGACTTTAACTTGGCAAACAAACTTTCCGACGGTTTGCCCGTAATAACCATGAAGAAGGATTCCGTAAAGCCAACTGACAGCCATAGTTATAATGAGCCAAACAGCCAAAATGGATGGCATTTTCACGTTTGTCCATATAGCATTATCGATCCAGCCCATTGGGACAAATACTCCCATATCTAAAATAGCGGCCCAGAATCGGCGTCCGAATGTTTTATATTTATTCATTTCTTGCACTTAACAATTAATATACCAACCTGGTATTTCCTAGTTTCATGCGAGGAATATAGCATATTCCGGCTAAAAGAGGAAGGGGCTGGAAAAGTTACGATACATATGCGACATTAGGGAGTAATGGACCATTATGCACGTGCATACTCAATTTTTAGTAGGATACGAG
>JACRGY010000143.1 GCA_016212165.1 Nitrospirota bacterium
AATCTCTTTTCCATGAGCAGCTTGCGGACTATATGGTCTTTTACCTCACCAAGAGAATTCACAAGTCTCTTGGTAAGATGACTCCAATTGACTACCTTATCCGGAAAGGGGGTATGTCGCATTTGTATGGAACTTATACAACGCCTTGCAATTTCTGCAATTGTAGTGTATTGTAATACAGGAGGTGCTTTATGAGAACAGTATTGTCTGTCAGTCTGCCTGAAAACATGTCCGAGGAACTTGATAGGTTTGCAAAAGGCACCGGGCGCAACAAGAGCGACATTGTAAAGGAATCCCTGAGCCTGTTCCTGTGGGAAATGAAGCTCAGAGCAGTTCAGAAAAAGCTCGGCCCAAAGGCAAAGAAACTCGGCATTGTCAGTGAAGAGGATGTTTTTAAAGCGATATCATGATTGTCGTATTTGATACGAACGTCCTCATTGCGGCAATAATCACAGAAGGAGTTTGCGCAAAATTATTGCACAGGGCCCGCAGCCGGGAATTTTCGCTCGTCTCATGTCCGTTCATTATGGGCGAAATCCAACGCACCCTTTCAAAGAAATTCCGCCTTTCGCATGATGAAACCGCCTTGGCAATAGAGCCTGTCAGCGAGTCTATTGTTCATGTCATTAAGCACAACGTCAAAATTAAAGGCATTTGCAGGGATGCAGATGACGACAATGTCCTCGCCTGCGCCCTTGCGGCAAAGGCAGCTTATCTTGTAACAGGAGATTCTGATCTGCTTGCGCTGAAAAACTTCAGAGGCGTCAAAATTATCACTCCGAGGGACTTTGAGGCGTTGTTTGATTGATTTATGATTTCAGCGCTATCTGCTGACTGCCTGGATGACTTTTAATGCAAGGCGGAGGGTAGGTTCGTCTGAGGTTTTTGAAAATTTTTGAATGGTTTCTTTAAGTTCTTTCTGATTTGCAACATGCCTGAAATCGAATATCGTAGTTCTCAACCCCTCTCTCAACAAACGCATCTTTCAACAACTTGCTCTGTCGTTCAAATGCCTGTCTTGAAGCTGAAATGAATTATGGGATAATCGCGCACTTTATCCCTCTATTTATTCAAACACAATAACACTCTTCAATGAATCTCTTGCCTCTGCTGTCAGCCTGAACGCCTCGGCAGTTTTTTCTATCGGAAACCTGTGAGTAACAAGATTTTCAGCTTTTACGATTCCCTGTTCTATCAGCTCAAGCGCATCTGCCGTATCAGTCGGGCCGCATGAATAACTGGTGATTATATTTATGTCTTTAAAGTAAAGCTCGTTTGGGTTGATTGTTAACTGCTCATCAGGCTTTGCAGGCGTGAAAAATAAAACCTTTCCTCCGCGTCCTGCTGACTCAATCCCCTGCTTCATTGCATCAATACTGTTTGGCCCGACTATAACAATATCAGCCATTTCTCCTGAAGTTAAATCTTTAAGGGTTTCAATGAGATTGCTCTTTGAAATATCAATAACCTCATCAGCGCCTGATTCCTTGGCCTTTTTAAGCCTGAATGGAACCATGTCAGCAGCAATGATTTTTCCTGCGGCGTACTTTCTTGCAAGAAGTATATTCAACTGTCCCATAATGCCAAGCCCGATGACAAGGACAGTGTCTCCGCGCATTATAGAAACCCTTTTCAGGGCTTTAACGACGCACGCAGTTGGCTCTATCAAAGTGCCGTCTTCATAACTCAGGGAACCGGGAAGCGTTAATGTATCGTTTTCAAGATTTATATGCGGTATGAGGATATATTCTGAAATGCCTCCAGGGATTATATTTGTCTTTCTCCATATCTCGCACTGGACATAATCTCCGCGCCTGCAAAACCTGCATGTAAAACAAGGCGCATGGTGATGCGTAAAGACCCTGTCGCCTGATTTAACTGTTGTAACTTCTTTGCCTATTGCAACTATTTCTCCCGCAGGTTCATGGCCTATTACAACCGGAGCTTTTTTTTCTATGTACCACGGCATTACATCGCCTGAGCATATGCCGCAGGCCTTTGTCTTAAGGAGGGCATCCCTTGGCCCGATTTCAGGGACAGGGATGTCCTCTATTCTTATGTCAGTGAAGCTGTAAAGTTTTGCGGCTTTCATTTAACTGATAGCTGACAGCTGACAGCTTTCTGTTTACGGAATAATCGCATATTTTATACCTTCGCCTTTTTTTAATTTTAGAAATGCCTTTGCGGTGTTTTTTAATGGATATTTACCTGAGATGAGCTTTAAAACATTTATCTTTCCTGACTTCAAGAGGCTATATGCCTCTTTTACGTCATCCGGCGTGAAATGAAAAACACCTTTGAGTGTCAATTCATCATAATGAAGCCTTGCCGTGTTATACGTTACAGTAGTTCCTGACTTGCACCCGCCAAACATGATAACAGTTCCTCCTCTTCTCAGATAACCAACAGACTGCTCCCAAACAGAAGGCTGGCCTGTGCATTCAAATACTTAATCCACGCCTAATCCGGCTGTGAATTTGTTTATTGCATTTGCGATTTTGCCGGGAGCGGCTGCAACTGATGCGCCGAGTTTTTTTGCGAGCGCTAATCTCTTTTTTTCAA
>JACRGY010000141.1 GCA_016212165.1 Nitrospirota bacterium
GTCTTATGGAAACATTGAACGTCTTGGTAAAGGCATAAAATACAGATTTATAGATGCAGGACATATACTTGGCTCAAGCACATTGGAAATTTGGTATCAGGACAGCCCGGTGGAAAAAAGAATCGTATTCTCAGGAGATATTGGGAAGAAAGGCAATCCGATAATCAACGACCCTCAAGACGTAGAAGCTGCAGATTATGTAGTTATAGAGTCAACTTACGGAAATAGGCTTCATAAAGGGACTGAGGAAAGCATTGGTGAGTTTACTGAGGCAATAAAGGTAACTTTCAAGCGCGGAGGCAATGTCCTCATCCCTGCGTTTGCCGTAGGAAGGACACAGGATATTTTGTATACGCTGAACAAACTCGTTAGAGAAAAGCGGCTCAGCCCTTTTAATGTATATGTAGACAGCCCACTTGCAGAAGAGGCAACAAAAATATACCTTGCCCATCCTGAGTGTTTTGATGAAGAGGCTATGAAGATGTTTCAGACACAAAAGTCAGCGGCAATCAGGCTTCACTTTACCACATCCGTAGAAGAGTCCCAGAGGATAAACAGGATAAAGTCAGGCGCAGTTATAATTGCGGGAAGCGGCATGTGCGAAGGCGGGAGGATAAGGCATCACTTTAAGCATAATCTCTGGCGCTCTGAGTGCAGTATGGTATTCACCGGCTTTCAGGCAAGAGGCACTCTCGGCAGAAGGATTATTGAAGGCGCAAAGACAGTTCATGTCCTTGGCGAAGACATAGCAGTAAAGGCAGAGATATACACAATCGGCGGCTTTTCAGCCCATGCAGACCAGGAAGGGCTTTTAGAATGGCTCAGGGCGTTTAAGAATAAGCCTTCTGTCATCATAGTCCACGGCGAAGAAGATGTCTCAAGGGAATTTGAAGAAAAAGTTAGAGAGAATTTTGGATTTTCTGCCCGCGTGCCAGAAAGAGGAGAGGAGATAGAGGTTTAATTCTCCCCGTTAGAAATTTTATTTCTAACGGGGTTTACTTCACCCTTTTTATCTTTGCCCCTAAAGGTGTGAGCTTTTCCTCTATTTTTTCGTAGCCCCTGTCAAGGTGATAAACCCTCTCAACAATTGTAGTGCCTTTTGCAGCAAGTCCTGCAAGTACAAGCGAGGCAGAAGCCCTTAAATCAGTTGCCATAACAGGGGCGCCTATAAGAGATGCAACGCCTTTAACAGTAGCTAAAGAGCCCTGTACTTTTATATCAGCGCCCATTCTTTTTAACTCTGCAACATGCATGAATCTGTTTTCAAATATGCTTTCTGTTATAAGGCTTGTGCCGTCTGCAATACTCATTAAAGCCATGAACTGCGCCTGCATGTCAGTTGCAAATCCGGGGTAAGGCATGGTCTTTACATCCACAGAACTTAATCTTTCAGGACCTTTGACTATTACTCCGTCGTCCTCTTTGTCAATAGTAAGCCCTGCTTCTTTAAGCTTTATAACTATTGAGTCCAAGTGGGAAAAATTACAACCTTTGATCTTTATCTCGCCGCCTGTTATGCCGGCAGCAATCATGAATGTTCCAGTCTCTATCCTGTCAGGTATTATGCTATGGTTAACAGGCCTGAGGCTATTCACTCCCTTTAGCTTAATAACACTCGTGCCTGCACCTTCAATATTTGCGCCCATTGAGATTAAGGCATTTGCCAGATCAACAACCTCAGGCTCCATGGCTGCATTCTCAAGTATGGTGATGCCGTCAGCAAGCACGGCTGCCATCATAAGGTTTTCTGTGCCTGTAACAGTAGGTATGTCAAAATAAATAGATGCACCTTTAAGCTTCTTTGCCCTGACCACGGCATATCCTTCTCTGAGGTCTACCTCTGCCCCCATTTTTTTAAGCCCCATAAGATGCAGATTTATTGGTCTTGCACCGATAGCACAGCCGCCCGGAAGTGAAACCTTTGCCGTACCCATTCTTGCAACCAACGGTCCAAGGACAAGCACAGATGCTCGCATTGTCTTCACAAGCGAATAAGGCGCTTCTATTGAGGTTATTTTTTCTGTGTTAAGCGATACTTTGCCGTTTTCAATATGAAAATCAACACCAAGCTGTTTAAGCAATGCTCCCATTGTTGCGATGTCTTTTAGGTGAGGAATATTAGATATGATATTTTCTCCAGAGGAAAGGAGTGAGGCTGTCATGATGGGAAGGGCTGCGTTTTTTGCGCCTCCTATTAATACCTCGCCTTTGAGCTTTACTCCGCCTTCAATTAATAACTTATCCACAAATCTCCGACTTTTTTAATTGCATGTCTTCTTTTTAGCCTTTGCTACTCTCTCTATTCCAGCATAGTCTTTTATAATTTCTATTTCTGTGTAGCCTGAGAATTTAAGCATCCTGGTAATCTCGCCTGCCTGACCTAAATCCATTTCAAGCATGAGTATTCCATTATCTTTTAGAAATACCTTTGCCACAGGTATTAACTCCCTATATACATCAAGCCCATCCTCTCCGCCGTCAAGGGCTATCACAGGCTCCCAGTCTTTTACCTCAGGCTGAAGGGTTTTTATATCCGCAGTTTTTATATAAGGAGGGTTTGAGATAATTAAGTCAAAAGCGAGAAGTGAGAAGTGAGAAGTGAGAAATTTTTTTA
>JACRGY010000139.1 GCA_016212165.1 Nitrospirota bacterium
ATTTTACACTCCATTGTAAATTAGTGAACTTAACTCCCTGATAGTATTGCATTATTAGAGACTTTTAGACCCACTAATTTGTAATTATCCCAGAATATCCTTAATTAAAGCATCTTCATGCATCTCATGCAACCGGGTTTTGAAAGGCGAAATGTCTTTGAGGAACAGTTCCATTGGAAATCTTTCTTCAGGATTCATCATCTGCGTGGTCTCTATCAACATGCCGAAAGGACTTATGGTTTTGACCTTGTATCCCGAGGGCTCACAGAGTATGGCATTTTTATTTGATTTGATTGCAACCCTCATGCCCCTGAGCCTCACTTTGCTAGGCATGCTTTTATTGGCCTCTATAAAATCGAAAAGGGAAGATGTTTTATCAGTAAAGATGTCATCTAATTTTATGCCTGCATGATAAACATTTACTGATTTGTCAAGAAAGTCCTTGCCGGATTCTTTCATAACACACCATGTAACCGTGCCTTTAAGCTCTATCGGTTTACCTTTGTCCATAAGCTGTATGGTATATTCCTTGCCTATGCTGAGACTATTGTTAAGTTTTATTGCAACGCCCCCTATGCTCAGGTTCAGCAGTTCTACATTCAAAAAGGTCTTGAATATTTTCCCGTAAACGCCTGCTACGGGGATTCTTTTATGGCGCCTATTTTCTTTCATCAATAGAAGCTATCATATAAATAGATTTTATTGCAACAGGAGCTTATATGAATAGGGATATTAGAAAAACAGCTTGGAAGCAAGCAAGTTGGGAAGCCTAAACTGCAAGGGGTCAAGGGTTCAAGGGGTCAAGTAAAAGCAAAAGTTCAAAAGTCTGCAGACTGCCTGCTCACCATACCAGCGAAAGCAGCGACTTTACATCCGACTGAATGCGGTTATATTTGCATTTGATGACCATGCAGACGTCCGACCGGTAACAGACGCCGTTTTTCAGCACCACATGTATATTGATGCCTGTCACTTCACTGTGCGGACAGGGCAGATGGAGCTTTCTTGTGGCCTCTGAATAACGTTTTTCAACAAAAGTATTTTTCATTAATAATTAAAATCAGCCCTGGTTTTTTTAAACTTGGTCCCCCGCAATAATAACCCGGGAGAGCATCAAAACGCCATTAAGGATTATTATTAAGATTATATTTTTTTATTGCCTTGTATGAAAATACAGGGCCGTCTGTGCAGATGTATCTTCCGTCAGCATAGCAGTGGCCGCATTTGCCCACACCGCATTTCATGTGCGCCTCCATGGTCGTGATGATATTGTCCGGAGGCATGCCCATTAATGAAAGGTCCCTCATAACGGACTTTATCATAACATGAGGCCCGCATATATATGAATGTCCTGTCTTAAAGGAAATCTTTTGCCTGGCAAGATGCTCGGTCACAATCCCAGTGCAATATTCACATTCCTCATTCTTCACATCAACTGTGACAATAGCGTCCATCCCCTCAGCTTTCCATTTAATTATTTCAGGAACAAACAGCACCTCGGCAGGGTTTCTCGAACCATAGACCAAAGATGTCTTGCCGAATTTTTTCTTTTGGTTCATAACAAGATTAATTAATGACCTTAAAGGCGCAATCCCTATCCCGCCTGCGACAAAAAGTATGTCCTTACCGTAGGCCTCTTCAAAATGGAACCCGTTTCCCAGCGGGCCGCGAATACCGATATAATCGCCGGGCTTTAACTCGTGTATTGCAGAAGTGACAGCCCCGACCTTTCTTACGCAGAGTTCTATATCGTCATGGAGTTCGGATGTTGATGTAACCGAAATAGGAACTTCACCGGCGCCCCATACAGAGGCCATAAGAAACTGGCCCGGATTGTAAAAAAACCCTTTGGGCTTTTCGAGCCTGTAAAGTTTTGTGTCAGATGTCAGGTCAATAACATCAAGCACCCTTACCTGCATCGGCAGATATATTCCTTTGTGATTTTTTGAGTTTTTATTCTTAGACATGACACTTCACCTTAGGCAGGATATTGTATTTGAGCGGTTTATTTTGCCGATAGTCCACCCCTCTATGTCCCCCCTTACCAAGGGGGGAATTTAAGGGGGGTAGAGGCAAAATCCTCGGAGCGCAGCGAGAATGAGCGAAAATATTATATCCTGCCATAGTAATAATTAAATCCATTTTAATCCAGTTTATTTGCTATTGTTGCCATATCAATCCTGCCCGGACAGGTTATTGTGCACCTGCCGCACCCTACGCAGCCGAACTTGCCGAACTGCTCAGGATAATACAGGAGCTTATGAAAATACCAGCGTTTTGTACGCATAATCTTTTTTTCTGCAGGCAGAATATTTCCCGCCATCTTCGTAAACCCCTTGAACATGCACGTGTCCCATAAACGCATCCTCACGCCCTTGTCCGGTGTCTCCTTCCAGTCAATCACATTGAAACAGGTGCATAAAGGGCACTCATAAACACAGCCCCCGCATTCAAAGCACCTGAGAGCAACAGATTCCCAGAAAGAATCATCAACCTTTCCTGCCAATATCTTCTGTCTGACATTTTCCAGTGTTATCCTCTTTTCGAATTTCGACTGGGAACTCAGGTTCGCCTCATACTGGTCGTCATAATCCAGCTTTTGGGGCATCTGGAAAAGATGCCTGAAATTTTTTATCAATGACTGTCCTTCCTTTGAACCCACCTGCACAAGATACCTGTCTCCAAGGTCGGTAAGCTGTATGTCAAAACCAGCCTTGAGATACGGCCCGGTGCCAAGCCCTGTGCAAAAACACGTTGGGTCAGGATTATTGCACACTATTGATATAAAAACCGTATTTCTTCTTCGCTTCACGTAAAAACTGTCTTCAAACAACCCCCCGTAGAATCTGTCCAGCAAAGCTACGGCTGACATATCGCAGGACCTTACCCCGAAAATAACCCTTTTCCTGCTGTTGTTTAAGGCATCAACGCCCTTGCCTGAGAATTTAAACATCTCTTCTTTTTGCGGAAATATAAATTCTTTCGGAGAAGGAATGTTTGCCGGGCAATCAAGTTCAATCTCATGAATGCCTGTAACAGAACTCAGGATTATGTCGCCGTCTACAGACCTCAGAGGGGCTATCAGGTCGGATTCCTTCCGGAGCTGCCTCAGCCAGTATGAAAGATGCGCCTTGTTTAATACAAAATCACCCTTCATGTTCGGCCTCCGGCTCTTCATAAAGGTCCAAAAGGATTTTAATATCGTTCTTTTTATCGTAAGGGACAGCCTGTCTCGTACCCGGCTTCGGGGCCAAAGGAACAATCTTCACTGCGCATACTTTAAATTCAGGGATTTTTGCTACAGGGTCAACTGCAGTATTGGTTATCAAGTTAACGGCTGCCTCGCGGAAATGAAACGGAATAAAAACAATGCCTTCAGGTGTTTTATCCGTAACCAATGCATTGACAACTATCTCTCCGCGCCTCGATAAAACTTTTACCTTGTTATGGTTTCTTATTCCAAGTTTCCCGGCGTCTTTATGATTTACCTCAATAAAGCACTCGGGTTCCTCTCTCTTAAGAGTGGAAGTCCTTCCGCACATAGTTGCAGTATGATAACGGAAATAAATCCTCCCTGTTGTGAGGATAAACGGATATTCATCGTCCACAGGCTCTGAAGGAGGAACAAAATCTATCGGGTTAAAGGTTCCAAGGCCTTTGGTAAATTTTTTCCTGTGCAGAAAAGGCGTACCATTATGGTTTATATCAGGACACGGCCACTGAAGCCCGAAATCATCCAGCCTGTGATGGAGTATCCCTCCGTAAGCAGGCGTCAGGAGGGCTGCTTCCTCCATTATTTCATGAGTTGCCCTGTAACCCATGTCGTACCCCATTTTTCCGGAAATCTCACCTATAATCTTCCAGTCCGGCATAGCGCCGTACATCGGACGAATAGCCTTTCTGAGTTTCTGCACCCTTCTTTCTGTATTTGTAAAAGTCCCGTCTTTTTCCGCAAAGCTGACAGCAGGAAGCACAACATCCGCAAGCTCAGCAGTTTCAGACATGAATATGTCCTGCACAACAAGGAAATCAAGTTTTTTAAGGGCCTCTTTTACATGAACTGCTCCCGGGTCTGAAATAATTGGATTTTCCCCCATTATATACATTGCCTTAATTTTACCGTCGAGAACCGAGTCAAACATCTCGGTAAGGGCCAGGCCGGGTTTGGCAGGAAGTTTTCTTCCCCATGCGCTTTCAAACTTTCTTCTTGCCTTAACATCAGACACTTTCTGATATCCTGAATACACCTCAGGCAATGCGCCCATATCACATGCGCCCTGCACATTATTCTGCCCGCGCAAAGGATTCAGCCCGGTCATGGGCTGGCCTATATGCGCCGTAAGCATTACCAGGTTGGCGCATGAGCGCACATTATCAACACCCGTGACATGCTGCGTAATACCCATGGAATAAAAAAGCATTGACCTTTTTTCTGTTGCATAAAGCCTTGCAACTCTTTTTATGTCATTGGCAGAAACGCCTGTTATCTTTTCAGCGGCTTCAGGAGAATATCCCATCACTATTTTTTCGAACTCATCAAAATTTTCAGTCCTTCTCTTTACAAAATTGATATCAACCAGGCCTTCCTTAATGATTACATTCATGATGCCGTTCAGTAATGCCACATCAGTGCCGCTTTTATGCCTTAAGTGTATCCGGGCAAATTTTGCAATCTGTGTCTGCCTCGGGTCCGCAACAATAAGTGTCGCTCCCTTATCAACAGCGTCGAGCATGTGCATGCCTATCATGGGATGCTGCTCCGTGGTATTGGACCCAATGACAAACAGTACCCTTGCATTATCTATCTCTTCTATTGAATTTGTCATGGCCCCGGAACCGAATGCTGAGGCCAGACCGGCCACAGTGGTGCTGTGTCAGAGACGCGCGCAGTGGTCAATATTATTAGTGCCGATAACAGCTCTTGCGAATTTCATGAGCACAAAATTCTCTTCATTTGTGCATTTGGCGGAACTCAGCAATGCTATTGAATCAGGGCCGTATTTTTCTTTAATTCCCGCGAGCCTTCCTGCTATTAAATTTATGGCCTCATCCCATGGGGTTTTCCTGAAGGCGCCTTTTTCCTTTACAAGCGGATACCTGAGCCGTTCAGGATGCTGTACGAATTCAAAAGCATTCCAGCCTTTAACACAAAGAGAGCCTTTGTTAACGGGATGATGCTTCATAGGGGAAACGCCGGCTATGCTGTTTTCTTCAACATGCAGATAAAGACCGCATCCGCATCCGCAGTAGGGGCAAATCGTAGCAACCTTTTCCATTGATTTACTTTACCATAAAATAACCCGAATCAATGCATCTCTGCCTGCGCCTCACCCTTGCTTTTTT
Source organism: Nitrospirota bacterium (assembly GCA_016212165.1). GTDB lineage: Bacteria > Nitrospirota > Thermodesulfovibrionia > Thermodesulfovibrionales > UBA1546 > SCSY01. The sequence goes on from JACRGY010000139.1 coordinate 5,344, forward strand.
TCATCAGGAAAACAAGCGGAAGGATAAGAATCAGGAATATGCTCAGCAGATAGAACGCATCATTGAACGACATCATTGATGCCTGTCTCAGAAACTGTCCGTAGATAGCGCTAAGCCCTACCTGCTGCGAAGCAGCCGCAGACATGCCCTTAGACTGCAACAGATGAGAGGCATTCGCTGTTGCAGCCTGATAATTTGAATCAAATGGCGTCAGGTGTTCCACAAGGCGGACCTGATGAAACTGGGCGCGCCTTGCAATCATTGTGGTAACAAACGCAACGCCGAAACTTCCGCCCAGGTTTCGAAGAAGATTATAAATCCCTGAGGCATTAGCCATGTCCTCTTTTCTTACACTCGACATAGTCATAGTTGTAAGAGGGATAAATAGAAATCCCATGCCCACTCCAAGCACAATCCTCGGCCAGATAATGGTATTAAAATCAGCGAGCAGGTTGAACTGAGACATAAGATGTGTTGAATATCCAGAAACAATTAATCCGAATGCAAGCAGGGCTTTTGGATTAACTTTTGTTATAAGCTTTCCTGCCAGAGGCATTGCAATGAGTGTCGCGATGCCTCCCGGCCCAAGCACCATGCCAGCCAATGTTGCATTATAGCCCATCAAGGTCTGGAGATATATCGGCAGCAGAACAATGCTTCCAAAGAGATTAAAAAAAGCAAAAAACATTACAAGGTTGCCGGTTGTAAATGAAAGGTTTTTGAAGGTCTTAAGATTAACTATCGGATGTTCTGCAAAAAACTCGATAATAATAAAAAGCACAAGAGATGATACAGAGATTATTGCCATCCAGGTTATAAAACCGGATGAAAACCAGTCCTCAGTCTGTCCCTTATCCAGCACTATCTGAAGGCATCCAAGCCCTATTGCAAGAAACGCAAGCCCCCAGTAGTCTATTTTCATCTTCATCTTTTTCATATAAGGCGGGTCAACTATAAAAAATAAAACCATCAGGATTGACACAAAACCTATCGGAATGTTTATGAAAAATATCCAGTGCCAGGACCAGTTGTCGGTAATCCAGCCTCCGAGCAGCGGGCCTACTATAGGGCCGAACATTATGCCGACTCCGAATATTGCCATTGCCATGCCGTGCTGTTTCGGTGGAAATGTCTCAAGAAGGACAGACTGGGATATGGGTTGCAGCGCTCCTCCACCCATGCCCTGAAGTATTCTGAAAATTACAAGGCTCTGAAGGTTCCATGAGAGGCCGCAGAGCAGGGAACTCACCGTAAACAATGAAATGGAAAATATGAGATACCTTTTTCTTCCAAACAGCCTGCTCAGCCATCCTGTCATCGGAATTATGATTGCATTGGAAACAAGATAAGAAGTTATTGTCCAGGTAGATTCATCAATGCCTGCTGAAAGGCTCCCCCTGATGTGGTCTAAAGATACATTGACAACAGACGTGTCAATTATCTCGATAAGGGTTGGAAGCATCACTGTTAAGGCAATTATCCATTTATTCATTTTTTACATGATATAAAGGATACATGATGCATGATGCAAGATTTTAAAAAATGGCTTTTATCATGCATCGTGAATCTTGAATCATGTATCATGAGTTTATTTCTCAACAATCACCGTCGGCTCAACAGACATCCCGATTCTAAGGACATGTTCGGGATCTGTGCCTTTATCGAGGATTATCTTCACCGGAATCCTCTGCACCACTTTAACAAAATTTCCGGTTGCATTCTCAGCCGGAAATAAAGAGAAGACCGCGCCTGTGCCCGCCATAATGCTTTCAACCTTGCCGCTGAATTTCTTTCCTGAATATGTATCCACCTTAATCTCAACCTTCTGTCCAACCTTTACCCTCTCAAGCTGTGTTTCCTTATAATTCGCAATAACGTGAACATCTTCCAGCGCCACAACTGCCATGAGAGGCTGTCCGGCCTGAATCTGATTACCCAGTTCAAGTGATTTCTTAGTCACGTATCCGTCTGCCGTGGCATAAATCTTTGTGTAGTCATAATTAAGCTGTGCTGCATCCAGCAAAGCCTCTTTCTGCCTGACAGACGACATTAATACCAACTTCCCTGCCTCTGCCTGTTTTAAGGCCGACCTCTGGGTTTCGACAGAAAGAGATGAATATTTCAGGCCCTCTGATGCTGCCTTTACCATTGCCAGAGATGATATATAGTTTGTTTGTGTCTTTTCATATTTTTCCTTCGGGATTATATCCTCTTTATAAAGGCCTTCAGCCCTTTTCATATCAGACTCAGCCTGTTTAAGGTTTGCCTCTTGGACTTCAAAAAGGCCCTTTATTGCATTTGCCCTTGCGCTTAACTCTGCAATCTGCTTTTTCGAGGTCTCTATCCTGGCCTCAACCTCCAGCAGTTTTGCCTTTTCAGAATTAAGTCCTGCCAGCATTTCTTTTATCTTTACATCATAATCAGCAGAATCCAGTTCCAGGAGAACGTCCCCTTTTTTTACAAACTGATTCGACTTCACATATATGTTCTTAACTGTACCATGCACCTTTGAGGCAATAGTGTGCACATTGCCGTCCACAAATGCATCATCGGTTGCAATATGGGTTTTCTTATACTGGATATAAAAAAATCCGGTGATGATGCCTGCCAATGTAATACCGGCAAAAATAAAAGCAGCCATCATTTTTTTCCTATGATTTGAAGGAGCCGTTGTTTTTATTTCTTCCATTTTGTTCTCCATAATTGTTTTTCACCACCCATTCACCTATCTTATTCATACCTCAAGGCATCTATCGGATTAAGCAGGGATGCCTTGTATGCCGGATAAAATCCGAAAAATATCCCGACCAGGCCTGAAAAACTGAAGGACATCAAGATTGACAGCGGCGACACAATGGTCGGCCAGCCAAAAAGAGCCGACAGTATCTCCGAGCCTGTCACGCCTATGATAATCCCTGCAAGGCCTCCGATTAAAGATAATGTAAGCGCCTCGATTATGAATTGCAGCCTGATGTCCCATGTCTTTGCGCCTATCGCCATCCTTATGCCTATCTCCCTGGTCCTTTCAGTAACAGAGACCAGCATTATGTTCATTATTCCTATTCCTCCGACAAGCAAAGAGACCGATGCAATTGCGCCGAGCAGCAGGGTCATAACCTTAGTGGATTCTTCCCGTGCCTGCATCATCTGTGTGAGGTTTCTGACGGTAAAATCAGCATCCTGTTTAGGCCCAATGCGGTGTCTCTGCCTGAGCAGTTCGTTTATCTGTTTCTCGGCATCAGCCAGATATTCAGCGCCTTTTGCCTTTACCATCATTGATCTAATCATGCCCGGGAAAGCTGTACCGAATACTTTCTTTTGCGCAGTTGTTACAGGGATATAAATCGTATCGTCCTGGTCCTGGCCTGTTGCTGACTGGCCTTTTTTCCCAAGGACGCCAAGCACAGTGAAAGGAACATTTTTAATCCTGATAATTTTGCCGACAGGGTCTGTATCGCCAAAAAGATTATCCGCAACAACCTGTCCCAGCAAACACACCTTTGTTGCGCTCTTTACATCCTGCTCTGTAAAAGGCTTGCCCGATGACAGGGTCCAGTCCCTCACAATCAGCATGCCGGGTGTTGTTCCAACCACGCCGGTAGACCAGTTCATGTTGCTGTAAACAACCTGCGCAACTCCGTTCAGGTTAGGGCCGACCTCCTCTACTGCGGGGCATTCCCTTTTTATCGCCTCTGCATCAGCAAGAGTAAGTGTAGACTGAGTGCCTGCTCCCATTCTTACTCCTCCAGCTGTTGTAGCTCCAGGAACTACTATAAGCAGATTGCTTCCCATGCTCGACATCTGCTCCTCTATCTGCCTGCTTGCCCCTGTGCCCACTGCAAGCATGGCGATAACAGCGCTGACGCCGATAATAATACCGAGCATTGTCAATGCCGAGCGCATCTTGTTCACTCTTAATGCCCTTAAAGATATTTTTATTGTTGATGGTATGTTAATCATGATTCCACCAAATTATATGTCATTCCGACTTGTTCGGAATCTTTCTTGTTTATATCCTTGTCTTCAGAGGGATTCCCGACGAGCGGGAATGACACAAAAGTGAATTTATTCATAACATCTCTAATCATGTTTCTTTCTCTCATCACTTATAATACATCCGTCGAGGAACCTTATTATCCTCTTGCTGTATGCAGCTATGTCATGCTCATGGGTCACGATTATTATCGTAATGTTTGCTTCTGTGTTCAGCTTTACAAAAAGCTCCATTATCTCAGCGCTTGTCTTGGTATCAAGATTTCCGGTAGGCTCGTCCGCAAGGATTATAGGAGCATTATTCACTAATGCCCTTGCAATAGCGACCCTCTGCTGCTGGCCTCCTGAAAGCTGGTTGGGATGATGCCCTCCTCTTCCTTCAAGACCAACATTTTTTAACGCCCCGGCAGCCTTTTCACTTCTTTCTTTGGCCGGGATACCGTCATAGAGCATAGGGAGTTCTACATTTTCAAGCGCTGATGTTCTCGGCAGCAGGTTGAATCCCTGAAAAACAAAACCTATTTTTTTGTTTCTTATGCCGGCGAGTTCGTCCCTGTCAAGCTTACCAATGTCTATACCTTCCAGCATATACTGCCCGGTTGTTGGTTTATCCAGACATCCGAGAATGTTCATAAATGTTGATTTCCCTGAACCCGACGGCCCCATTATGGCTACAAACTCTCCGCTTTCTATTTTTGTAGACACTGTGCAGAGCGCCTTTAAATCAATATCACCCAGCCTGTAAACCTTGCTTATGCCGTTTACCTGGATAAGAGACATATTTTTAGAAAAACCTCGGGCTGCGGTTGTTCGAGGTCTGCCCCTTTGGCTTAATAAGAGATTCAACTATAACTTCCTGCCCTTCTCGTAGAGTCGAGTCTCCGACCTTTATATCGCCTGAAACAAGCTCAGTATGGTTTCCGTCGCTTACCCCTGCAACAACCTTTATGCGTTTTGGTTTATTATTTTCCAATATCCAGACACCGGCTCCTTTTTTCTCAGGCCCTCCCATTCCTTTAGCAGGAGCACCTGTGCCTTTTTCCGAAGGTTTGAACCGAAGGGCTGCATTAGGTATCTTGAGAACATCTTTTTTAGTCGCTACGATTACGGATACATTTGCAGTCATTCCGGGCTTGAGCTTAAGCTCAGGATTATCCATCTTAATTACCACATCATAAGTAACGACATTCTGTATGGTTATCGGAGCATTTCTGACCTGCCACACCCTGCCCTTGAAGGTAATATCAGGATAGGCGTCTACAGTAAATTCAACATCAAGCCCGACTTTCATACTGCCTATATCAGCCTCGCCCACGTTCGTATTTATCTGCATCTTTGTAAGGTCCTGGGCTATTGTAAAAAGCGTAGGTGTCTGGAAACTCGCTGCTACAGTCTGCCCGACATCCACGTTCCTGGATATTACAACTCCGTCAACCGGCGACAGTATCCTTGTATATCCGAGATTGGCCTGTGAATTTTTCAATGCGGCCCCGGTCTGGGCAACCTGTGCCTTTGCAGCGCTCACCTGTGCCTTTGCAGTCTCATTATTTGTCTCTGCAGTATCAACGTCGCTCCTTGCGATAAGATTCTTTGAATAAAGCTGCTTATTCCTTTCAAATGTCCTTTTTGCATCCACCAGGGAAGCCTCTGCTTTTTCGAGATTGGCTTTGGCCGAAAAAAGATTAGCCCTTGCCTGCTCTACCTGGGTCTCAAATATTGAAGGGTCTATCAGCGCTATCAACTGCCCTTTTTTTACAGGCGAATTGAAATCAACGTAGATGTTTTTTACTGTCCCTGAAACCTGCGTGCCCACCAATACCGTTGTCACTGCATTCACAGCGCCTGTTGCCGTAACATTTGTCTCTATATCTCCCTTTGTTATTTTTTCAGTCCTGTACTTCAGCCCACTATCTTTATTCCTGAAAAATATAAATGCGGCTACGCCAAGAATAATTACGATTAAAATTCCAAGCAGTATCTTTTTCATTTTGTCCCCATTGCTTTCTCAAGGTTCGCAAGAGCAACCTTGTAGTCATAAAGTGCCTGTATATGTGATAACTTTGAATTAATTAATCCCACCTGTGCGTCGGTAACTTCGATTGGATGCCCTACCCCTGCAGCATATCTGCCATTGGCAAGTTCGAGGTTTTCCTCGGCCTGTTTTACTGCAAGCTCTGCCACCGGAATCCTTTCCTCCGCCTCATGGAGATTTAAATAAATCTGCTGGACTTCAAGGAAAATATTCTGCTTCAACAGCTCTTCATTTGCCTTAAGGACATCAAGGTTTGCCTTTGCCTCCTCTACCTGATATTTTGTAAGAAAACCGCTGAATATGGGGAATGATAACGCCACTCCTGCGTTCCAGCCCTCGCCGAGTGGAAATTTCTCTCCGGACCTGTTATAGGCTGCATTACCTGTCAAGACAGGATAATATCCAGCCTCTGCAAGTTTGACAGATTTCTCCGCTGCCTGCCTTTTAAAAACCAGAGATGTCAGGTCCTGCCTGTTTTTATAAGCCCTTTCGATGGCTTCATTAAAAACAATCCCGGATTTCAGGAATGAAAGATTATCTTCGATTGTATATTCAGGCGCATCAGGCGCCCCGATTGCATTATTAAGTGTTACGACTGCCAGCCTGAGGCTATTCTCCGCCTTGATAAGGTTCAGCCTGGAATTGCTCAAATCTACCCCGGCCTTGGTCACATCAAATTTAGGTTTTGTGCCCACCTCATAAAATCCTTTTGCCTGTTCAAGATGCAGCTGAAATTGTTTGACTGTCTCATCTGCAACATCCCTGTTCTTTTTTGCCTGTAATACTCCATAGTATGCCTGCTTTACATTAAGAATTATCTGCGCCGTTACGTTTGCTAAGTCCGATTTTGATGAATCCAGATTAAGGTTCTGGATGTCCACCTGTGTTGAAGTCTTGCCAAAATCATATATATTCTGTTTAAGAGTTGCACTGCCGGTATATTGATCAGAGGAATTGTGGTCTGTCCTAGATACAGGAGATGTCCTGCTGTAGCCTGATGTCAAATCTACCTGCGGATAATAATTTGCTTTTGCCTGTCCAACCCTGCTCTGATTTACATTTACCGTACTTTTTGCCGCGACAATGTTCGGTTGTTTTTTTAAGGCAATTCCTATACACCTGTCCATATCAAGCAATTCGCCCTTTTTTATAACCTCATCTGCCTTTGCATCTGAGGATATAATCAATATAAATGCAATAACCGTTACAATTTTTTTCATATTTATATTATCTCTTGTCTCTTTCAAAATTTCATGACCCTTAAATATATTTTCAGCCTTTCGCCCTGGCTTCCTTACTTTCACGACGCCCTGCTAACCAGCCCTTCACCATTTCCTGTATCCTGTCCATATAATAATAAACAACCGGCGTAATGTAGAGGGTCAGAAGCTGTGAAACAACCAGACCTCCGACAACAGCAAGGCCGAGAGAACGCCGTGAATCTGCTCCTGCACCAAATCCAATGGCTATCGGCAGCGTGCCCATCAATGCCGCCATCGTGGTCATCATAATAGGCCTGAAACGGATAATAGCGCCTTCGTAAATGGCGTCCATCGGTTTCTTTCCCTCATTTCTCTGGGACTCCAAAGCAAAGTCAATCATCATAATGGCATTTTTCTTCACAATGCCAACAAGCATGATAATCCCAACGAAGGCGTACAGGTTCAGGTCCTTTCCGAATATCAAGAGAGTGAGAAGAGCTCCGAAACCAGCAGACGGCAGGCCTGAGAGAATGGTCAAAGGGTGGATATAACTCTCATACAGGATGCCGAGTACGATATATATCACAACAATAGCAAGTATCAGGAGCATAGCCAACCCTTTGGTGGAAGCCTGATAGACCTGTGCCGTGCCCTGGAATCCTGTAGTAATGGCGGCAGGCAGGACCTTTGCCTCCTTCTCTACGGCTTTCACCGCATCGCCAAGCGGAGTGCCGGGCTTAAGATTAAAAGAGACCGTAACGGCATTGATCTGTCCAAGGTGGTTAACAGACAAAGGGCCAAGCCCCTTTGTAATAGCAGCCAGCGAATAAAGCGGGACCAACTGACTCGTGTTTGAGCGGACGTAGAGCATGCTTAGCGCCGAAGGGTCCATCTGGTATTGTGGCTCAAGCTCCATAATCACCTTGTACTGATTTGATGGAGAGTAAATCGTTGAGACCTGACGGGCTCCATATGCAGAGTAGAGGGAATCCTCTATTTGCTGGGCAGTTATACCAAAGGCTGCAGCCCTATCCCTGTCAATCTCCAGATTAACCTGGGGATTCTTTATCTGCAGGTCACTGGTTACGTCCTGAATCATCGGAAGCCCGCGCAATTTCATCTCGAAGTTCGAAGCGTGTCTGTAAAGTTCGTCTGTATCCGGACTCTGAAGAACAAACTGGTATTGTGCCTTTGAGAGCGTAGCCTCGAGGCGAATAGGCGGAGGGTTCTGCATGAACATCAAGATACCCGGAACCCCCATCACCTTAGGCCGTAGCCCCTGAATTATCTGATCAGCATTCAGCTTGCGCTCGTGGCGGGGCTTAAGCTTTATGAACATAAAGCCGCTGTTTGAGCCTACGCGTGATCCGCTCGCACCAGCAGCCGACATGAAAGCTTCAATATTCGGGTCCTGAAGAACTATATCAGCAAGTTTCTGCTGGTGCCGCTTCATGTCCTCGAACGAGATACCTTGTGCGCCTTCGGTAATCGCGAATATGGCGCCTATGTCATCAGACGGAAGAAGACCTGTAGGCATCTTGGTAAAAAGCCAGACAGTAAGCACTGTCATAACCGCAGTAATTACCATCACGCCACGGCGGTAGCCAAGCACACGCTTCAGAGTCCGTTCGTACAGATTGCGCATGCCGTCAAAGAACCTCTCCATTATATTGTACAGCGGTCCATGACGCTCTTCGGCATGCGGCTTGAGAAAACGGCTGGAGAGCATAGGTGTCAATGTAAGTGAAACAGCTCCCGAGATTAGGATAGCTACCGTGATGGTCACGGCAAACTCATGTAACATTCTTCCAAGCATCCCTGCCATAAAAAGAACAGGAATGAAGACCGCGACCAGTGATAGAGTCATCGATATAATAGTAAATCCAATCTCCTTGGAGCCATTGAAGGCCGCCTCCATCGGCTTCTCTCCGTGCTCCATGTGGCGGACTATGTTTTCAAGCATAACTATTGCGTCGTCCACCACAAAGCCGACCGATAGGGTAAGGGCCATAAGTGTTATATTGTTGACTGAAAAACCAAGGCCGTACATTGCCGCAAACGTACCGATTATAGAGAGCGGAAGTGCAAGGCTTGGAATAACTGTGGCCGAGAGGTTGCGAAGGAAAAGAAAGATTACCAGAATAACCAGGCATATAGTAAGCAGCAGGGTAAATTTAACGTCGGCTACTGAACCTCTGATAGATTCAGTCCGGTCAAAGAGTATGTTAAGTTGAACGTTACCCGGCAGCTGGCTACGGAAACTAGGTATCTGCTGTTTAATGCTGTCTACAACTTCTATGGTGTTAGTGCCGGGCTGACGCTGAATTGCAAGAACTATGGCACGGGTTGACTTTCCCTCTGAGTTGTACCATGCTGCAATCTTATCATTCTCAACGCTGTCCATAACTTTGGCAATATATTGCAGACGGACCGGGGATCCATTCCGGTAGGCCACTATCATCGGTTTAAAAGCCTCTGCATTATAAAGCTGGCCTGTTGCCTGTATTGTAAAGGCCTGCCTGTCTCCCTGAAGCCCGCCTGTCGGTATGTTCACATTCCAGCGTGCCAGAGCTGAGGAAACCTCATCTATTCCGATCTTACGGTTAGCAAGTTTCTGAGGATCGAGCTGCACCCGTACCGCATACTTCTGGGAACCATAGACCTGCACCTGGGCCACACCGCTGATCATTGAGATGCGCGGCGCAATTATGGTGTCGGCAAACTCATTCACATCCGACAGAGGAAGAGTCGGAGAATTGAGTGCAAGATATAGTACAGGCTGGTCAGCCGGGTTTACTTTCTGGTATGAAGGAGGACTCGGCATGTCCTGCGGAAGCTGGCGCGCTGCCTTTGATATTGCTGCCTGAACGTCCTGTGCAGCAGCATCAATATTGCGCTCCAGGGCAAACTTGAGGGTTATAACCGACACCCCCTGTCCGTTGGTTGAGTTCATGGAATCAAGGCCTGCAATAGTAGAAAACTGGCGTTCCAGCGGAGTTGCAACTGCAGAAGCCATCGTCTCCGGGCTTGCTCCCGGCAGATTGGAAGTCACCTGTATACTGGGAAAATCAATGTTAGGCAGGTCATTGACAGGTAAAATCCTGTATGCAAAGACCCCGAAAAGCATCACTGCCAGCATAACAAGGCTGGTCATTATAGGCCGTTTTATGAAAAGTTCAGATATGTTCACTTTGCCTTATCTTTTGCCGGAGCTTCCGGATGTTGCGCTATGCTCCCTGCTCTTTGCTCTCTGCTCCCTGATCCCTGCTCCCTGCTCTCTGCTGCCTGCGGTTTCCGTATCTCGACCTTGGCCCCAGGCATGAGGCGCATCTGTCCATCAGTGACAACTATCTCACCTGCTGACAGTCCCTTTTCGATTACAGTTACATCTTCGTATGTTATACCCGCGGTAACCGGACGAAGCTCTGCTGTATCATCCTTCACAACAAAGACGAACTGCCCCTGCTGTCCTGTCTGGACTGCCTGGGAAGAAACAACAATTGCATCCTGAATAGTCGAAAGGGTAATTCTGACGGTGACAAATTGTCCGGGCCACAGGGCCTTATCCTTATTATCAAAGGTTGCCTTCAGCTTAATTGTTCCGGTTGCAGTGTCAATAGTGTTGTCCACAAAGGTCAATACGCCGTGAAAGGGGTTCTTGTCGTCTTTTGAGAAAAAGATATCCACTAAGAGATTGCCTGATTTCATACGCCTTTTTATTTCGTGCAGGTATTGCTCGGGAACAGAAAAAGTCACGTATACAGGCTGAATCTGATTGATAACCACCATAGGTTTATCATCGTTTGCCTTAACCACATTGCCCTGGTTAACCAGCAGGCTTCCTGTCCTGCCAGAAACAGGCGCGTATATGGAGCAGTAACTGAGTTGAAGCCCTGCATTTTCAACAGCAGATGCATCGGCCTTTAAAGTCGCCTTTATTGCCTCTGCATTTGCAAATATCTGCTCGTATTGTGAACTGCTGACAAGCTGTTCTTTATACAACTCCTTATACCTCACAACATCTTCCTCAGCCTTTTTAGCCAGGGCAGTATCTCTTGCAAGGTTAGCCTGGGCTGATGCAAGCTCTGTTTTATAGGTGCGCGGGTCAATAGTAAAGAGCAACGCTCCTTTATTTACATCCTGCCCCTCACGGAAATATACTTTCTCCAGCTCACCGCCAACCCGCGCTTTTATTGATACAGTTGAATAGGCTTCAACATTTCCTATTGCACGTATTTGAACAGGCACTGTTTTTTTAACAACTGTACCAACAGTCACAGGCACCGCCGGTTTCTTCATCTGCTGTTCTTTTCCCTTGCAGGCAGGCAAAAACAGTAAACAATAAAGACTAAACAGCAGACAGCAGGCTGTAACAAAAAAAGAAGGCTTTTTCATCTTATGTTTCCTTCCTCATTCTGACTGACGACCGACGGCTGTCGCCACTGGCGACTCGCCGAGGAGAGAGGACTGATAACTGATTTAAGCAGCATCCCTGTTGCGCGTTTTAATCTCAAAATAGAAAGCTGATAATTATATTTTGCATCTGCAAGCTGCCTCTGCGCAGTAACAAGCAGAGTATTTGCGTCCATAACATCCAGGCTGTTTGCAATGCCGTATTCAAACTGTTTTGATACAGCCTTATAATTGTCCTCTGCATATACGGCCTGCGCCTCAAACTTCTCTGTAATACCTTTTTGGGTTATGAGATCAAGATATGCATTTTCCACTTCAATGCCGATTGATTTTTTCCTGTCCTCATAAACAAGCATAACCTGTCTCTGCTTTGACTCTGCTTCCCGTACCTCTGCCCTTCTGAGGCCTCCCTCAAAAAATGCAAAATTAAGCTTAACGCCGCCATATACGCTTTCTCTATTATAAGCAACTGATTTAGGGTCCTCATTTTTTCTTGAATAGACCCCCTCGACAGAAAGGGTTGGCCAATATGAGCCCTGTGTATATCTGACCTGGTCTTCTCCTATCTTTTTCTGGAGCTCAAGGCTTTTAAGCTCTACCCTCTCTGAAAATGCTGTCTGTTTGAAGGTTTCGATTGCCTGGCCAGGCTTGCCATCTGCCGCATACTGGCTGCTGTCTGCTGTTTCCTTAACGTCATAACTTCCATCTATTCCTGCAATCCTTGCAAGGACAGCCTTCGCAACCTGAAGCCCGTTCCTTGCCTTTATCTCTTCTGACTGCGCTCCGGATAACTCTGCCTCTGCCCTGAGAAGCGTGGTCTTTGTAACCTCACCGACCTTAAGCCTGATAGCAGCAGCATCCCTGTATTTGGTTAACCTCTCGACATTCGAACTCGTAATCTCAAATGCCTTCTTTGCCCTCAACACATCATAATATGCAGAGGAAACGCTAAGGAGATACTCTTCCTTTACTGAATCGAGATCATATCTGCTCTTCTCTATGTTTTCTTTTGATATATTGAAGACAGTGGCTTCCCTGCCGCTCAAAGATACCGACTGGTCAAGCCTGACACCCCAGTACTCAGCATCTTCGGGCTGAATAACAGACCCTGCGGAAGAGAATTTATCTTCGGTATACCTCGTATAATTCCAGAAAGCGGACAGCTTCGGCAAAAGTACGGACCTCGCCTTGTCCTTCCCTGTTTCTGCAATAAACAGATCCTCCTCGGATATCTTAATGCGTTCAGAGCGTTCCAGCGCAATCCTGTAAAGGTCATCAAGGCCGTATTCAACTGCATGGGCATAATTTGCAAAAAGAATGGTTAAAAAAAGAAGCAATAAAATACCAATAACATGGTAGTTCCCTGAAGTATTTTCCTCTCTGCCCCCTGCTCTCTGCTCTCTGCTTTCTATTCTCACTTCTTATCCCTCCTTATAAGTCCGTTAAGTATAAGATTACTGCATTCCTCAGGCGAAAAAAGTGAATCCGGCTCCACTACGATTGAAAGGATAAAACCCCTTATGACACTGAAGATTATCCTGGCTGTTTCCTGCACATTCACCTTTTTGAATACACCTGATTGAATTCCCTGCCTGATAATGCTCTCTATGAGTCCTCTTTGCTTCCTGAAAAATTTTCTTTTCATCTCAAGGCCGAATGCAAACCCGTGCTCCCTCCCCTGTACGAGGATAAGCTCCTTATGATTTTTTGCATAATTAAGGCTCATCGCTATGAAGATGCCGAGAGCCTTTGCAGGGTCATTGATATCTTTTACCGATTCCATTGTCTTGCCGGCAAAGTCACCCATCCTGCTTTTCATCAGGGTGAGATAAAGGTCTTCCTTGTTCTTGAAATAAAGGTAGAGGCCGCCGATGCTTATGTCAGAGGCCTTTGCTATCACCCTCATATTCGCCTTTGCATAGCCGTACTCGGCGAACACCTTCATCGCCGCATCAAGGATTCTCTTCTTTGATTTTATGCCTGAACGCTTGTTCATGTGAACTAATGTTCAGTTTATGACAATAAGGGTTTTATGTCAAGTATTTTTTGGGTTCCGGCCTACAACCTGCCGGAGTGAAGGGAAAAAAAGATAACAGGCAGATTTTAATGGGTGCTGTTGTCCCTATTTATCATATTGACGCAACCGAACATTAAACACCATTGACCTCACCAAAATAATCCTGCATATCCGTCCGAAGGATACACTCCGAAGTAGATATCTGAGTAAACATTCACTTCCTCTGGCAGCTCGTCGCCTTTCAAATTGCCACAGTCTTTGCATAATGGTTGAAGATTGCGAAAAGCGGAGTCGCCCCCTTTGCTTTGAGGTAGGATATGATCAATATGGAGTTTTTTATTTGTTGTACTTGTTGCCCCACAACCAAAACAAGCGCGGTCATAAAGTTCAATGATTTTTTTGCGAACATTTGATGACACACTCTTGCGGCCTGGCGTTTCGAGCGGAATTCGATAATGTTCCTCCAGATGATCATTTACAACCCACACTTCGTCACCTTTCCAAGGGCGGATCTCGGTACGACAGTGTTTGCAAATCAGAGCGAATTCAGAATTCCGCCTAAGCTCCCTTTTTATGATTCCAAGAGTCTCATTCCCCAGTGTCCAAGCTACATCGCGTCGCCAGTTTCTGCCAGTAATGTCGGCAGCGCGGTACTCTGTTAAAGGCTCTGATACCGCACAGGTACAACAATATGGCACTCGCAACCATAAATTCATAATTTCGCGAAAAGTACAATTATGTCGCCTTTCTCTTACATAAAATCTGTAACATTCACTTTTTATCCAGAGATCATCTTCATATGACTCTCTCGGTGTTGGGATATATGGTTCAAACAGTATCATTATTAATAAGTCCTTAATCTCTGTTTACCATGTTGAGTGCGTCCTGTCTCCTCATTGGTCAATTTTATCTCACCGGCGTGCCCCTATCCTCGAAGCTTTCATCGACCTTACGTAAAATTCCGTCTTTATCCAAATAGAACCTTTCAGACACAGTCGCAGAATTGAGGGTTGACACTACGGAATAACTATTTACAAGGCTAATAAGTTGGGCAGAGGACTTGTCCTGTGTAAGCCCATTGTTTATGTAAAGCCAATGGGTGACTTTTGGCTTCCTTACCGCAAATTTGTGCATTTTGGCAGATACCATTTCATATATAACAGTCTCGGCAGTTATGTTCTTGAGCAAATACTCTTTTACGTCCCTCATTTTCTCATCCATAACTATCCTCCTTTAGTCATATTTATTTTTTATCTCAAACAGGGGCTTCGTCCCCATCAGAAAATAGAAATCCAGAATTCAGCAAATTATCGCGCGGGCGACACCAGACGGAATCCGAGGAAGTAGTCGAAGAAGAAGCTGTCGCCGATGCCCCGTTCCGCAGGATCGTACCTGAACCGGTACGTCGCCACCAAGTACCCCGTATCGCCGAACCAAGAACCACCGCGGAGAACCCTATCTTTTCCGCTTGAAGGCCCTGTTGGGTTATTCTTAGGACTATTCTTAAAATAATCGCTGTCATACCAGTCATTCACCCATTCCCATACATTGCCGCTCATGTCATAAAGTCCAAGGCCATTTGGTTTCTTCTGGCCGACAGGATGCGTCTTGTTTCCTGAGTTTTTATAATACCACGCATAATCTGCAAGCTCTGATTCGTTGCTTGTGCCTGAATATTTCTCGTTCTTTCCTCCGCTCCGAGCGCTGTATTCCCATTCTGCCTCTGTAGGCAATCTGTAGTTTTTGCCAGACTTATTGTTAAATTTCCTTATAAAGTCCTGTGCATCACTCCAACTTACTTGCTCAACAGGGCAGTTGTCACCGCAATCTTTAAAATAAGATGGGTTATTGCCCATGATTGCCTTCCATTGGCCTTGTGTGACTTCATATTTTCCAATATAAAAGTCATCGAGGCAGACTTCATGTGCATTATAACTTTCTCCCATCTGATAACACCCGCCTTTGACATAGACCATCTCGATGCCCGAAGAGTCTGTATATCCCCCCTTAGAAAAGGGGGTTGAAGGGGGTTGTTGAGATTGTTTTGTTTCAGCAGGCTTTGGGGTTTCGGCTGTTGTCTGTGGTGTTGCTACCTGTTCGCCAAGCAGCCTCTTAACAAGCCGCTTGCTTGAATCTATCAAATCATCAATCTCACATTTGCACTTATCCTCTGAGCTGTTTTCGATCTTGCCTGTCTCTACATTTATGACTGAAAGGGCCAGGTAGTATGTCTTTCCAACCAAGCCTATTGAGCCTGTAACAATCTTCCCAACGCCGAGCAACTGCCCTGCTTCAACAATACACTCTCCGGAAGCGCATCCTGAAAGCTGAAATTTCTGCTCTCCAAGTATCTTATTCATATTGCCTCGGTCTATGACCTCATATCTGCCTGACATAACTATCTCACGTCTAATGCTCTCTGACAATGGACGGACAATGGCTTTGTCTACTTTGTCGGATATCTCAAGGTCAAAGACAGCAAGCATGGTATCAATGCGTTTTACCGGCTTCGTTTTTTCTTCAGCAGGTTTTGTATTAACAGGCTTTACATCAGCAGGTTTCGTCTCAGCAGGCTCCGGAGATTCTTTTGTCTCGTCTTGCTTTGGTGGAACAGTCATGAACAAGGCAAAGGAGGGGGAAGCAAGTATTAAGACAAAAAAAAGTATCAAAAAAGTTCTCATAATACCTCTCATTTTTTATGTCCTGTCATTACAAACGCAGTGTTCTCCTCAGGCGAATCCGCCGAGGCGGAAAGCAATCTCAAAGTAAAGATTGCCACGGGTTTCACCCTCGCAATGACAACAAAATATCATTTCAAAAATTTTCCTGCCTTTTCCCTTATCACCTTCTCAATATTCGGCAGTTCGCCTCTGATGATGTCTTTCACCTTACCATCCGAACCAATAAAAACAGTATGCGGCAGGCCATTAACTCCATACTTAGCACCAATCCTGCTGTAAACATCGCTGAGTATTATGGGCTTGTCTACCTTAATCTCATTCAGCATTTCCTTAATCTTGTCAAAGTCCTCGCCATAACCTATTATCACAATCTTAATCCCCTTTTTCCCAAATTCATCAACAAGGGAGTTCAGTACAGGAAGTTCATTTTTGCACGGCTTGCAGTAAGAGGCAAAGAAATTGAGGATTATACCTTTGACACCCTTCTTAGAAGGGGTCAGATAATCGCTCAGGTGAAAATAGTTATTATTGGCATAATTACAAATTAGTGGGTCTGTTTTGAAGGATTGCACGTGCAATTCTGTACTTGAGATCAGGTTTCAGACCGCGATGGATTCGCAGGAGTTCTTTCAAATGGGCAAACATTCCATCTAATGAATTCGTGGTATTG
>JACRGY010000140.1 GCA_016212165.1 Nitrospirota bacterium
GCGCAAGCAGGAATCCAGAAACCAGAAGTACTGGATTCCCGTTTTCACGGGAATGACAAATAGGATTCTATATGAAGAAATATGTTTTTGCCATAAGCGGTGCAAGCGGTTCCATAATCGGGATACGGGCGCTTAAAGAACTGGCAAAAAAATCCGAGGTGCATCTGCTGATTTCTTCGCAGTCTTTCTCAATAATAAAAGAAGAAACAGGAATTGATTTTAGCGGAAAGACAAGTGTGGAGACTGAGAAAAAAATTAGAAAGCATTTCAACTCAAAACAAATCCACTATCACAGCGAGTATGACCTTGCCGCTCCGGTTTCAAGCGGTTCATTTAAAACAGACGGGATGCTCGTTGTGCCGTGTTCCATGAAGACGCTTTCAGGCATTGCAAATGGTTATGCAAACACCCTCATAGAGCGGGCTGCTGATGTGACGATAAAAGAGGGGAGGACCCTGCTTCTTTCGCCGAGGGAAATGCCGTTCAGCGCAATACATCTTGAGAACATGCTCAAGCTCTCAAGAATCGGGGTGAAGATTGCGCCTCCTGTTTTGGCCTTTTATCACAAACCCAAAAAGATTGACGATATGGTTGATTTCATGGCAGGTAAAATCCTTGACGCTGTCGGAGTGGAACATGAGATTTACAGAAGGTGGGAAGGCAGTAAGTGACGCTTAAAGAACATATCAAACTTATTATTAAAGCAGAGCACTGGGACCCCTTTCAGGCGCTGGGGATGCATGAAGTAAGAACTGACGGCAAGAAGGCAATAACAGTCCGCGCATTCATGCCCGAGGCTGATAAGGCATGGGTTGTTGATGCCGGCAAAAACAAATCCTATGAAATGGAAAAGACCCATAAGGCAGGCTTTTTTCAGAAGGACTTTGAAAATAGAAATGATTTTTTCCAATATAAACTTAAGGTAAAAACATCCGGTAACCGCATCTCTGAATTTTTTGACCCGTATTCATTCCTGCCTGTGCTTTCGGATTTTGACCTCCATCTGATAGGCGAGGGAAGCCACTACAAGAAATACGAAAAACTCGGCTCCCATGTTATGGAGGTTAACGGAATTAAAGGCATTCATTTTGCAGTGTGGGCGCCGAATGCGAAACGGGTCAGCGTTGTTGGTGATTTCAACAACTGGGACGGAAGAAGGCATCAGATGCGCGTCCTTGGCTCATCAGGCGTCTGGGAGATATTTGTGCCGGGGCTTGATGAAGGGGAGGTTTATAAGTTTGAGATAAAATCAAAGTCCGGCAGTAGTGTGACCTTTCTGAAGGCAGACCCCTATGCGTTTTATTTTGAGGCCAGGCCCAAAAGCGCATCTGTCGTATGTGACATAAACAGATACCGATGGAATGACAGCGCATGGCTTGAAATGCGCTCAAGAAAAAACTGGCTTGAAGCTCCTGTCTCTGTTTATGAGGCGCACCTCGGCTCATGGATGCGTGTGCCGGAGGAAGAAAACCGTTTCCTCACTTACAGAGAGCTTGCTGATAAACTGATCGGCTATGTAAAGGAAATGGAATATACCCATATTGAACTCATGCCTGTAACAGAGCATCCGCTGGACGCTTCGTGGGGTTATCAGACAGTAGGGTATTTTGCTCCGACAAGCAGGCACGGAGCGCCTGAAGACTTTATGTATTTTATTGATAAATGCCACCGGAACAATATCGGCGTTATCCTTGACTGGGTTCCCGCGCATTTCCCAAAAGATGCTCATGGCCTTGGATATTTTGACGGCTCGGCGCTCTATGAACATGAAGACCCGAGGAAAAGCGAGCACAAAGACTGGGGCACTCTGATATTCAACTACGGAAGAAATGAGGTAAGGAATTTTCTGATATCAAGCGCGCTTTTCTGGCTCGAAAAATATCACATAGACGGTTTGCGTGTTGATGCTGTGGCTTCAATGATTTACCTTGATTATTCAAAAAAAGAAGGCGAGTGGGTTCCCAATGTTTTTGGAGGCAGGGAAAACCTTGAGGCAATAGATTTTCTGAAAAGCTTTAACGAAATTGTTCACCGGCATCATCCCGGCATCCTCACAATTGCAGAGGAATCAACTGCATGGACAGGCGTATCAAGGCCGGTGCATCTCGGCGGGCTTGGTTTCAGCCTTAAGTGGAATATGGGATGGATGCATGACATGCTTGAGTATTTTTCAAAAGACCCTGTTTACAGGAAGCATCACCACGGCAATCTCACATTCAGCCTGCTTTATGCCTTTACTGAAAATTTTATGCTGGTTCTTTCCCACGATGAGGTGGTGCACGGGAAGAGTTCAATGCTCGGCAAGATGCCCGGAGATATGTGGCAGAAGTTCGCAAATCTGAGACTGCTGTATGGTTTTATGTACGGACATCCGGGGAAGAAGCTGCTTTTTATGGGAAGTGAATTCGGGCAGTGGGATGAATGGGACTTTGACCACAGCCTCGACTGGCACCTGCTTCAGTAC
>JACRGY010000014.1 GCA_016212165.1 Nitrospirota bacterium
CAGAGCATCCATGGAAGAAGTTCAATATAAGAGGGTTTATGGGGCACAATAACCACCGAGAAAACCCAATCGAGGCGGCGGCATAAAAACCGGACATTTCTATTTTGGTAGAAACAGGACATTTCTATTTTGGCTTGACAGCAGTTATTTTTTTGTTTCAAAAAAAAATCTTTTTGTGTATAATTTTTTTGTACAATAAAAAAACCTTGACAGCACCTTGCTCTTTTAAGATAATAATTAGCTTGGTGCAAAATGAAATATAGCGTTGCGTAACAAAACAAAAAATATAGTTACGCAATAAAGTGATAGAGAGTTCTATCCCACTTTCAAAAAATATCTTAAATTTAAGGAGGAGGTTTCATGAGAAGGGTGCTCCCGATAGTTTTTATTTTGCTCCCTCTGTTATGTTTCACCTGTTCAGCAAGTGCTGAAACCTTTACATGTCTTGCCTGCCATAGTGCAATGAAAGGCAAGATCCGGACAGAGGCTGGCGCTCTGATTAATGTAAATGTGGACGGGGAACGGTATGCCGGATCTGTTCATGGCGGCTTTGATTGCTTGACCTGTCATAAACAGTTCTCTTCAAACCCGCACGAACCGGCTAAGGCTGGAAATATCCCTAAAAATGTTGCTGCCATTGCAAGCAAAATAGCACACAAGGCAAAGGTTGATCCTGTAGCCCTTGCTGCATGCGCAGAATGCCATGAGGACGCTTATAAAGCTGTACAGGAAAGTATACATGGCAAAAACGTATTTGACAAAAAGCAATCTGACGGCGCCCTCTGCGCTGACTGCCATGGGTCTCCTCATTACATCACGCCTAAAAACACGGCAACTTCTTTAGTTAACAAAAAGAATATTGTTAAGACCTGCGGCGAATGTCATGAAAATGAAGCGATCGCAAAGAAATATGATTTTGGAACACATATACTGGACAGATATTATGAAAGCTTTCACGGTAAAAAGTATATCATCGGGCATCCTAATGCACCTACGTGTGTTAACTGCCACAATGCGCATGATATAAAAAAATGGGATGACCCGAAGTCTCCGGTTGCCTGGGACAACAGGACGCAGACCTGCGGCAAGTGCCATAAAGGCGCAACCAAAAAGTTCGTTACGGCAATCACCCACAAACCTCTGGGGAAAGACGACCCAATCCCATATTGGTTTGAAAAAGCATTGATAGTCCTTCTGCTGTCAGTCTTTGCGTTTATTTTTGGGCATGTGATTCTCGAAGCAATTTCAGAAATCAGGGACAAAGTACTTAAAAAGGGTAAGGAGGAACATCATGAATAATGAACTTCCAAAAGAATATCTTCGGTTTAATGTTGTTGAGAGGATTCAGCATGTGATTCTTTTTACCACATTTTTGCTGCTCACCTTTACCGGGTGGGCCTTAAAATATCCTGAGATAACCGTTGAACACCAGGGATGGTGGATAACCATGTGGGGAGGCGCAAGGACAGCAGGGATAATCCACCGTGTAGCAGGCATTACAATGCTGCTCGATTTTGTCTGGCATGTGATATATCTCGGATATATGCTCTCAACAGGAAAGATGAAACTCCGCATGAATACAACCATAATCCCGCTTCCAAAGGATGTGTTTGATGCCATTAAAAACATCCTTTATTTTGTCGGGCTGGGCAAAGAAAAACCCAAATTCGGCAGGTTCAGCTACATACACAAATTTGATTACTGGGCTGTTTTTTGGGGCATGGGTATTATCGGAGCATCGGGGTTTTTCCTTGCATTTCCGGTTCAGGTCTCTTTTTTGTTCCCGATGTTTACTGTGAACTGGATATGGGAAGTAATTTCGATTATGCACAGCGATGAGGCCCTGCTTGCAATAGTGTTCATATTGTTCTGGCACTTCTACAACGAACACCTGAGATACGACAAGTTCCCGATGAGCATGACCTGGATTACAGGCAGGATTACCTTGGAGCAGATGAAGCACGAACATCCGCTTGAATATGAGATCGAGTTCGGCGATAAAAAAGGGGCTGATAAATGAGATGGCTGATATTAGTTTTAATTATTAGCTCGCTGACGCCCGGCTGTTCCCATAAAGCAGAAAAGGGACATGCCGAAAAAGCCCCTGAGAAGGTTATCTCCAAAGATGAGGCAATCGGGAGCCTTCCGTGCTTTAAGTGCCACTCTTATGAGAAATTTTCAGGAGTTCCCAAAAAAGGTGTGTTTTCCCATAAAATCCACATCAACACCGGCTACCACTGCAACCAGTGCCATGATTTTTATGGCCATAAACACATGGTTATTAACCGGAGCCTTTGCAGCAGTTGCCACAATATCAAGGTGATATCCTTTAAAAAAACGAATATGCCTTCGCGCTTCAACCATGAAGCACATTCAAAGAAGGTTAGCTGCAGAGAATGCCATCCGAGGGTATTTTTAATGAAGGCCGGCAGTGCCCAGATTACCATGAAAGATATATACAGCGGCGCATACTGCGGCGCCTGCCATAACGGGCAAAAGGCATTTGCTTCTTCAGAGTGCACTAAATGCCATGATTTGAAGGGATTTGACAAGGAGCTCATTTATAAGGTTGAAGGCCTGGGACCGGTAACATTCAGCCACAAGTTCCATGCAGGCACATTCCCCTGCGACGAATGTCATCCAAAGTTGTTTGCGATGAAGAAGACCCAGGGCAAGATGCCGATGGATAAGATAAACGAAGGGAAGTTCTGCGGCGCCTGCCATAACGGCAGCATAGCCTCGCCTGCAACAGATTGCACTAAATGTCATAAAGGATAAAAAAAGAGCGATAGCAGTAGTTATTTACTGCTATCGCTCTTCATTCTAAAATCATTCTGTCTCAGCTGCCTTACCTGTGCATTTCATTCATCTTCTCTGTGACCCTCTTCAAGGCATTCTCGTTAAGTTTCCTTGCGACGTTTCTCCAGTCTCTGCCCGAGCCCACACCATCATCGTATTTCAGCAAAGACTCTCCCTTGCCGGATAATTCATAGCGCATATCCATTGATGCAGCTCCGGCGCCAAACCCAATTATTACTCGCGCTGCTGTGCTGCCGGAGTCATATTTTACAATAGTGGCCTTAAGGAGATATTTCCCGGCTCCTGGAGTGTACTCATTTTGTTTCTGGATAAGAGTTGCCTCATATCCGGCTTTATTGAGCATCCTGACAAGGTCGCTACCCATCCAATCGCCAATGTCGTTTTGAGCCCTTTCCTGTCTTGCGTTCATGCCATCAGTAATTCCCCTGTCCAGCAGAACAAAGATTGAAATTTTGCCCCCGCCTTCCAAACCCGGCGCCTTGGGCCCTGAAAACGCCGCACCAGCGGCAAAAATAACTGCGAGAACGGTAATTACTCCCAAAAACTTTTTCATAAAAGTTACACCTCCTTTCTGCGATTTGTTAATGAAGTGATACAGATGCTGTTTTTATAATAATAAAGGTACTCAATACAAAAAACAAGACCAGCTAAAAAAATTTCTTTCTTAAAGTAAGTGGGTAAAGTAAAAGCTTCTTGTAGCTCCCCTCCTATTTTAGGAGGGGTGTCCGCCGTGCCTGCCGGCAGGCAGGAAGGACAGGGTGGTAAGTGGGAAAAGGAAATTCATTCTAATCAAACCACCCCTTGTTCCCCTCCTTAACTAAGGAGGGGAGTGAGGATACGGAAAAACCTTATGTGTGTATCAAAAGCGCCCTGATTGCTCTCACTGCCCTTTCAGGGGAAGGATAAACGGGTATCCTTGCTCTCTCAAGGAGGGTAATCAATTTTTTTGATATGCCTCCCTCTGACACGTAAAAAACAACCGGCTTATTTAAATCTCTCACCGCATATTCCATCATTCTCCCGAGCTTTTCAGTGATGCCCACTACATTAGGAAGCGCAATAAGCAAGAACCCGTCATAATCATCCTTTAGCTCACGAAGAGCAGCGGCATAATCCTCGTCCTTAACCTGGGCAGTGAGATCAACAGGATTATTGATACCATAAAAAGGAGGGAATACCTTCCTTAACCTTTCCTTGTGGGCAGCGGACATCTTCGGCACCTCAATCCCCTGTTTTATGCATTCATCAACGGCAAGGACACCGGAACCTCCGCCGTTTGTTATTATCAGAACGCTGTTGCATCCCTTCTTCGCATCTCTGCATTTTGCGCTCTGATACGATAGCGCCTTTGTTGCATCAAGAAGCTCCTCAAAATCATCTGCCTCCTGAATCCCGAATTGCCTCAGTATAGAACGGAATACCTCATATCTTCCGGCAAGCCTTCCTGTATGCGAGAACGCCGCAATCTCTCCGCCAGGGCTCTTGCCTGATTTAAGCACGAGCAGAGCCTTTTTCTTTGAAAGCGCTTTTGCCTTTTCGACAAACTTTCTCCCATCACCTACTGACTCTATGTAAGAGATGACGACATCGGTCTTTTCATCTTTCGCAAGGTAGTCGTATATATCAGACTCATCCACATCCGCCGCATTCCCGTAACCGATGATCTTAGACACGCCTGTGTTTGCCTTTCTTATCTCTTCCATAATGCAGCTTAAGATTGCCCCACTCTGAGAAACTATCGAGACGTTGCCTGACCTCGGCCGCCTCAACCTCTCCTGCGGCAGGAAAAAAGTATCAAGCTTGTGATAAGGGTTATAAAGTCCCATGCAATTAGGCCCCACGATCCTGAATCCTGATTCCTTCCCGATTTTCTTAACTTCTTCCTGAAGGCCTGTTTCCCCTATCTCCGCAAAACCCGAACTCATTATAAGAATACTCTTTGTTTTAGCCTTAAGCTCGTTGAGGATTGCAGGGACTTCTTTGGCGGGCCTCATGATTATTGCAAGCTCAACCTCGGGGATATCTCCTGCTGAAGGATACGCCTTTAACCCCATGAGTTTTTTGTACTTCGGATTTACAGGATAGATCTTTCCCTTGAACTTAAGCAGGCTCTTCAGGATAACGCCTCCGAGCTTTTCCTCAGTATGCGCCGCGCCGATAAGGGCGATGGATTTGGGCTTAAAAAAAGGATTGAGGCCTGTTTTGTTATCCATAGGTTTCATTATACTATACCCAACCAGCCATACAAAACCTGAGTCATTTAAATTCACAAACAAATCGGCTTCTTTTCTGTTATAATCATGTTATAACATGAGAGGAGAAAAACCATGCACAGAAAACTATGCTCTATAGGGAATAGCCAGGGAGTGTCAATCCCGCGTGAGATGATTGAAAAACTGAAGCTCTCTGCGGGCGCTGAGTTGGACATCACGATGGATAAATCCGGCCAAAGGATTATCCTTGAGCCTGTAAAAAAGAAAAAATATCCCAAGGGGATAGACAGGGAATTCGTTTCGCAGGTGAATGAATTCATTGAAAAATACCGCCCGGCCCTGAAAGCGCTTGCAAAGAAGTGAAATACCTTACAGCCGAGCAGGTGCTTTTCATCCATAGCAGGCTGATTGATGAGACAGGTGGCTCTCATGGGATAAGGGATTTGGGGCTTTTACAGTCAGCAGTATCGAGGCCGATGGCAACATTCGGAGGAGAAGACCTCTATCCCGATATTTTCCAGAAGGCAGCAGCACTCATGGAATCGCTTATAAAAAACCATCCGTTTATTGACGGGAACAAACGGATAGCAATTTCATCTACCGGACTCTTCCTTCGCATAAACGGCTACAGTCTTGAGACATCGCAGGAAGAACTTGAGGACTTTACACTTAAAATGGCAACGGGGAAAGCCTCTCTTGATGATGCGGTAAAGTGGTTCAAACAATATACTAAGGAATAAACAAAACTATATGTTTAAAAGGAATTCATTACTTGCACAACCAGAGAATACCACCATAAAAATGTGGCGGTATATGGGTTCTGAAAGATTAAAAGAACTCTTAGAAACCGGTAGTCTTTTCTTTCGTAGGTTATCGAAATTTGACGATCGTTTTGAAGGCCTCCTGACCGAACAAAGTAAAAACCATTTATTCAGGTGGGCTTTAGATCTCCACAAGGGAAATATCGGTGCGGCAAAGGGCTTTGTTAATGCCAATGATGAGCATAGAAATAATTTTCATATTAACTGTTGGCATATGAATAGCATCGAATCGTATCTCATGTGGCGATGCTATGCCCAAATGGAAACCGCAATACAAACAACATACGAAAGACTTGTAGCATCATTTGATAGCTGCAATGAAGTGATTGAAGGTACCATGATTGAGTATACTGACTACGACAGAGAAAGAATAGATTTGGGCAATGTTTATTCTCCTATTAAATATAAAAGTCATTACTACAGAGATGAAAAAGAATATAGATTAATCTTCTGGGAAATAAGCGAGGCGAATAAAAAATTTCAAGTTGGCGATGATGGGGTTATAATTAAAGCCGATTTAGATATGCTTATAGAGAAAATTTATTTGAATCCCCTACTGCCCGAACAAAAGAAAATAAGGGATAATTACAAATTAGTGGGTCTAAAAGTCTCTAATAATGCAATACTATCAGGGAGTTAAGTTCACTAATTTACAATGGAGTGTAAAATGAGCAAAAAAATGTCCTGTATGTGCTTCCTCAAAAACCAAAAAG
>JACRGY010000144.1 GCA_016212165.1 Nitrospirota bacterium
CCGCAACAGGCCTTAAACCGTATACAGCCATTCCGATTGCTGCGCCGACAATGCCGGACTCAGCCAGGGGAGTATCTATGACTCTCTCAGGGCCAAACTGTTCCAACAGCCCCTCTGAAACCCTGAATACCCCGCCGTCTTTGCCAACGTCCTCGCCGAGCAGCAAGACATCCTTGTCCCTCTGCATCTCTTCTTTCAATGCAAGGTTTATCGCCTGTACCATGTTTAATTTAGGCATATCAAATTATTCCAAAAATCTTCCTGGTAGTTATTAGGCAGGATATAGCATCCTCGCTCATTCTCGCTGCGCTCCGAGGATTTTGCCTCACCCCCCTTTCGTTCCCCCCTTGCCAAGGGGGGAATTTAAGAGGGGTGGTTTTTAGAATATCGGCAAAATAAACCGCTCGAATACCATATCCTGCCTTACCTATCATAGCTCCCTTATCTGCCTCATCTGCCTCGGGCTAAGTTTTTCACGGGTAAATGTAAACATATCCTTTGGCTCAGGATGCTCTATCGCCTCTTCTTTTTTCACAGCTTCATCAACCGCCTCTTTTGCTCTGCCTTCAACTTCTTTCTGATACTGCTCTGTCCACAATCCTTTTTTCTCCATAAAGAGTTTCAGCCTGAGAATCGGGTCTTTCGGTTTCCACGCCTCAAGTTCTTCCTTAAATCTGTATCGCGATGCATCATCAGACGTTGTATGGTCTGACATCCTGTATGTAAAACATTCTATAAGTGTCGGGCCGTCACCCTTTTTTGCCTTGTCTAATGCGTCCTTTGTTGCTTTGTAAACAGCAAAGATATCATTTCCGTCAACCTGAATTCCCTCAAACCCATATGCAAATGCCTTTTGAGCAATTGTTTTTGATGCAGTCTGCTTTTCTCTTGGAACTGATATTGCCCAGTGGTTGTTCTGGCAGATAAAAACAACAGGCAGTTTAAATACACCTGCCATATTCATCCCTTCATGGAAATCTCCTTCTGAAGTCCCTCCGTCACCGAAATAGGCTGCAACTGCTTTTCTTTCATTTTTATATTTTATTGCCATCGCTGCACCGGCAGCATGAGGCACCTGTGTTCCTACAGGCACACAGACAGGAAAGATATTCAACTCCTCAGGAGTTTTAACGCCTCTTTCATCTCCTGACCAGTACTGGAACAACATATGCAATGGATAACCCATTGTTATATAAACACCTATCTCTCTGAATGACGGAAATATCCAATCAGTTTTCTCAAGGGCAAAAGCGCTGCCTATCTGTGATGCCTCCTGTCCTAAAATAGGCGCATAGGAGCCGATCCTGCCTTCCCTCTGAAGATTAAGCGCCTGATGGTCAAAGGTCCGTGAAAGAACAAGCAACTCATACATTATTTTTATATCAGTATCTGACAGGGAAGGCATGAGGGATTCATCGTCATCCCCCTTTTCATCAAGGATTGACAGATGTTTCACATTAAATGATTCCAGTATCTTTTCCGGCATATTTATTGTCCTTTCGAATCTTACCACAACCCGCACTCTGATTCTATATCAAACAATTCCAGCTCTCTTTATATTCAATCACAGGTTGCGTAGCCCTGTATCTTTTCCAGCCTTTTCCCCCTTATTCCCAGATACTCAAGACGGCTTATCCTCTGTTCGAGCCCGAGCCGTGCCTTGATAATCCTTGACACAGTCTCAGGCCCTATTCCAGGCACCCGCAGGAGCGCCTCCCTGTCAGCCCTGTTGATTCTCACAGGATAAAATTCAGGATGGCTCTCAGCCCATAGCTGCTTCGGGTCTTTGTCGAGGCTTAAATTGCCGTTGCTGTTAAGGATGATGTCTCCTGTTTTGAATCCGTATCGTCTCATGAGAAAATCAACCTGATACAGGCGGTGCTCACGTGCAAAGATATTCTCGGGTTTGGAGAGGGGCATCTTTTCGCCGGGGATAGCGGGGTGGCCGAGGCTTTTCTGATATGCTGAAAAATATACGCGGTTGAATTTGAGTTTATTGTATATGCCTGACATATATCCTATTATCTCTGAATCAGTCTCGTCAGAGGCGCCAACAATGAACTGGGTTGTGCATTTAACCTTTTCTGCTCTCCCGCCCTGCTTCCTGAGCCCGGCCATGAACTTCATCGGCCTGATGATATCATTCATATAATCCTTTTTTCCTGAAAGCAGGTCAAAGCGCTCCTTGCCAGGTGTCTCGATATTCAGGGAAACAGCTGATGCCAATGAAAAGGAATCTTCTATTGCTGCATCTGATGCGCCGGGAATTATTTTCAGATGGATATAGCCTTTGAAGCCATTTTTGTATCTAAGGATGCGGGCGACGCTATTGATTCTGTCCATTGTATTATCAGGAGTGCCGATAACGCCTGAACTCAGGAAAAGGCCGAATACTTTTTTTCTTCTCACATATTCCATAAATATATTTGCTGTTTCTTCGGGCTGGAGGGTGCATCGCCTGACATCCGTATCAGAGCGCAGGGGACAGTATTTGCAGTCGTTTTTGCATGCATTTGAAAGAAGGGTTTTAAGAAGTATCGAATAACCTCCCTGGGGAAGCGCAACAGGATAGAGCCATTTCTCCTCAGTCCCCCTTTTCCTGTGGTCATCCTTTCCTGTGCCGCATGCGCATGCAAGGTCATATTGCGAATCTTCAGAAAGGATTTTAAGCTTTTCGATTGTGTTCACCGGGTAACCTTACTGAAATTATAACACAATTTTCCCTCTGCGATTTTCAGGATTGATGCTAAATCTTTTTGGGTTTTTCTTTGATTGAATCAAATATGGAATACAAAAATAAGAGGGAGAGACTCCGCCAACTGCTCAGAAAAAAATTATGTTAAAATAGAATAAGTTTCTTTTTTAGTTGGGGGTAATATGCCGGTTATTCTGAAAACATCAGCGCTGCTTTTCCTGTCAAATATCTTCATGACATTTGCGTGGTATGCGCACCTGAGAAATTTAAACAACAAGTCATGGTATATAGCTGCGCTTGCTAGCTGGAGCATTGCCTCTGTTGAATATTTCCTTCAGGTCCCTGCAAACCGCATCGGCTATACGGAATTCAACCTTTCACAGCTAAAGATACTTCAGGAGGCCATAACATTATCCGTCTTCATACCCTTTGCAGTGTTTTATATGGGCCAGCCTGTAAGATTAAATTACCTCTGGGCGGGTTTATGCTTGATGGGAGCAGTTTATTTCATATTCAAAGGATAAATGAATAAGGCTATAAATGACCAGCTTGTCCTTCTGAGGAATGCCCTTAAAAAACATTCCAATAAGGATCGGGCAGTAAATTCGAAGAGATATTTAAAAAGCCCTTTCAAATTTTTTGGTGTTTCCCTGCCTGTAACCGGAGAGATTGCCAAAGAATTTAGGAAATCAAATAAAGATGCCAGTAAAGAATATATTATCAAACTTACAGAAAGGCTCTGGAACTCAGAGTATCATGATGAAAAAAAGCTCGCTTTAAGGATATTGCAGTATTATCCGGAATATATTGATCTTTCAGTAATGCCTTTGCTTGAAACCATGCTTGCCCAATCAACAGGATGGGACCTTGTTGATGATATATCCATTCACCTTGCAGGCGCTGTACTCGAAAAGGACAAGAGGGCATTTGCGTATCTGAAGAAATGGAGCAGGTCTGATAATTTCTGGATGAGGAGGGCCTCTCTTATATCACAAATACTTCTCTTCAGGCATGGCAAAGGAGATAAGAAGCTTTTCTTTAAATTTGCTGAAAAAATGACCTCTGAAAAAGAATTCTTTATAAGAAAGGCAATCGGCTGGTGCCTGAGGGAAATATCAAAGCCAAATCCTGATGAGGCATTCGCTTTTCTGATGAAGATTAAAGATAGTGCATCAGGCCTTACCCTCAGAGAAGGCTCAAAGAGGCTTCCTGAGAAGATGAAAATCATGATAACAGGGATATGAGACAGAGAGGATTTTTAGTTTTTTGATGGCCTCTCTAGTGCAGAAGTTCTCCCCCACTTGACACAAAAATAATCTCGGAGTATATTTAAAGCATGTTTTACAATCTGATGCTGATTAATAAGGCCGTCCTTAAGAACGCCTGGCACATAGGTGCCGTGGCTGAAGGGGGATTCTATTAACTGGTAGTCGGATAATAAGAAAAACTTCAAAGGCCACGGAATAAACCCCGTGGCCTTTTTATTTTGAGTTCATGGAGGAGATAACAATGTGCAAAGCATTCTCGCTCATTCTCGGCCCCGATAAATCGGGACCTCCGAGGTGAATTCTGTCCCGCCTGAAAGCTGGCAGAATTCAAAACCGCTCAAATACCATGCACATTGTTCTAAATCTATATTTATTGGGGGTGTATCATGAGATGGGATGCTGAGAAGTATGACTCTGCAAAATCACCGCAGACTGATGCGGGCCGGGAGCTTATTGAAATGGCTTCTGTAAAGGCAGGCGATTCGATACTCGATATCGGTTGCGGAACAGGAAGGCTTACATGCGAGCTTGCGCGCCTTGCGCACAAAGGCACAGTCGTGGGCATTGACCCGTCTCAGGAAATGTTCAATAAGGCGAGAAAAGCAACGTCCTCAACGGATAATATTGCTTTATTGAATATCGCAGCGCAGGAAATGAAATTTAAAAATGACTTTGACCTTGTGTATTCCAACTCCGCATTCCAGTGGATTAAGGAGCAGGCGGATGCAATTGCGCGCTCTTATAAAGCATTAAAACCTGACGGGAGGATTGCTGTTCAGCTTCCAGCGAAGGATTTTTGCTGGGCGATGATGGATAATATCCGGAGCGCGATTTCTGCGCTCGGGCTTGAATCAAAATATAAAAAAATGGAGTCACCGTGGAGATTTCCCCTGAAAGAGGAAATGGAAGGATTTCTTAAGGATGCGGGATTTGGAAAGGTGGATACATTTTATAAAGAATATGTGCTCTTATTCGAAAGCATAAATGATGTGCTTGACTGGGGAGTATCGGCTGGACTGAGGCCATTTCTCGCGCCGTTAAATGAAAATAAACAAGAGCGGTTTAAATATGCATTTGCAATGGAATTTGAAAATTACAGAACTGAAAAGGGCATAGAGTTAGGTTTTAAAAGGCTCTTTGCGTTTGGAGAAAAATAAGGAGACCATATTATGACTGACTTCAATCAAACAAACTGGGCTAAAGCCGGGTTCAGCCAACAGTATATTGATAAGGCGGATATCTATATTGTTGAGCGCAGGAGGATGTTTGGGCTATTGGTATCGTTTTATAATCATTTCCTGAGAGGAAAGCCAGCCCGCATTCTCGATCTTGGCTGCGGGGATGGAATTCTTGCGCATGAGCTTTTGAAAGCTGATGACGCTATATCAGCTACGCTTGTTGACGGCTCTGCTGATATGCTGAGAAAAGCCAGGGAAAGGCTTAAAGATTTTAAAAATGTCCGGTTCATTAACGCAAGCTTTCAGGAGATTATCAAGAAAGATATTTTGCAGCCGGACTTTGATCTCATCGTCTCTTCTCTGGCAGTTCACCATTTAGATATGGCAGGGAAGATATCGTTGTTTAAGAGTCTTTATGTCCATTTGCGCCCAGGAGGGTTCTTCCTGAATGTTGATGTTATACTCGCACCGGCAGGGAGCCTTGAACAGTGGTATCTGAAGTTATGGCAGGAATGGATGGATGATAGAAAAGCCGAATCCGGGATATCAGATAGCATCAGCAACGATATTATCCACAGATATAAGGATAATAAGGACAACAAGCCTGATACGCTGGATGACCAGTTGGATGCTTTAAAAGATATTGGCTTTCAGGAAGTAGATTGCTTCTACAAATACGGCATATTCTCGATATACGGAGGAAGGAAATAATATTAACCCTTCATAGCAAATAAAATTAACCGTCAAAGGAGGACAAAATGCACATTGACACAAAATGCGTTCATGCAGGTGGTTATCCCGACGCACAGACAGGAGGAATAAATACTCCCATATTTACTTCCTCGGCATACAAGTATCTCGATACTGACACCAGGTTGTATCAGAGATATTTCAACACGCCGAATCAAGAGGCAGTCGTAAAAAAAATTTGCGAACTTGAGGGGGCAGAAGACGGCATAGTCTTTTCTTCGGGTATGGCAGCAATAAGTACGGTTCTGCTCAGCCTGCTAAAAAGCGGAGATCACGCTGTGGTTCAGGATGAGATATACGGCGGAAGTCATGCCTTTGTAGAAGAACACCTCGGCAAGCTCGGTATCTCCTTTACCTTAACCGGCAGAGAAGTACAGGAGATTGAGAAAGCAACTAAGACAAATACAAAGTTGATCTACATAGAGAGTCCAACCAATCCTCTGCTTAATGTCGTTGATATACGCAGGGTTGCCGGGATAGGTAAACAAAGAGGCATTCTAACGGTTATTGACAACACCTTTGCAACACCAGTAAATCAGAACCCATTTCTGCTGGGCATTGACGTAGTGCTTCACAGCGGAACCAAGTATTTGGGTGGACACAGCGATTTGTACTGCGGTGTTGCGGTAGCCAGAAAGGACATAGCAGCGATTATTAGAAAAACTGCTGCGAATTTTGGGGGCAGCCTAAATGCGATGAGCTGTT
The DNA here is from genome assembly GCA_016212165.1 of Nitrospirota bacterium. Taxonomy (GTDB): domain Bacteria; phylum Nitrospirota; class Thermodesulfovibrionia; order Thermodesulfovibrionales; family UBA1546; genus SCSY01. The sequence goes on from JACRGY010000144.1 coordinate 6,597, forward strand.
ACATGCTCGAAAGAAGCCTGAAAACCCTTTCTATTCGTGTTGAACGACAGACACATAATGCATTGAGGATAGCTAGGTTTCTCGAAAAACACCACGTAGTTTCGATGGTGAATTATCCCGGCCTCGAAAGTCACTCCGGATATAAAATAGCAAGCAGTCAAATGAGCGGTTTCGGTGCCATGCTTTCCTTTGAACTAAAAGATAGGACTGCTATTGATTTCATGAGACGACTCAGAATCATCAAACCGGCTCTAAGCCTCGGAGGAGTGGATACTACCATATGCGACCCTGCAACAACATCGCACCAGAAGGTGTCGGGGGATGTAAGAAAGCGTCTCGGAATTTCAGGCAATTTGTTAAGGCTATCTGTTGGTATCGAGAGCGTGGAAGATTTAATTGAGGACATTCAACAAGCATTGGAGGATAAATAATAAAACCAATACAAACTCAGCAATGAGTATAATTGAAGTAATACCAAAGGAATTAATGACCTGAGGAATTGGAACGGCTATAATATTTAGAAAGTTAACGAAAGGGGTGATGTTATGAAAGTTCTATTGCTGGTATCTCTTATACTTATACTCATCTACGTCTTTGCGGCGATAAACCTGAGATTGGGTTATAAGAAACTTCTTTGAGGAGGAGTTAAACCCTCCGTGAGAGAGAAACTGATTAGGAAGTTAGAGCAAAAGGGAGCGAAAATACCCGAGTGGCTGAGAAGAAATGTTAAGGGGTGCTGATTTACTCGGCGCCCGGACTGAAAGGATATTAAAAAATGAACAACGACCTGAGCGATATGACAGTAGAAGAACTGAAGGCCGAACTCAAGCGCCTCAAAGACAACCTCTGCGATCTCGAAGATATGCATTCATTCACATTTGGGAAGACTTCGGTTCATATCGGCTCGGAAAAGGCGCAGAACATGCAAATCGAATTCGAGGAAGAATGCAGTATGCTGAACGAGCGGGTTGCGGAGATTGAAAAAGAGCTGAAGGCAAGAGAAGCGGTTTAGAAAAATTTTGTTAGGAGAATGTCATGGAGAGATGGGTAGGGGTTGGAAGATGAGTGCAATCAAAGTTTACCAAAAAGACAACCTGCCTTTGAAAGCGGGTGTTCAAGGTGCCCGCATGTGGGCCGTAGGTTTGGAGAAGGCGATGCTCACGTATTTCGAGATGAAGCCGCATACAAAGTTCCCTGAACACTCCCATGAGGCAGAACAAATAACGCTTATAATCGAGGGGGAATTAACATTTTATTATGAAGGAAAGGAGATTACTCTTAAACCCGGTGATGTGATTGCTATTCCGGCAAATGTCAAACATGCTGCATTCACAGGGAATAAATCATGCAGGGCGGTTGATGCGTGGTCTCCTGTGAGAAAAGAATATCTATGAAAAAAGCAGGAGGTCTGCATGCAGGAATCCGGATGGATAGATAAAAAAGAGTATCCGTTTGAGCCCCATTTCCTTCAACTTGAAATGGGGAAGATGCATTATGTTGATGAAGGCAGCGGAGAGCCGATAGTTATGGTTCACGGCAATCCCACATGGTCCTTTTTATACAGGTATCTGATTAAATGTCTCTCAAAGAATTATCGTTGCATAGCCGTGGATCATATCGGATTTGGATTATCGGATAAACCATGGAATTGGTCATATTATCCTGAAGACCATGCCAAAAATCTGAAACTGCTAATCGAAAAGTTGGATCTAAAGGGCATTACTCTCGTTGTTCAGGACTGGGGCGGGCCGATCGGCCTGTCATACGCTGTTAACTCACCGGAAAATGTGAAACGGCTTATCATAATGAATACCTGGATGTGGTCTGTCAAGGGAGATCCTTATTATGAGAGGTTTAGCAAATTTATGGGCGGACCAATCGGCAGGTTCTTGATCAAACGCTTTAATTTTTTTGTGAGGGTCATAATGAAAAAGGCGATGGGTGAGCCGGCAAAACTTACCGCATCAGCTCATCAGCATTACTTCAAGGCGCTTGAAAAGCCTGAAGAACGGAAAGGCTGCTGGACATTCCCAAAACGTATTATAGACTCCAGTGATTGGTTGGATTTTCTTTGGTCGCAGAGGGACAAAATAAAAGACAAGCCATCTCTCATCTTATGGGGGATGAAAGACATTGCTTTCAGAGAGCAGGAACTAAACAGATGGATAAGCCTTTTCTCTGATTCTAAAGTAATAAAATATGACGATACGGGACATTTTGTGCAAGAAGAGAAAGGCAGCGAATTGTGTCCGGTGATAGAAGAATTTTTAAAAAAGTAAAATATTTTTACTACGAAGAAGATACTGAAAAGTGATATTTGGAACGTAAAGAAAAATCGAAGGAGAAAGGAATCGTGAACAGTAAAAAAAATCGTGTATGCCCGGTTGAAATAGCGGGGATTCTTGACAATAGGATTCGAAGATGGCTGCAAAACCCCCGGAAAATACTGGGCCCCTATATTGAAGAAGGGATGACTGTTCTGGATATAGGTTGTGGCCCGGGCTTTTTCTCAATTGACCTGGCTCAAATGGTCGGCAAGTCAGGCCGGGTTATTGCTTCTGATTTGCAGGAAGGAATGCTGCAAAAGCTAAGAGCCAAGATTCAAGGTACGGAACTTGAGGAACGTATCACACTGCATAAGTCTGAAGAGAACAAAATAGGCGTGTCTGCGAATGTTGATTTTGTCCTGGCGTTCTATCTGGTTCACGAAGTGCCCAATCAAGAACAATTTTTTAATGAGATAGCATCAATACTCAAGCCGAACGGACAGGTTTTCATGGCAGAGCCGTTATTCCATGTCTCAAAGACGGCATTTGAAGAAACTCTCAGAAAAGCGCGGGATGCCGGATTTACAGCCGTTGAAGGGCCGAAAGTGTTTCTTAGTAGAACAGCGATTTTAAAAAAGTGTTGGTAATAGAATGAATACAGACCAGACATTGCATGTTAAGAATCGAAAGGAGTGGCGAGCCTGGCTCAAAAAGAACCATGTTAAATCAAATGGGATATGGATGGTATACTACAAAAAACATACAGGAAAGGCATCTATCCCCTATGAAGATGCTGTAGAAGAAGC
>JACRGY010000146.1 GCA_016212165.1 Nitrospirota bacterium
GTCTCGACATTCTTTTTCCAGATACATCCCTTGATTACCGCAGCGGCGTTGTATTCTGCATACGCTGCTTTAAGGAAAAAGGATTTAAAGTATTTAATTATACTATGGCTTGTTCTGCTGATAGTTCTGTTTCAGATAAAGAGGATACGTTATATTATTATGGCCTTCCCGATGTTGAGCCTGATGGCTTCTTACGGGCTTGTGCAGATTGAGAAAAAAGAGGCAGTGAAATTCATTTCATTATGCATTGTAATCTCTTCAGTTGTAGTGGGGCTTTTTGGTTATCTGCCGTTTATGCAGAAAATAAGCGCCGTGAATCTGAAAGACGCAGGCAGGTTTTTAGACTCCATAGAGGAATCAAACATCAAAATTTTTACGCTGTCGCCTGCTGATCCCGTAAGCAACCCGTCTGTCTCAGTCCCTGTACTGGACTATTTCACAAAAAAAAATATCCTCTATAACTATGAGAATATTTCTTATCAGCCATTTGAAAAGATTGAAAAATCTTCTTTGAGGTTTACATGGGAATACAAAAACCCCGGGTATTATTCTGGTGATAAATATTCGAAGGAGAATGCGGCAGTAGTGGTAATATCAGATGATACGAACGATGCCTTGCCTGAAAGCATTGCGAAAGAGTTGGCAGATTATCGCCTTTCCGGTGTATTTAATATATTTGAAGGGGTATTCCGTTATAGAACCAGTGTAAGAATATATCAACCCGGCAGGCATTGAATATAAATAAGAATTCAGCCTGTTTCAGGGGCAATTTAATGGTCTTTATAAGCAAATAAAAAGCTTAAATCTAAAATTGTAAATTTAGCTTGATTTTTGATTACATTTTTGTGTATATATACATGCACAAATATAGGGTTAAATGTTAATATCGCCTGGAAAGTTCAGCCGCAAAACTTAAAGAGGATATTTAATTTGCATAAATTTTATAAGGAAAGGGGGAGGTCATTCAGAAAGAATCCAAAAAAATAACTCTCATTTAAGAAATACTTAATAAGGAGGGAAAACGTCTGTGGAAACAACAACAGTAGATACATCGGAAAAAAAGAATCAAATGTGGGCTTTTATAGTCACAGGCATGATGATTCTTATCAGCCTTATCTACTATAAGGTAAATGTATATTACATGTACCTTGTAGCTTACATCTGGTTTGGATTTGCCTACGGGATGATGCTTCAGTACGGGAGATTCTGTTTTGCCTCGGCTTCAAGAGACCTTTTTGCTGCAGGTGTTCCAAGAATGGCAGTCGGTATTCTTGTAGCGCTTATATTTTTTAGCCTTATACAGGCAACTCTTGCATCAACCAACATGAGTACCTTTCATCCGGCGCCATTCGGGATACATACACTGATTGCCGGTTTAATCTTTGGCGTTGGAATGGTTCTTTCAGGCGGTTGTGCCTCTGGTTCTCTGTATAAGATAGGTGAAGGTAATGGCACATCTTTCCTGGCAGCGTTTTTCGGACTTTGTATAGGACAGGCGATATTCGTTGATGTCAAATGGTTCAACTTCCTGGTCCCGCAGAAATGGGTGGATGCCGCTGTTGTAAACGCAGCAGCAAGAAATATTCCTGTTGACAAAATGACCTCTTCGTTCGATACGTATCTTGCGGGTTACATATGGAACCAGCCGGTCCTTCAGCTGTCACATACAAAGGCTATCTCAGAAGCTTTACCGGGTGCAGCAAAGTATTTTATTGGAGACTCATTATTGAACGCCCTTATACCGGCGGCATTGCTCCTTATTGTCATCTATGCCTTCTATATTAGAAAAGGCTTTATGAAGAAGAGGGCAAAGGCAAAAGGCGGGGCAATGGGGTTTAGTGATGATATTGCAGGCATCTGGAATATGATAACTGCATCAAAGAGAACGACTATTATGGGCGTGATTATCGGTATAGTCGCAGGACTCCATATATTTGTTATGAAGGGAATGCAGATTAAGTTTGGTGTTGCAAATTTCGGGGAGCTGTTAACAAGGATGGGGCATGCTTCTGATACCGGCATTAAAGGCACTGTTTTTGACCCTGGATATTGGTATATAACCAGCCAGGAAGGGCAGCTTGGCGGGTGGATTCTCGACAAGTTAGGCTGGAATATGCGCGACAACATATTTTTCGGCGTAAATAATGGTCTCCCAGACCCATGGCGTAACCCTGCTCTCTGGATGTCTTTTGGTATTGTCTTTGGCGCTATGGTAATGGCACGGCTGAACAATGAATTCAAGTTTAAATTGCCGAAGGGCGAGCTGATTGTATGGGGCCTTCTCGGCGGAATACTCATGGGTGTTGGCTCAAGGCCTGCACTGGGATGCAACATAGGGGCCTTTTTTATAAGGGTTGCCGGCGGTGACCCGAGTGGATGGCTGTATGGCACAGGCATGGTCGGCGGCGCCTTTTTGGGTGTCAAATTCTTCAATTGGTGGTCTGAAAGAAAGATGGCCAAAGAAATGGAAGCATTTTGATTTATAATAAATAAAAAACAATTTAAAGGAGGAAGTTTGTTATGGCTATGAAATTTGAGAAAAAAGGTGACGGAACATATCTGCTGGATGTTTGCGGTTACGTCTGCCCGCATCCCCAGATATATACCAAAAAGTCTCTCGAAAAAATGTCCGAAGGTGATATAGTGGAGATTATACTTGATAATCCTTCGTCTGTAGAGACAATAGCTCAGATGTGCGACCAGGTAGGCCACGACGTTTTGGAGAAAAAGTCCGAAGGCGGCAAAATATATTTGAAGATCAAAAAGGGATAAGATTTTTCCCTTTAATAAATTGAGGAGGGCTAAATGAAAACACCTCTGGTGATTATTATTGTTCTTGTTGTTGCTATACTTGGTTTTTTAACCATCTATAGCCAGCAACATGATATGACAGCACAGACTCAGGGAGAAGGAGCAGCAGGAGGCGGCTATGGGTCAGCAGCACCGGCAGGGGGCGGCTATGGGGCAACAGCGCCGGCGGCTGGCGGTTACGGAGCAGCACCGGCAGCAGGAGACCATGGAGCACCGGCAGCAGGCGGATATGGCTCAGCACCGGCAGCGGGCGGTTACGGCAAATAAAACTCAGCGTATTAACTAAAAATAGCAGGTGAGAAAATGAAAAAAGTATTGATTGCAGTTGACGATACGAAGGGTACCAAAAATGCTTTTTCTGTATGCAGTAATGTATGTTCTTGCATTCAGCCGGAAAAAACAGTGCTGGTTTTCGTCGAGAAATTCGAGGGCAAGTCATTAATTGATGAAATGCTTGGTGACGCTGAAATGTCCACTCTTGAAGAAGTGCTGAATGGGACGGAATATCAGGAAGCCCTGGACGAGAAGGCACAAAAGATTTTGAATTATTACAAGAAGGCTCTTGAGAATAAAGGAGTAACCGGAATAAAGACTATAATCAGGAAAGGCCATCCTGCCGAAGAAATTCTCAAGACCGCTAAAAAAGAAAACGTGGACATGATAATTGTCGGGTCAAGAGGCAAGAGGATTTCGCACAGATTTATGGGAAGCGTTAGCAGGGAGGTTGCAAACAACTCCGATATTCCTGTATTGCTTGTGAAGTAACCAAAGTATTTTGTGAAATACAGGTGTCTTGTGTGGTTTTTATTTTTAGTGAACAGGAAAATTACCCTGCGGTTAAAACCGCGGGGTAATTTTTATTATTAGTATCTCAGGATTTAAATCTCTCCAACTGAGCTGAACTCCGTAATTAAAAGGTGATAGCGTGAGTGATCAGGAAAAAGAAATATTGATATTGGGAGGCGGACTTACCGGCCTATCGGCTGGTTACGCCCTGACAAAGGCAGGCTTAAAGGTCAAGGTATTTGAAAGTGATTACACGGTCGGAGGGTTATCAAAGACAATAATTCATGGCGGTTTCAGGTTTGATTTAGGCGGGCACAGATTTTTTACGAAAGAAGACAAGGTTAATGATTTCGTAAAAGGCTTAATGGGTAAAGAATTAATTTCTGTTCCGCGCAAGAGCAAGATTTACATGCGCAACAGGTATTTCGATTATCCGCTTAAACCCATGAATGCCATGTTCGGTTTGGGCATACCAACTACGCTGAAGATAATATCCGGCTATTCCCTTGAGAGAATTAAAAAACTCATAAACGAGCCGGATAATATTTCTCTTGAGGACTGGGTAGTCAGTAATTTTGGCCGCAAGATGTTTGACATCTATTTCAAGGAATACAGCGAAAAGGTATGGGGTATTGAATGTACGAGGATAAGCGCTGAATGGGTTGCCCAGCGTATAAAGGGATTGTCTCTTGCTAAGGCTGTAAAGAATGCTTTTTTTAAGATGAACGGGAAAGATGTGCCAACCCTCGCTGACAGGTTTCTATATCCGCAGTTAGGCATCGGCCGCATTTCCGACAGGCTGAGGGAGGAGATAGACAGGCACAATTATGTGTTTACTGATACGGGTGTGGAATCTATTAACCACTCTGATTTTAAGATAGATAGTATTGAGGTCAGGAACCAGCTGCATTCCCGTGTAATACATGGGGAGGAAATCATATCAAGTATACCAATGAATAAGCTGGTCATGATGCTTAATCCGCCCCCTCCGGATGATATTCTGGATGCAGCTTCAAGGCTGAAGTTCAGGGACATTGTCATAGTGACGATAATGATCGATAGAAAAAGGGTTACAGACCAGACATGGATTTACATCCCTGAGCAAAAGATACCATTTGGAAGAATCCACGAACCCACTAACTGGAGTGAAAAGATGGCCCCTGAAGGCAAGACGCTTATTGTGGCGGAGTTCTTCAGTTTTAAGGGTGACAGGATATGGAACGAGAGTAATGAGCGGCTTGTTGATATTACTGTTGAAAATTTGGAACATCTCGGGTTTATTAGAAAGCATGAAGTGATAGGCAGCGCTGTAGTAAGGGTGCCTAAGGCATATCCCTTGTTTGAGGTAGGCTATAAGGAACTTAGCGATAAATTGTATGATTATTTAGGCAGGTTCAGGAATCTCCATATTGCGGGCAGAGGGGGAATGTTCAGATACTATAATATGGACCATGCGATAGAGTCAGGAATAGAAACGGCAGAAAAGATAATAAATAAAGAAGCCGCAAAAAAAGTTTTAAAATCTGACAGCTATCAGCTATCAGCTATCAGCTAAAAATGAGATGTGCGTTAGTAATACCCTCATGGGTGCCTGAAGATATCTTTTCTTCAAAGACAGCAAGCTCACAGATTAACTACTGGCAGCCATTGGGGACTCTCTACGTTGCAGCTGTGCTTCAAAGGGCAGGGCATGAGGTTAAGTTCTTTAACGGGGCCTTCATGTCCCATGAGAAGATACTCAGGGAAGTACAGGAATTCAAACCTGCATTTATCGGTATTTATTCAACAACCTTTGGCTGGCAAAAGGCAAAGAAGACGGCAAGTGATTTTAAGAGGATATTTAACGATGAGGTCTTTATATGCGCCGGGGGCCCTTATCCTATTGCAGTACAGGAACACTGCCTTGAAGATGCAGGTGAAGCATTTGACGCCATAGTCACAGGAGAAGGCGAGTTTACATCTCTTGAAATAATAGAGCGGCTTTACGCAGGTAAAAGCCTTGAAGGGGTTCTTGGTGTAATTTATAGGGCAGGGGAAAGGATTATTAAAAATCTTTCAAGGCCGTTAATTACAGACCTTGATTCCCTGCCTTTCCCTTCCAGAGAGCTTTTAGGTGATGCAAATCTGTATATTCCTCCGCCGGCTACATATAAGAGAAGGCCGGTGGCTGTCCTGATGACCTCAAGGGGCTGTAACAGAAGATGTATATATTGCTTTCAGATAGACAAGGAGAGAAAAAGCGGGATCAGATACCGCAGTGTTGAAAATGTAGTAAAGGAGATAGAATACTGCATTTCACAGGGTTACAGGGAGATAAAATTCATAGACGATACATTGGCTGCTGATTATGACAGGGCCATGCAGTTGGCGCAGGAGATCAGGAACAGGAAACTTGATTTTACATGGTTTACGTCCGCATGCGTTAACCAGGTGGACAAGCCTCTGCTTCAGGCGTTCAGGGATGCAGGCTGCTGGGCCATACTCTTTGGCGCAGAAAGCGGTGTACAGAAAAACCTTAATGCGATAAAAAAAGGTACAACCCTTGAACAGATTCGAAAGGCTGTAAAGGCAGCCAAGGATGTCGGACTCAAGGTCAGCACACCTTTTATGTTCGGTATCCCGGGTGAGACATTTGAGGAAGGCCTTCAGACCATTGAATTTGCCGTAGACCTTAACCCTGATATGGCAAACTTTCATGCTATCACTCCGTTCCCCGGCACATACCTGTATGACAATCTTGATAAATACGGGAAAATATCAAATGAACTTACAGACTATACATATCAGGGCGCTGCATTCATACCATATACAATGACAAGGGAGGAGATTCTGCAACTCAGGCAGATAGCGTTCAGGAGATTCTATTCCAGGCCGTCGTTTATCCTTAAAAAACTTCTTGAACTAAGGAGCCTGAATGATCTCCTTGTTGCTGCCAAAAGTATGAAGAGCCTGTTCTGGCTCTGGACAAAGACTGATTTGTTCAGGAAAAGAAAAAGAGAAGTTCCAACCCGTACCGGTTAATCAGGTAGTATTGCCTCCATCATATTTTATCTTTATCAACCTTGACAAGCTGATATGGGATTGATAGCATGAAACTATAGGCACGAAGATAATTGCTTTTTTTAAGGAGATGATGATATGAAACTTCCATTGCAGATAACCGCCCGTAACTTTGATCTCCCTGATGCCTTCAGGGAAGATATTCTCGAGAGGGCAGAGAAACTTGATGAGTTTTATGCCAGGATTATGAGATGCAGGGTTGTCGTGGAAACACCACACCGTCATAGCCATGAAGGGATAAAGTACAATGTGCATATTGACATAACAGTGCCTGGCGCTGAACTGGTAGTAAAACGCGAGCCCAGCGAAGACCTTAATGTGGCAATAAGAGATGCATTTGATGCAGCGCGCCGCAAGCTGGAAGACTTTGCCAGGAAGCAGCGTGGCGATGTCAAGCAGCGCGAGGAGACAAGACATGCCCGGATAACCAGGATATTCTCAGATAAGGGATACGGGTTTTTGACTACGCCGGACGGCAGGGAGATATATTTTCACGAGAACAGCGTTCTGCGCGGAAAGTTCAGGCATCTTAAGGTTGGCATGGAGGTGCGTTTTGCAGAAGAAGAAGGTGAAAAAGGGCCGCAGGCCAGTACAGTTGCTGCAATAAAAGGCTGATTCTGTTTTTAAAAAAGAAAGCCCCCTTGCCGGGCAAGGGGGCTTCTGTATCCGGTTAGACCTTAACTACATTGATTGCTTTTGGGCCTTTGGGGCCTTTTTCAATATCAAAGCTTACCGAGTCACCTTCGGCAAGGGACTTAAACCCGTTACTCTGAATGGATGAATAGTGGACAAAAACATCGGTGCCGTCTTCGCTTGTTATAAAGCCAAAACCCTTGGATTCGTTGAACCACTTTACTTTTCCATTAGGCATACTTTTTACCTCCTTATTTATAAACTAAAGCTCCAGAAAAACAAAAAAAGGGCACAAAGCTAAAAGTCTTTGTGGCCTTTCCATGTATCTGCTAACAACAAAAACTTCTGAAACTTCGGCGATATAATGGCATCTTGAATAATAAAAAGTCAATATCTGATTTGCAGATTTACGGCAGATGAGGAATGAGCTGCTGCAACGGATAAATCATATCTGCAATTACTTCACCGGAGCTGAACATATTCCTTTGCGAGCTTATGATATAGCCCCGGATTGAACAGGATGTTTGTCATAAGATAACACTCGTGTGTACAAAAGCACTGTTTTGCCTGTATTGAATGAATAATCTGTTTGGCCTTTTCTGATTGCATGACCTTCCCCAAATCATAAGCATAATCTCTCACATTGCCGCAGATGTCCGTCAGTATCTCACATGGATATACTTCCCCGTTTTCAGTGAGGACAAGATTAAGTTTGCCGGCATAGCAGGGGATGATGCGCTTTTGTTCAAGCATGGTCTGATGTATCAGGCGGCGCTGCAGAATATCCTGTGCAGCCTTGATACGTGCACCCCTGAATCTATAGGTGCTGGAAGTTTTATTCTTTAGATTTTTCTCAAGCCTGTTTATGGCATTATGATATTTTTTATAATCCACTTTTTTATAGCTATCGTCCTTAAGATTTCCGCGTATCAGAGAGATCGTGTGTGTCTTTATATTTTTCAGGTTGCCTGCAAAATCAATTATATCATCCATTGAATCCTGATTTTCCGAACAAAAAACTGTATTGATTCCCAGTTCGAAATTAGGGTATTTGTCAAGGAGCCCTCCGAGCATTTCATATGTCTTCATTGTCTTGTCAAAACTGCCGGGGGTATTTCTGATTTCATCATGCATCCCATAAAGGCCGTCAATAGAAAGTTTTACGGCAATTATGCTTTTGGGAGAGTTTTTAAGTATCTGCTCCGTCATCTCTTTAATCAATTCAGGAAGCAGGCCGTTTGTAGGGTAAAGCATTATTGCGGGCTTGTTGTTTCTATAGAATACCTTGCTAATCTCAACGAGGTCATCCCTCAGATAAATTTCTCCTCCTGAGAATGCGACCCAGAGCAGATTGCCGAGCGACCTTGAAATCTTACGGATTTCATCTAAAGATAATTCTTCGGATTTGTCACCCCCCCAAGCGCCCCCCCTTGGCAAGGGGGGGATAGGGGGGGTATTCTTAAGATAAAAACAGAACGGGCATTTTGCGTTGCATCTTCTGGTTACAAAAAATGTAAGCTGCAGGGGTTTTCTTTTCCAGAAGATAGAGGCTATATGGCGTAATGACCGGTACATCTGTATCCTGAATTTCTAAGGCCGGATATTTTTGATGCCTGCAAGTGTTTTATCGAGGCTGTCTTTGTCTTCGACATTGAAGGTTATTGCCTCCGGAACTATTCTTTTGATAAGGCCTGAAAGGACCTTGCCGGGCCCTGTTTCTATAAAAACATTAATCCCTGACGCAGCAATTGCGTTTATAGAGTCTTCCCACAGAACAGGGCTGTTTAGTTGCTTTACCAGAGAGGCCTTTATGCCATCAACAGTTGTGAGGAATATTCCGTCCGCGTTACTCACAATTGGAATCTCAGGACTTTTCATCTCCATATTTTCGAGAAACAGGAATTCAGCAAGTTTATTAGAGGCCCCTGCCATCAGTGCGCAATGGGATGGGGCGCTTACTGTCAGGGGTATCGCCCTTTTTGCGCCTGCCTCTTTTGCAAGAGCCATGGCCTCTTCAACCGCAACTTTTTCACCTGATATAACAATCAGGCCGGTGCAGTTGTAGTTAGCCGGAGCAGCATACCCTGATTTGACAGAGCGGCATATAGCGTTCAGTTTGTCTTTATTCAGACCGAGGATTGCAGCCATAAGCCCTTTGCCTTCAGGGACTGCGTCCTGCATTAATTTGCCGCGCTTTTCTGTAAACCTGACGGCATCAGCAAATGAAAAGACCGAGGCTGCTACGAGCGATGAATATTCTCCGAGGCTGTGTCCGGCAACAACAGAGGGTTTTATATCATGCATCTTTAATGCTGTATAGGATGCGATGCTCGCTACAAGGAGGCACGGCTGGGTTCTGTATGTCTTGTTCAGTTCATCAGCCGGGCCATTAAAACTCAAATCAGCAACGTTATAACCGAGTATATCAGATGCCTGCTTATAAAGAGTTTTTATCTCTTCAAAGTTCTCATGCAGATTTTTCCCCATGCCGACATTCTGTGAACCCTGTCCGGGAAAGACGAATGCTATTTTCACAGTTTCGCCTCTTTTATCTTCTTTATGAGCATAGGAATAATTTCATAAAGGTCTCCGGCTATCCCGTATGTTGCGACATTGAATATCGGGGCCTCAGGGTTTTTGTTTATGGCAATAATTATGTCAGATGACTGCATGCCGACCATATGCTGAACAGCGCCTGATATTCCGCATGCTATGTATATTTTTGGACAGACGGTTTTTCCCGTCTGCCCTACCTGATGCCTGTATGGAATCCAGCCTTCGTCGACAGCCGCCCTGGACGCAGCAACAGTAGCGTCGAGTGTTTCAGCGAGTTCGAAAAGCAGGTTAAAACCTTTTGCATTTCCAAGGCCTCTTCCTCCTGCAACAATGATATCAGCTTCCTGGAGATTGACCTTGCATTCAGACGCATCCTGCACTGTTTCTATAACCTTTGTCCTGCATGGGAGGTTTTCTGCAGGGATAGAAATAATTTCACCTTTCCTGTCAGGCAGGTATTCACCTTTTTTCATGACCCTGGGCCTTACCGTGGCTATCTGGGGACGGTTGTTCGGGCACAGTATCGTGGCCATTATGTTCCCGCCGAATGCAGGGCGTATCTGAAGTAGTTTGCCTGTATCCTTGTCTATCTCCAGAGCTGTGCAGTCTGCTGTAAGGCCTGTCCTTAATCTTGCTGCAACCCTTGGAATAAACGAGCGGCCTATGGGAGTTGCTCCTGCAAGGACTATCTCGGGTTTATGCTCTCTTATCAAATTTACAAGCAGCCTTGAATAAGGTTCGTCATTGAATTTTTCGAATATCCTGTCAGGTGAATGATATACCTTATCTGCTCCCCATTTTATGAGTTCCTCTGCCTCGCCCTGCGTTGAACCGAAGAGTACCGCAGAAAGTTCTGCCTTGAGTTCATCGGCAAGCCTTCTGCCTGCGCCGAGCAATTCCAGCGCAACCGGCGCAACTTTTCCTTCGCGCTGTTCTGCGAATATCCAGACGCCTTTTCCCTCCTGAACCTTTTGCCCTTCCTGATTTTCCGGAACTTCTTTTATGGCGCCTTCAGGGCATGCAGTTAAACATGCCATGCATATCTGACAGTATTCATTGATAAAGGCCTTGCCCTCTTTCATTTCTATGGCAGTGAAAGGGCATACACTTATGCATGTCTCGCAAGCAGTGCATTTTTCCCTGTCAACAATTATAGACATCTTAGCCTCTTTAGCTCTTCTGCCAGCTGGCTGACCTGTTCTTCAATGCTCCCGTGAAGCATTTTCCTGTCTGCCCTTGCGTCAGGTGCAAAGATGTTTTTTACCTGTGTGGGAGAGCCTTTAAGCCCTGTATCTTTTTCATCAACGCCTATGTCCTGATGCCCGAATTTTTTAATCTCTGCTTTTTTGGCGGCTATCTTGCCTTTTAAGGAAGGAAGCCTTGGCGTATTCAATTCCTTCACCACTGTTAAAAGTACAGGCAGTGTTGATTCAACCATGTCATAACCTTCATCCATTAGGCGCTGGACCCTGATAGAGTCTGTTTTAACATCTTCGATTTTTCTTATATATGCAATATGCGGGATGTTCAGAAACTCGGCAATCTCAGGGCCGACCTGAGCTGTATCGCCGTCTATTGCCTGTTTGCCGCAGATGATTATGTCTGCCCTGATTTTTGCTATGGCCTTAGAGAGTGTATATGCAGTTGCCCATGTGTCAGCGCCTGCAAAGGCCCTGTCGCTTAAAAGCACGGCATCATCAACTCCCATTGATATTACTTCCCGTAAAGCTGATTCAGCCTGAGGAGGCCCCATTGTCAGGACAGTGACTTTGCCTTTGGTAACATCCTTTATATGTAGAGCTGCCTCAACAGCATGCATGTCATAGGGATTTATTATAGTCGGGACCCCGTCTCTTATGAGGGTGTTGGTTTCAGGGTTTATCCTTACCTCTGCGGTATCAGGCACCTGTTTTATGCAAACAACAATATTCATCTTTTAACCGTTCTTCTCCATAATTGGTTTAAGCCAGAATAGTACAGGGTTTAATTATACGATTTTAAAATAGGCAGTGTAAAGTGGATTTCCTGATAAAAATTATATTCCTACTGGGTCATGCACACGCTTCTTACCTGTTTATGGTCTGTGAGGCCCTTGAATATTTTTGCAACACCATCCTGATAGACAGTCCTCATCCCCTCTTTCATGGCCTGTTCCCTGATTTCATCTGCCAATGCCTTCTTTGCAATAAGGGCTTTTACGGGTTTGGTCCCGATTAAAAGCTCATGTATTCCGGTCCTGCCCCTGTATCCTGTGTTATTGCAGTTATCGCATCCCTTGGGTTTATGAAGCATAAACTTGTCTGTGTATTCTATGCCAAGTTCAGGGAAATAAGCGCCATAGGCTTTTGAAAGATAATCAAACTCATCTTTTGCCGGATGGTACGGTTCTTTACAATCTTTGCATAAGGTACGCACAAGACGCTGGGCCAGTATGCATAATATTGCATCTGCAAAATTAAAAGGGTCTATCCCCATATCAATAAGGCGCACGACAGTTTCAGCTGCGCTGTTGGTATGCAGCGTGCTGAAGACAAGATGCCCCGTCAAAGACGCTTCAACGCCTATTGAAGCTGTTTCATGGTCTCTCATCTCACCGACCATAATAACATCAGGGTCTGCCCTCAGGAATGCGCGCATGGCCCTTGCAAAGTCCAGTTCTATTTTTGGTTTTACCTCAAGCTGGCGAAGGCCTTCCTGTGTTATTTCAACAGGGTCTTCGGCTGTCCAGATTTTTCTCGCAGGGGTATTTATATATCCAAGGGCTGAATGCAGTGTAGTGGTCTTGCCCGAGCCGGTCGGCCCAACCACAAGTATCATTCCATAGGGGCTTGCGATTGTTTCCTTGAAGTTTTTATAATTCCATTCTGAAAGATTCAGCGCCTCCAAAGGCATTAGTTCACTTGAGCCGAGCAGCCTGAGAACAACGTCTTCTCCGCCTACTGTCGGCAGTGTTGCCACGCGCAGTTCGATGACCTTGTCTTTGAAAATAAATTTGATCTTGCCGTCCTGGGGCATTCTTTTTTCAGCGATATCGAGGCTGGACATGATTTTTATTCTTGAAACAATCGGCTTGCTGTGGGTAAACGGCACCTCAAGATGTTTTATGCATACGCCGTCTATCCTGAACCTTATGGATGTTGTCTTTTTTGCCTTGCTTGGCTCGATATGGATATCCGATGCTCCTTTTTCGGATGCATCTATAATTATCTGATTGACAAGCCTTACTATTGTGCTTTCATTTTCATCTATTGTCTCTCCTGTCTCTGCTTCGGTTTCGCTTGCTTCTTTTACATTCATCTCGGCAAGGATATCAGTGAGTGAACCCGGGGACACATCTCTGGTATCCATTTCGAGGGTCTGGAGAAACTTGAGTATATCGTCCTTCAAGGCTACCTGATATTCGATCTCTCTTGCCCTTATCAGGCTTTTAATTTCCATAACCTTAGGGTCTTTCGGGTTGTCAATTATTATGACTGCTTTATCATTGGTAACTGACAGCGGGACCCATAAGGCTTTTTTCAAATAGGGCAAATTTATTCCTTTAAGCAGTTCCTTTGGAATAAATATGTTGGTGCTGTATTCAACGAACTTGCATCCGTAAAACTGGCTCAGTGAAGAGCCGATATCTTTTTTCTTTACCTTGTAGTTTTCCATAAGGATTATTTCGACATCTTTTTTCTGCTCCCGCGCAGCTACCATGGCTGCCTTTAATTCATTATCCATGACTATGTTATGGCTTATGAGATAATCGAACCGCGTAGTATGAACCATCTTGAATTGGTTTCTGAAGGCGATCCCCAATACCCGCGCAATTTCAATAATGACTTTCTCATCCACTTTGGTAAAGGCGGTTGAGCTTTTTTTGTTAATCAGCTGTATAACTCCGAGAAGTTTATTTTCAAAGGGTATGGGGCTGGCCAGCACCTGTTTTGTCCTGAACCCTGATTTTTCGTCCCAGCTTTTATTAAAATGCAGCTGGGGGTCTATCTTTGCCAGTTCAGCATCGTTATACACGTCTGCAATGTTTATCATCTTGCCTGAGTGTGCTGTATAGCCGGCAAGGCTGGTTGGAGATATCGGAACCCTTATCTCCTTGATGCCGCTGCCAACAAGATATTTGGAAACCAGTTCTTTTTTTGAGGTATCAGTGAGGTATATGGTGATCCTTTCGGCATCGAAGAGGCTTAAGATGTTATCACTGAGCTTGATCAGGATTTCTGTAATATTGTTGGCTGCGTGGATGCTGTTGGCTACATATTTGACTTTTTCATTAAATTGGATCTGCCTTTGCAGTTCCTGAAGCTTCTCTGCTTCTGTTTTGGTTTGAGCGGCCATATTATTTGTCCCCTCTCTCAGCGTTTAATTTGTTAAAAACCCTGATGCCTGAGATATTATACCATATACTATTTAAGCGCTTATATCTGTCGGGCCGATAAGGAGGCTTGGGGCGCCAATGTTGCCATAGAATCTGATGTCATCTCCTGCTGCCTCAATTTTTTTAAAGAGGTCCAGTATATTCCCTGATATTACAGCTTCTTTTACAGGGAATTTTATTGCCCCGTTTTCTATCCACAGCCCTGATATGCCGATTGAAAACTCTCCTGAGATAGGATTTGCAGTGTGCACCCCCATCGCCTCGGTTATATAGAGGCCTCTGTCCATGGAAGCCAGCAGGCTGGTGAAGGGCATGATATCTGATTCAGAATGTGCCATGACATAAAGGTTTGATATGCCTGTCGAAGGAAGACCTGTGTATCCTCCGCGTACGGCATTCCCGGTTGAGCTGACCATATCCTTTTTTGCAGTGTATGTATTATAAAGATAGCCTTGAAGTATGCCTTCTTTTACCAGGATTTTTTCTGATGTTGCAACCCCTTCATCATCAAAAGGCCTTGTGCCGAGCCTGCGAGGGATCAGCCCGCTGTCAATAAAGTTTATCTTTGAACTCAGCACTTTTTGTCCGGCTTTACCCATCAGCAATGAGCGGCCTTTTTGCACGGATTCAGCTGTAAGCGATGATGCAAATACACCGAGGAATTCTGCTGCAACGGAATTGTCCAGGACGACAGGGGCTTTTATGGTATTAATCTTTTTTGAACCGAGCATCTGCACTGCACGCCTTGCAGCATTTATTCCGACATTCTCAAATGATATGTCTTTCAAAAATCTGCCGCCATCGGCATCCCATCCCATTTGAGCCTCGTTGTTTTCCTCTGCAACGGTTATGACCTGTGCTGCAAATTTTGTATAAGGATATGATATGTCAATGCCTCTTGAGTTTAGTATCAGGATTTCCCCGCTGCTGAATGTTCCGGATGCCTTTCTTGTTTTTTTTATTCTGCTGTCAAAGCCCTTTGCCGCTTTTTCAATAGATAGGACATGTTTTATCGCCTCATCCTCTTTTATATTCAGCGCTTCTCTGTCCAGTATCTCGATTTTGCTTATATCATCTTTCATGTTTCCGGCCCTTGACGGCAAATCAAGGTATTTATCCTTATCAGCCCATCTGGCTGTCTCTGTTGCGTTCTTCACAACTGATTCGATTTCATCAGCAGATGTTGAATAAGAAAATCCAAGCCTTCCATCCTTTATGACGCGCAATGAATATCCAAAGGCAAGCGATGATTCGATTGCATCTACTGCGAGGTTTTTTACTTCCAGCGATAGGTTTTTGGAGGATTTTATATATACCTCTGCCTGGTCTGCCCCTTTTTTCAATGCAAGCTCAACGGCCCTTGCTGCGAATTCCATATCAGTCTTCATAGTATGTTGCAGAGGCGGAGTCAGATTCCCATACTGTAACAGCAGAGACCTGGACCTGCTCATCGGACAATTTCTTGTTAAGAGAATCATATATCCATTTTGCCATGTTCTCTGATGAAGGGTTTTTTTCCGTGAATGGGAAGATGTCGTTTAAGAAGGAGTGGTCCAGTGGCTCTATAACCTCGTTCAGAATGTTTTTCAGGTCATGGAAGTCCATTGCTATGTCTATATCATTCAGCCTTTCTGCTACCACATGCACCTGAACCTTCCAGTTGTGGCCGTGCACCTGCTCACATTTACCCTTATAGCCTCTCAGCTGGTGTGCTGCAGCAAAGGTCGTCTCTACCATAAGTTCAAACATCCTGTTCCTTTCTGTTGCTCATAATCTGTTCTTCCCGCTTTGTGTCAGCGGTTTTTTTTGAATATTGATATGTATGGAAGGTTCCTGAACTTGTTGTCATAATCAAGGCCGTAACCAACCACATATTCATTGGATATCTGAAAACCTACATAATCCAGAGGGACATCCACTTCTCTCCGTCCTCTTTTATCAAGGAAGGCGCATATTCTGAGGCTTGCCGGCGACCTTGCGAGTATCCTTTCCCTTATATAATTGAGGGTTATGCCCGAGTCAACGATATCCTCTATCAGAAGGACATCTTTATCTTTTATGTCCTCCCTTATGTCATAGTGGACCTTTACCTCTCCTGTTGTGCTGGTTTTTAAATAGCTCGAGGCTACTATAAAGTCAACAGAAAGAGGAACTCTTATCATCCTTACAATGTCTGAATAAAACATGAAAGCGCCCCGGAGAATTCCAACAGCAAGAAGGTTTTTGCCTCCATAATCTGATGATATTCTGTCAGCCAGTTCTCTGACCCTGCTCTGGATCTGCTCTGCGGTAAATAGCGGTTTCCCTGTAACCATTATTGCCTCCTTCTGCCCGGTAAGATAATTTTAAAATATAAATGGTTGTAACGCTCAGTTCGTGACAAATTGTATTTTCAGGGCCGTATCGCCTATTTGAATTATATCACCGTTTGACAATTCTGTTTCCTTGACCTGTTTTCCGTTGACCATGCTTCCGTTTGTGCTGTCAAGATCTTTGAATATGATATTTTTCCCTGATGCCTCCAGGGAAGCATGCCTTTTTGAGACGGTCATGTCTCTTATGCGCAGGTCTGCATCTCTCCTGCCTATTGTGCACGGCAGAGGCACATTGAACTTGCTGCCTTTTTGCGGCCCTTCAGTAACCTCGATTCTTAACCTTACTGCTTTTTCTTCCTTTGGTGCAGGAGTTTCAACAGGCGCCTGTTCAATAATTTTTTTACGGTCCGCCAGCAGGGAATCTGATATAAGAAACTGTTTAATCTCAGATGTATCACTTGCCTCGGACGTTTTAATGTCTCGGTAGACCATTACCTCGACAGGTGTTTTATCCGGAGGATATGCATAAAGGAGTACCTGTTCCAGAAGAGGGATTTCTTCCTGCTGCGGGCTGGTTTCTGCCTGCATCCATGATGCATCCGCAAAATGTGCCATCTTTGGTTCGCCTGAATGGAAGTAGAAAAAGTTGTACATATTATTTTTTTTCAATACAACAAAAGCAGGTGCATTTTCAGCCTTAATATGGGACAGGATGTTTTCAAGGTTAATCATGTCTGTCGTTGCCTTCAGGGAAGGTTCTCTCTGAAGAAACACAAGCATCCCCTTAAGGAGCACAGGGTCTATTTTAGACAGAGAAAGAGTTCTCTTATCTGTAACAACTGACATGTGCTGTACGAAGTCCTTTATGCTCAGCGGCATGGGCCTGCCGTTTGTTATATAACCTGCTGCGTAGGCATCGCCTCTGAGAAAAAACAGAAAATACGCAGCATCCGGTTCGTCAATCCTGATTATGCCGATAAAGGATTCCCCTGCCTTGTCTATTTCATCTATCGTAATGGTGAACAACTCGGCAGAGTGTGGTTTATGCCTGAATACTGCCTCGCCTTCTGGGAAAATCTCTTTTGTCATACTGATATTGTTTTCTATACTTCTTTTTTTGTCAACAATATTCCAATACCGGCCTTGACCCTGTTGGAAAGCAGGCCCCGTTGCTCATGGCAGGGTTACAAGCCCTCTCCAAACTTTCTAACGGGGTTGACTAAGTAATATTATTTCTGTTAGGTTGTAAAGTATCAAATTTTTCGGACTTGTCCGATTCATTGAGGAGAAAGGGAGTTATTTATGGCGAAGAAGAAAACCGGCAAGGCTTCAACCGGGGCAAGGAAAACTCAGAAGGGTAAACCTGTGCGTTTATCGAAGCCTTTAAAGAAACAGGGAAAGAGCAAAAAGACTCCGGTAAAAAAAGCGATAACAAAGAAAGTTCAAACAAAAACAAAGGCTGTTGCAGAAAAGAAAAAAACAGGGAAACTTACACCCAGAGACAAAAAATTGCAGGAAATTAAAAAGAACCTGCTCGGGCAGAAAGAGGCGCTGCTTGCAGAAGCGGAAGAGGCGCTTAACGCCCTGCCGGGGCAAACGGTATTTCCTGATATGGGTGACCAGGCAACCGCAGAAACAGACAGGAATTTTATGCTCAGGCTCAGGAGCAGGGAACAGAAACTGCTCAAAAAAATTGAAGATGCCATCGAAAGAATAGACGGCGGTACATTTGGTATATGCGATGACTGCGGAGAAAATATAGATATCAGAAGGCTCGTGGCAAGGCCTGTTACCACGCTATGCATAGAGTGCAAAACCCAGCAGGAAGAAGAAGAAAAATTAAGGGAATCCTAAATTAGCGTCAAAGTGTCAAAGAGTCATAGCGTTACAGCTCAAAAACTTACTCTGATACTCTGATGCTGTTTTATACTTTCAGCCCATACTTATCTCTGAGGGCGTCGCCGAGCATATTGAAACATAATGTTGTCACGGCGATTGCCAGCCCCGGAAATAACACCATCCAGGGTTCTGATGCAATATAGGCCCTGTTCATACTTATCATGGAACCCCATGTCGGCATTGGCGGCTGGGCGCCGAGTCCCAGAAAACTCAATGATGCCTCTGTAAGGACATATCCTCCGAGTTTGATGCCCGCCATAACAAGCCCTATGGGAAGGCACTGGGGCATCAGGTGTATAAACAATATCCTTGCCCTGCTGCAACCTATGGCCCGGGCTGCTTCAATGTATGCCGCATCTTTCAGTGTAAGCACCTGGCCCCTTATGAGGCGCGCGAATGATGCCCAGCCGACAAAGGCTATGGCAATCATTACCGTGTATATGCCCGGAGGAAAGATTATTGATACTCCGATAGCGAGCAGCAATGATGGAAATGCAAGGATGAGGTCTACAATTGCCATGACTAAGGTATCAACTATTCCGCCAAAGTAGCCGGCGCAGAGCCCTATCAGCAGGCCAATGCTCATTGAGATGAAAGCAGCTATAATTGCGATGCTTATTGATATCCTTCCGCCGTAAAGCACCCTTGAAAAAATGTCCCTGCCCTTGTTGTCTGTTCCAAAGAGATGCTCCGGGCCCGGCGGTTGTTTTATGCTGTCAAGTGCTATCTTTTCAGGCTCGTGAGAAGTCAGCATGGGTGAAAATAACGCAAGGATGGATATTGCGATTATTAAAGCGCCTGCTATCTTACCTGTCAGGGGCATAAAGCCTCACCCTCGGGTCAAGATAATGATACAGGATATCAACCATAAGATTAATCAGAACAAAGACAATAGTGCCTATGATTATGCATCCCATAATAACAGGATAGTCCCTCTTTATTATCCCGTCCATTGTAAACCTTCCTATGCCGTCCCATCCGAATATTGTCTCTGTAAGGACGGCTCCGTTGAGGTAACTTCCGAAATCAAGCCCAATGACCGTCACCAGGGGGATGAGGACATTTCTGAATATGTGGACGCTGTTTATCTTAAAGACGCTTAACCCTTTTGCGCGGGCCGTGTTTATAAAAGGCATGTCAGCTATCTCTATTACTGAGGTCCTTGTGATGCGCACGAGCGTGGCAATGGCAGGCAGAGAAAGGGTGAGGGCAGGCAATACAAGAAATCTTAAATCACCTGTGCCTGATGGCGGAAACAACCTTAATCTGAGACTGAAAAAAAGCATTAAAAGGAGGCCGCTCCAGAACACAGGAAGGCTTAAACCCAGTATGGAGAGTGATGATATAATCCTGTCAGCCGGGGTATCTCTCTTATATGCTGCTAAGAATCCCAGAAATAATCCTACGGGGACTGCTATGAGCATTGCCCCGAGTGCCAGTTTTATTGTGTTTGGAAATTTTATAAGGATGTCATCAAGGACTTTTCTGTTCGTGAAATATGACCTGCCCATTTCGCCGGTCAGCAGTAATTTCACGTAACCTGCATACTGGCTGAAAATGTCCTTATCAGTGCCGAGCTCTTTCCTGATTTTTTCTATTACCTCTGGCTGTGCCCTTTCTCCGACCATGCTCTCCACAGGGTCTCCGGGCAAGGCCTTTGTGAGGGAAAAGGTTAGGAGTGTAATCCCGAACAGAAGGAGGATTAAAATTAAAAGGCGTTTGAGGATGTAAAGTTTAATGGCAGAAACCTCCTTGTAAAAATATAAAATAGCATACTCTTTTCAGTGAGGTATTTTCAAATTTTTGGTTGCAAATCATTCTAAGCCAGCCTTGTTTTTTAACGAACAAATATCTTATACTGCTTTTCATGGTTGGCGTTGTCATATCAAAAAATGGACTCGAAATCAGGCTGACCGCTGAACGCTGGGCGCATATTGTTGAGGCGCACGATTACATGGCTGGCAATCAGGATTTAGTTCTTGAAACAATCGAGAGCCCAGATATGATAGTTCAGGGTGATAAGAATGAATTAATTGCGCTTAAATATTATGCAAAAACCTCTATATCAAGTAAAACAATGGCTGTTATTTATAAGGAAGAAGATAGCGGTGGTTTTATTATTACGGCCTTTTTAACCTCAAAACCTGATAAAATAATAATAAAGAAAGGGGTGTTATGGAAAAAGTAGCAGGGATAATAGATTCTTTGCCGTATCTTCTGAAAATGCCCTCAAAGAAAGTATGGATTGATTACGACGATGAGGCTGATGTTCTCTACATCAGTTTCAGGAAGCCACAGCAGGCAAATGACAGCATCATGGAGGATAATATGATTTATCACTATCATAATAAAAAACTTGTAGGGGTTACTGTGCTGCATGCAAAAAAGAAGGCAGCTTAAAAATATATCGCGTTTTAGTGCAAAGACTTGCTTCCCCCAACTTTACTTCCCCTTGTAATCCGCACTTTTCAAAAGCTTCAAAATAGTGTAAGTTATTATTGGTAATTACCTATGGGGAATATAGAGCGTTTCCTGACTAATATGCAGATTCCGACATTATCGGGGCGGTTTCCGTTTATCTAATAACTGGTTAATCATAAATGATCCTACATCGACAAACAAAATCAGCTGCCCAAATCAAAGGTGAATACGATGCAGCATATACCTGGTTTGGTCAGTACGTCAAAAATATTGAAAAGACAAGATTAAAGGTATATAGGGACAACTTAGAATTTATTTCAAACAGTATATCCGCTGATGACAACAAGGTTCAGAATGAACTGGATAAATATTTTCTAGTTAACAATATGTTTGAAGTTACACGATTGGTTAACATTTTTAAGACACTGAGCCAAACACGACAGACTAAGGGTAATTTACCAATACGTAAAATAAGGGAAATGGCAGAAGGGTCCGTATACTCAGCGAATGAGTCAGATACATTGGGCGATTCAAAAAGCCGCAACATTCAATTTGAATTTGAATTGGCAAGCTTTTTTAGCGATCTCGGATTACATATTAGAAACTATGAAGACCTAACAGTTGATTTGGGAGAGTACCAATTATCCTATCAGTGCAAACGGCCCAGTAAGCTGGACAATATCGGTAAGTCAATAAAAAACGCAGTAAGGCAACTCGCAAAATACAATTCAGGGCATCCGAGAAATTACCATGCGATTGCAATCTCCTTAGAAAAAGCACTGGGGTTTACAAATAGCTATTACGAAACTAAAAGCACTGATATGGTGCTATCTGAAATACGGGACAGAGTGTCGAAAATACGGGCGAATGTAGACCTCATAGAAGACCTCGTTTCAGAAACAAAATGCGTGTTAATCGATTATTGCTGCAGGGTTTTATGTTGGAACAAGATAACGGCACAATTTGTTCCAATTTTCTCGTCAAATCCCGTACGTCTTGATTATAAAACAGGAGCGATACACAAAAACGCTATTTGGCAAAAACTTAATAGCGTTTATAACATGCATTTTCGATAAATTACCCAACTCCGTTTAACCTGCGCCTCGACAGCGATGCGCCAAAGGCGGCGCGTCAGGTGCGAGAATCGTTTAAGGGGACGGTTCTATTTAAATTAAATTTCTTAAAGAATCGTGCTGTTCCCTGTAATAGGCGTTCGCTTTTTAGGAGAGTTTTTGAATAGAGATTCACGGTCTTCGAGGAACTGCAGATAACCATCCACATCGCCTATGACACCGTATCGTTTAATACGGTTCTTTTTCATTTCCTCCATAACCTTGTTCAGGCTGTCTACATCAGAATCGGAGGACACATTATCTAAAACCGAATATCTTTTCATATGCTTTCTGCCACGGCATTACCTATCTTTTGAGTTCAGCCACTTTTCTGCCTCTTTTTTTGTCTTTAGCTTTTCCTCAAACTGCATTTTTTTCAATCTGTATATCAGCTTGCCCAGTTCAACTCCGCTCTTGAGCCCGGTGGCCTTCATTATTTCCTCTGCGGTCAAAAAACTTTTCTTCCAGATTTTCTTAAATCGTTCTGCGTGTTTCAGGAGTTTTATATTTCCGGTGAGTATAAGGATATCAAGCAGGGCATCCTTTGCTTCGGAAAAAGCATCAAACATCTTAGAAGAAGTAAGAGGCAGGAACTGAGAAGTTGCAAGGCTATGAATAATCTTAAGGCGCTTAAGAATGCTTCTGCTCAGCCTTAATTTATTTTCATTCAATGCCGAGTCAGACAGCACCTGCTCAAGCCTGAGAAGCCCCTGATATGTGAGTTCCTGAGAGAAGGGCTTGCCAACGGAATTTTTATATATTGGAGGGAGTTTCCTTATCTGTGATTCGATATCAGAAAGTCCCTTGATGTTTTCGGATAATCTTTTGCGGGATGATGATATGAAACTTACGAGCAGCCCGTCATCCAATGCCATTTCAAGGGCCTCTTGATAATTTTTTGAGTTAAGCAGTTTGAAAAATTCCTGCGTAATCCTTTCCGGCGCAGATTTTTTAATATTGGATGTTAACTGGCTTACCATCCTGCGGGTTTTTGAATCTGCGTCCCAGCCGAGTTCTGAGACAAAGCGGTAGACCCTGAGAAGCCTCAAAGGGTCATTTCTGAAATTATCCATGGATATGGCATTGATTAGTTTTTTCTCAATATCATTAATCCCGTGAGTCGGGTCGCTTATTCCGGTATTGGGAGACCATGCAAGCGCATTCATCGTGAAATCTCTCTCTCTGAGGTTGTCTTCAAGCCGGCCCCTGAGTTCTGTGAAATCGAGGGTCATTCCATTTTTAAGGACAATCCTTATCATCTGCTCTTTTTTCAGTTCAACTATGGTTGCGTTGTCTAACAGGTTCTGCGCCTTTGTTTTTCTCTCCTGCACCAATAATTCCAGTGCAA
>JACRGY010000147.1 GCA_016212165.1 Nitrospirota bacterium
CAGAGCATCCATGGAAGAAGTTCAATATAAGAGGGTTTATGGGGCACAATAACCACCGAGAAAACCCAATCGAGGCGGCGGCATAAAAACCGGACATTTCTATTTTGGTAGAAACAGGACATTTCTATTTTGGCTTGACATAAATGATAATTATTCTTGACTATTTATTGTTTTTTGTGCTAAAAAAAGGACGCTTAAATTTGGTTAAGGTGCAGCTGAAGGCACCCAAAAATATATATATCGGAGGGTAAGATGGCAAAGAAGATTGCAGTGCTTATAAAAGACAATCAGGTAGAGGGGTTCAGAATGGCAGTCGGCCTGACGCTTGCCGATGATGAGGTGAATGTATTCCTCATGGACAAAAAACTCGAATCCGGTGAAGGCGTTGACCCTAATGTGGAAATGCTTGGCGACCTGGATGTCAAGATATTTTCCAATAATCCCGAGAACAAGTTTGAACAGAAGACTAATGAAGAGATAGCCCGTGCCTTAACAGGATATGATGCGGTAATACCGTATTAACAGGAGAAAACTTCCCGAAAAAGGGTATGGTTCCTGTTTTAAGGATATTCCGGCAGGAAAAAGGCTTTAAAATAGGGCAGTTAAGGTGGCGTGATTTTTGTATACTGATTAGCTCGTTAAAAGAAAGGAGGTGAATCAATAATGAAGAAAATTATAGCATTGGTAGTAGCAGTTCTTTTTGTTTTTGCAATTACTGCAGTATCTTTTGCAGCAGAGAAGGCAGCTCCTGCAGCAGCAGGAGAGAAGAAGGCTGAGCCTGCAAAGAAAGATGCAACCCCTGAAAAGAAGGCTGAGGAGAAAAAGGCTGATAAGAAGGCAGACAAGAAGGCCAAGAAAAAAGATAAGAAAGCAGAAGAAAAACCTGCAACAGAGAAAAAGGCTGATGAGAAGAAGCCGGCTCCTGCAGCAGAGAAGAAAAAAGCTCCTGGTTATTAATCGGTTAATTATTAATGGCGGAGGTGAAAATCTCCGCCATTAGTTTTTAGTGGATACAATCCTTTCCTTTTATTTTGCAATCTCCATGCATTTTTTAAACTTGCTAGCCCCTGTAGTTTGCTACAGTGTTACTATATTTATGTCATTCTGGCTTGTCCAGAATCTTTCTTCCGATTCCGAACAAGTCGGAAGGATTCCCGACGAGCGGGAATGACAACAAACAACATAAATTCAACTTTAAGATACCCCTTATGCCAAAAAGTGGATTTTGTCAGCCAGGATATTATAAACTTAGAAAGAGAGCTAAGTGATGGAAGAAGATATTAAACCCGACAGGAAAATTAATATAAAAGGCCTTGTATGCCCTTACACGTTTGTAAAGGCAAAACTTGCCGTAGAGGATATGGAAATAGGCCAGGTTATTGAGATACTGCTTGACTATGAGGAAGCATCAAGGAGCATACCCAAATCAATGGAAGACCATGGCCAAAAGGTACTTAAGGTTGAAAAGATTAATGATACGGATTGGGTATTGGTCATAAGAAAAGAAAAGGAATAAAATAATGGATTTTACAGAAGATCAATTACAACGCTATAGCCGTCATATAATACTCCCCGAGGTTGGAGGAAAGGGGCAGCGGAAGCTGCTTGCTGCAAAGGTTTTCATTGTGGGCGCAGGGGGGCTTGGATGCCCTGTCGGATATTATCTGACTGCTGCAGGTGTAGGCACTCTTGGGATTATAGATAATGATTCAGTTGAGTTAAGCAATCTTCAAAGGCAGATAGCCCACAGCACTAAAACTATTGGCATGCACAAAATTGATTCTGCAAAGGCTACCTTTGAGGCATTAAATCCGGATGTCAGTGTTATAGGCATTAAAGAGAGAATTTCAAAGGATAATATTCTGGACTTGATAAAGGGCTATGACATTGTAGTTGACGGCAGTGATAATTTCCCGACAAGGTACCTTGTTAATGATGCATGTGTAATGGCAAAAAAGCCTTTGGTAAGCGGAGCAATATTAAAATTTGAAGGCCATGTTACAACAATTGTCCCGGGTGAAGGCCATTGCTACAGGTGTCTCTTCGAAGAGATGCCGCCTCCGGGCCTTGTTCCCTCGTGTCAGGAGGCAGGTGTGATTGGAGCCATACCCGGTGTTGTTGGTTCGCTGCAGGCTATCGAAGTTATAAAACTGATACTTGGAAAGGGCGGCCCTTTAAAGAACACTCTCTTGATATACGATGCCTTAAAAACAACATTCCGGCGCATTAAGGTCCCCAAGAATCCCAATTGCCCTGTCTGTGGTGATAATCCGACCATCAGGGAACTTCTTGATTATGATGCCGGCTACTGTGCGGTGCGATAATTGAAAATATATCCCTCTTGAAGAAATAACCTTAAGATATCCGTTGTCCCGGCGCAAATAAAATTCCTTGCCAAACAAATGAAAAGGTGAGATGCTTGTATTATTCGGGGACGAATACTGAAGATGCGCAGAGAGGATTCCGAAGATGATAAAAGAACCGGTTAACATCATAGGCGCCGGGCCTGCGGGCTTGACAGCAGGCATCGTCCTTCGCAGACACGGATTCCCTGTAAGGGTTTATGAAATGTCTTCGGAAGTCGGGCACCGGCTGAATGGAGATTTCCAGGGGCTTGAGAACTGGACTTCTGAGAAAGATATAACGGGCTTACTGAGAGAAATAGGCATCGAGACGAATTTCCTGTGTGTTCCATATCATAGAGGCATCATCTATGCCCCTGAGATGAAACCTGCTGAAATGAAATCAGAACGGCCGATATTTTATCTCGTTAAAAGAGGCACGATGCCCGGGACACTTGATATGGGATTAAAAGAGCAGGCATTGTCTCTTGGCGTTGAGATACTCTTTAACCACCGCCTTGATAAATTTGATGGAAAAGCCATTGTCGGTACAGGGCCAAAAGGGGCCGATGCTGTTGCGGTCGGTATAACATTTGAAACCAAAATGAAAGATCAGGCGTTTGCGGTTCTTGATGACAATATCGCTCCAAAAGGTTATGCGTATCTTCTTATAAATCAAGGTTATGGAACAATGGTAACCGTGCTTTATAGAGAATACAAAAGAGAAAACGAGTATTTCGAGAGAATGCTGAAGTTTTTCAGGGATACCATTAATCCGGATATCAGAAACGAGCGAAGATTCGGTTGCTACGGAAACTTCTTTATCTGGGACACCCAGATACATCATGAAAAGCTTTATGTGGGTGAATCAGCAGGCTTTCAGGATTGCCTCTGGGGTTTTGGGATGAGGTATGCAATATTGTCAGGTTATCTTGCTGCAAAAAGTTTGATAGAGGGTTCTGACTATGATATGCTTTGGCAAAGGGAACTAAAGCCCATGCTTGAGACATCTCTCATTAACAGATATCTGTTCGAAAAGATTGGTCCTGCAGGTTACAGATATCTTGCAAAAAAGTTTGCCGATAGCAATCCTTGCGATTTTCTCAGAAAGCATTACAATTATTCTTTCTTTAAACATCTATTGCTGCCGATGGCAAAGAAAA
This sequence comes from Nitrospirota bacterium, assembly GCA_016212165.1. Classification (GTDB taxonomy): domain Bacteria; phylum Nitrospirota; class Thermodesulfovibrionia; order Thermodesulfovibrionales; family UBA1546; genus SCSY01. The sequence goes on from JACRGY010000147.1 coordinate 3,506, forward strand.
AATATGAGAGTAAAGTTAAAGATACGAACTGCAACCATGAAAATTGTACATGTGTATGGTGCAAGTGCGGGGAAAGCGCATGCCCGTAATTGTCAAACAAATGAAAAGGTGAGATGATTATTATGTATTTTAATTTTGGCGGACGAAGGGATGATGCCGGGTAAGAGAACCCCTGAGAGTGAGCATAAACATTAAAGAAGGAGGTTGTAAGGATGAAGATAGAAAAGGTCAAAGCAATTGCAAAAGCGAAGGGCATTAAGGCCGGCAACCTGAAAAAGCCTGAACTGATTCAGGCGATCCAGAGGGCAGAGGGTAACTTTGATTGTTTTGGTTCTGCAACTTCCGGATACTGTGATCAGGCGGGTTGTTTGTGGCATGATGATTGCGTGCATTAACCCATATTTCTAAACGGACAATGTGGGTATCATCGGCATGGGCAAAAAGACAAGTCCTTCATAGGAAGTTCATAATTGTAAGGTAATCTGAATTCAATGATAAATTCATACAGAGGCGGGAATTGTCTTTGAGCGTTCCGCGTGAGGGAAAACAAAAAGAAGTAACAGAAGAGGGCAAGAGGCTTGATTTGCCGGTTACAGGCATGTCCTGCGCATCCTGCGCAGCAAAGATAGAAGACAGCCTTTCACGCCTTAAGGGGGTGAGCAATGCAAACGTAAATTTTGCTGCTGAAAAAGCTACGATATGGTATGACCCATTGAATGTATCCGTAGATGACTTTTTAAAAACAATCAAGGACCTTGGCTACAGCGCCTCAGTTGCAAAACTTATAATACCAATAAAAGGCATGAGCTGCGCTGCCTGTGCCACAAGGGTGCAGGATGCATTGAGTTCGCTGGATGGGGTGGTGTCGGCCTCTGTAAACCTTGCAACTGAAAGGGCTGCTATAGAATATATACCTTCCCGGATTGGGATGAGAGAGTTTAAAAAAACAATCAAGGATGCAGGTTATGAGATTTTAACAGCAGACAAGGGCGAGGATATAGTCGAAAAAGAGAAGAGAGAGCGTGAGGCTCATTACAGGAACCTCAAAACAAAGGTCATAACAGGCGCGCTGCTTTCGCTTCCTGTTTTCATTCTGACATACTGGGATATGTTCGGCCTTCCAATTGCTTTGCCGAGAAAGCTTAATTTCATCATACAGCTTATCCTTGAATCACCTGTTCAGTTCTGGATTGGCTGGCAGTTCTATAAAGGCGCAGTGTCTGCGGCAAGGCACAGAACTACAAACATGAATACCCTGATAGCAGTGGGAACCTCTGCTGCTTATATTTACAGCGTTATTGCAACGTTCTACCCGTCCTTATTTGAGGTGAAAGGTTATTCAGCAGAGGTTTATTTTGATACTGCTGCTGCAATAATAGTCCTGATTCTTCTTGGAAGGATGCTTGAGGCAAGGGCCAAAGGCCAGACATCAGAGGCAATAAAGAAACTCGCAGGCCTTCAGGCAAAGACTGCAAAAGTTGTGAGGAACGGGAGTGAGCTTGATATCCCGGTAGAAGAGGTTGAGATAGGCGATGTCATTATTGTCAGGCCCGGCGAGAAGATACCTGTTGACGGAGTTATAAAAGAAGGGTATTCCTCTGTTGATGAGGCAATGCTCACAGGCGAGTCAATCCCGGTTGAGAAAAAAATAGGTGATTTTGTGATAGGAGCCACAATAAACAAGACCGGTTCTTTTAAATTTGAGGCCACAAAGGTCGGAAGAGAGACAATGCTTTCCCAGATAATAAACATGGTTCAGGAAGCGCAGGGTTCAAAATCTCCTATTGCAAGAATGGCTGACCTGATTGCATCTTATTTTGTCCCTGCGGTAATGGGTATTTCTGTAATTACTTTTTTTATCTGGTATTCCTTCGGCCCTGAGCCTTCATTTACGTATGCTGTGCTGAACTTTATTGCTGTGCTGATAATAGCCTGCCCCTGTGCTCTCGGGCTTGCAACGCCAACATCAATTATGGTGGGAACAGGGAAGGGGGCTGAAAACGGCATACTCATCAGGGGGGGAGAGGCGCTTGAGACTGCTCATAAAATAAATTCCATTGTCTTTGATAAGACAGGGACCCTTACAAAAGGGGAGCCGTCTGTAACAGATGTCATTGCGAATAAATCAATTACGGAAAGAGATATCCTGTTTTATGCAGCCTCTGCCGAAAAAGGTTCCGAGCATCCGTTGGGTGAAGCGATTATTAAAAAAGCGAACCAGGACAGTATTGAACTGATAGCCGCATCTGATTTTCAGGCTATACCCGGACATGGCATTAAAGCTAAGGTGAGCGGCAGGGATGTTATTCTCGGGAATGCTGCTATGATGGATGACGAAGGAATTAAGCTTAACGGCCTGAAAGAAAAAGCAGAGGAACTTGCCGGCGAGGGAAAGACCCCCATGTTTGTTGCAGTTGATAATAGTGTCTATGGCATAATCTGCGTTGCCGATACCTTAAAGGAAAGCTCTGTTGAGGCGGTTAAGTCGTTACATAAACTTGGCATCGAGGTTGTGATGCTCACAGGAGATAACAGAAGGACAGGGGAGGCCATAGCAAAGCTTGCAGGCATAGCCAGGGTTCTGGCAGAGGTGTTTCCTGAGGATAAGGTTAAGGAGGTAAAAAAATTGCAGTCAGAGGGAAAGATAGTCGCTATGGTGGGGGACGGGATAAATGATGCCCCTGCACTGGCCCAGGCTGATATAGGAATAGCCATAGGCACGGGCACTGACATTGCAATGGAGGCTTCTGACGTTACCCTGCTAAAAGGAGATTTACGGGGTGTTGTTACAGCGATAGCTCTTTCCAGGGCCACCATGAGAAATATAAAACAAAATCTTTTCTGGGCCTTTGCCTATAACACAGTTCTGATACCTGTTGCTGCGGGAATCCTTTTTCCGTTTTTCGGGATACTCTTAAACCCAATGCTTGCCGCCGCTGCTATGGGTATGTCGTCGGTAACAGTAGTTTCAAATGCGTTGAGGCTGAGGAGATTTAAATCAGCTTTTTGAGGATTTCTCTTTTATCTTTCTTGCAAGTTCTTCTTTTGTGATAATGCCCTTTTCGAGCAGGATTGCTGTAAGGGCTTCGACAACAGTTTCGGAAAAGGTTCTTTTCTGGTCAGCTGATTTTTCTGATATTTCTTCAGGGGAAAATGTTGTCCCGCGTTCAATCTGCATATCTTCCGCATTCTGTTCAATAAGTGGCGCAGCAGCTTCAGTCCTTATTATCTGCATCTTTGGGGGCATTGGTTCCCTTGCGGACTTGTAAGTTTTGCCTGTATGTACAGTTCCTTCATAATATCTGGCTATGGCATTTTTTATCTCAGACTCAATGGCAAGGGCAGGCTTAATCCTTACTCCCAGTATAAAACTCAGTTCATCGAGCGTCCTTACGTCTGTGGGGTCTGATATAGCAATGCTAAGGGTGTTTTTGTCTACATCCAGGGGCATGATGCAGTATTTCTTGGCTATATCCAGCTTGACAGCATTCAGGGCCTTTTGAGGGATTTCGCTGTTTTCCAAAGACATGCACTTTACTCCAAGCTGTTTTTCAAGGACAGAAACAATTGACTGTTCATCTACAAAACCCATCTCTATAAGTACAGAGCCGAGCTTTCCGCCCCATTGTTTTTGCTGGCCAAGCGCCGAGTTAAGCTGCATATTATCAATAACCCCGGCCTCTGTCAGCATTTCGCCAAGGCGTTTTTTCCCATGTTTCATTTAAGCTCTCCTAAAAATATCTTGTAGAAAATGCCTGAAACTCGTCTTTGCAATCTTCCCATCTGACATCTATTGAACTTACCCTTGCTGCAGGAGGCCCTTTGTAACAGGAGCTGATAGCTTTTTCAATGTCGTCTTTTTTGCCTTCGAATACTGCTTCTACTTTCCCGTTGCTGCAATTTTTTACCCATCCCTTAAGCCCCATGGAATGCGCAACATCTTCCGTGAAGGATCTGAAGAAGACTCCCTGCACCTTCCCTGAAATCAGAAGATGTGCCCTTGCATTCCCCATAAAGTGAATTATACCACAAGTATTACCAGGGAATATTTTTTATCTGAGAAATTTCAGAAATTTGATATAATTGATTCAAGCCAGAATATTTCAGGAGGTGCGATTATGAAGCTTGTAAGAATGCTTTCAATTGTCCTGGGGATATTGTTTTTTTCAGGATGTGTAGTAGCGCAATCCAAATATGATGCAAGCCTTGCTGATATTGCCAATCTTAAAAAAGATGTTTCAACCCTTGAAGAAAACCTCAAGGCAAAAGAGGCAGAAAAGAAAAATCTCGAAGCAGAACTCTCGAAGCTCAGGGAGGAAGATGCAAATCTCAGGCAGCTGCTTGATGCCAAGAAGGATGAACTTACAAAGAATGTTACGGACCTCAGGGCAAAGCTGTCTGAAAGGGAGGGCAGGATAAAAGAGGCAGAGAATGAGCTGAAAGCAAAAGATATGCAGATAGCAGAGTTAAAGACAGCGATAGCAGGGCTCTCCCAGGAGAAATCAAAGGCGCTGGAGGAAAAGGAAAAAGCAATAGAAGAGCTCAAAAAGACCTATACAAACCTTGTTACTGAACTGAATGAGGAAATAAAAAAGGGCGAGATAGCAGTCACCCAGCTCAGAGACAAACTTTCCCTGAGCATGGTGGACAAGATATTATTTGATTCAGGGAGCGCAGATGTAAAGAAGGACGGCAAAAAAGTGCTTGACAGGGTTGCCGAGATACTGAAGAAAGTGGCGGATAAACAGATAAGGATTGAGGGGCATACTGACAATGTCCCTATCGGGCCGCGGATAGCGAAAAAGTTTGCAACCAACTGGGAGCTCTCAAATGCAAGGGCGACCAATGTTGTCAGGTACCTGCTGGAGAAGGGGATAGACCCAAAACTTCTGAGTCCCGCAGGGTATGCAGAATACAGGCCTGTTGAATCAAATGAAACAGAAGAAGGAAAGGCGAAGAACCGGCGGATAGGAATAGTCCTTATTCCCCTTGACAGCGCGTTATAATATTCATTTTACCGCGGTAACTTTGGCGCCGGGCTTGTTATAACTGCTTAGCTTTTTCAGGATGATAAAGTATATAATAAACCGGTTATATCATGATAAGGAATACATTCAGCATATTAAACGGAATCGGCGAGAGGCTTGAAAGGAAACTCTGGAAAAGCGGCATACTGACATGGGATGATTTTATATCTGCCTCAGATATGAAAGGTATAAACCAGAACAAGAAACCCCTTTTTGACGAACAGCTCTCTTCTGCCGCGCGTGAACTTGATAAGGCTAACGCAAAATATTTTGCCGGCGCCATAAAAAGGAGGGAGCACTGGAGGCTCTTTGATGTGTTTAAGGGTGAAGCGGCCTGCCTTGACATAGAGACAAACGGCCTCATGCCTGACAAAGGCGGGTATGTGACTGCGGTCGGGCTTTACAATGGCTACGATTACAAATCCTTTGTAAAGGGCAACGGGCTTTCGCCTGAGAACCTGAACAAAGAACTTTCTGCATACAAATACCTAATAACATTCTATGGCGCTGCGTTTGACATCCCGTTTCTGATGAGGGCAATGCCTGACATGAAATTTGATAAACCTCACTTTGACCTGTGTTTTGGCGCAAGGAAGCTCGGTTTTCAGGGCGGGCTTAAGAGGCTCGAGATTGACCTTGGAATCGAAAGGCCTGAGGCAGTAAAGGGGATGGACGGCTATGATGCCGTAAAGCTCTGGGCATATGCAAGCAATGGAAGCACAGAGGCCCTTGACCTGCTCATAATGTACAACAGGGAAGACACAGTCAACCTGTTTAATATGGCTGATATTATCTATCAAAGGCTGAGGGCGCAAACCGGCATAGATGAATATTTGCAGTGAAAACAAATATAAAAACTCAGTATGAGCTAAATAATGGTTTTGTTCTGCCTTTTTAATCTGGCGGTTTTGATTCTTCTCTTTTGTGCCTCTCGCTGCTTTCTTCTTGTTTTAACGGAAGGTTTTTCATAGAAAGACCTTTTCTTCAGCTCTTTAAGCAGGCCATCTTTCTGCAGTTCCCGCTTGAGAAGTTTTATAGCTCTTTCAATATCGTTACCGCTTACCCTTATCTCCAATTGCCAGGTTTCCTTCCCCCTCTGTTGCTGTCAAACCCTTTTCTCTTATCTCTTCCACCGGCAAAGCTGCCTTTTTCACGCTGGGGCCTTGCTTCGCTGACAGTGATAGTTCTATCCATAAGGTTTGTACCGTTGAGGCTTGAGATTGCCTTATCGGCATCCTCGTCTGAGGTCATCTCTACAAAACCAAATCCCTTTGAACGGCCTGTTGCTGCATCTGTGATAATCTTCGCAGATTGGACCTCTCCTATTTTTGCAAAGACCTCTTTTAAGTCTTCTTCGCTCATTTTGTAAGAAAGGTTTCCAACATAAATCTTCTTCATTTTTTCTCCTCCTTTAGAGAATGTGTGTTGTAATTGTCATTTTTGAAAGAAAAGACGCATGTATTAATACAATAGCGGCTTTTTGGCTTTAAATCTTTACAACGTTTATAGCCCTCGGACCTTTTGGGCCTTTTTCAACGTCAAAGCTGACAGCATCACCTTCTGCAAGTGTTTTAAACCCGTCGCCTGAAATTGATGAAAAGTGTACAAAGACATCGCTGCCTTCATCTGTAGTAATAAAACCAAACCCCTTGCTCTCATTGAACCACTTCACTGCACCCTTAGACATCTGCTAAATCCTCCTTAAAAAAATTATTAGTCCGGAAGACGCCAAATAAAAAAAGGCGCAAAAACAAAAGTTTTTGCGGCCCTCATCTGACAAAAACTTCCGTAACTTGCTGCTACTATCGCATACATCAGGAACAAATGTCAACCATTTTTATAAGGAATGTCAAGCCAAAATAGAAATGTCCTGTTTCTACCAAAATAGAAATGTCCGGTTTTTATGCCGCCGCCTCGATTGGGTTTTCTCGGTGGTTATTGTGCCCCATAAACCCTCTTATATTGAACTTCTTCCATGGATGCTC
>JACRGY010000148.1 GCA_016212165.1 Nitrospirota bacterium
GAATCCAGTCCTTGTTTTTTCTGGATTCCTGCTTTCGCAGGAATGACATAATTGTGTAACTTATTTGTGAGACACTACACTAACTTTAACCATGCACTTTGCAGAGCGCTGAGATTTTATCTCTTATCTTTTGGTATCAGGCTGTGTAACAACTATTTTCCGGGCACTTTTGGCACTGTCCCGAAGAGGTATTTGAAGTCTTCATCCTCAAACCTTACTCCTGCGCCAACATAAGCTCCGCGCCGCTTTTTGTTAAGTATATTATCACCGCCTGCGGAAAGGAATATATGTTTGAATATGTAGTAATCAACGCCTACCTTTACATGCGGATGTTTTGATCCCTCTTCGTCTTTTGCGAAATCCCAGACATCCGCGGTGAGTTTTAGCTTGTCCTTAAGGAAGAAATAATCCGCGCCGACTCCTAATGTGTTTTCAGTAAGGCCGATTCTAAGAGCAAGATCCTGAAATCTTTTTGCAAACTGCGCTGTAAACTCTATCTTTTTCTCTGCCTTCTCTTCTGTGACAGTTGAGCCGTTTGTAGTTGTGGTAGTTGTCGTGACATTCGCCACAGGGTCGCCGACAATTCCGAAAATGTAGTATTTGTCAGGTTTTGGCTGGAGGGTCACGTAGAACTGTCCTTTGGCATCTTTTGGTTTTGTGAGATAATCAGCCTGAAATGTTATGAATGTCCTGAATCTGTCTATAGCGCCTAATTGCTTATTAACGCCGTCGGCAGCTTTATTCAATGACTCGTAGAGCCTGTCATCCTTCACGAGTTTGCCGAGGCTGCCTTCGCCGTCTGCAATTTTTTTGGAGATGGTGTCAATTGATTCTGTCGCGCTCTTGATAGACGGCCTGTTTTCCTCTATCATTGCCTTGAGCTCTTCAGACGCCTTTCCAAGATTTGCCACAAGGTCAGGCCCGTCTTTTTTCAGAGAGGCTGAAAAATCTTTTACATTGCCGATTGTTGCTGTAAGAGGTTCCTTGTTTTTTTCAACAAGGTCGTGTATGGATGCGATGAAATCGTTGATATTGTCAAGCGCTTTCCGCATCTTTTTGTCATTTACGGAAATTGTATCTTTAAGCCCTGCGGTGATGTCTTTAAGGTTCAGGATAGATTCCTTGAGCGCTGCTTTCCCCTCCGGCGTGCCGATGGATTCGTTGAGGGCGGATGCGAAATTGTTGATGTTTGTAGAGACCTCTGTAAGATTCCTCACAAGGTCGTCAATGTCTACGACCTCTACCACATTTTTTATCGTATCTCCGTCCTTCAGCGGCGGCGGCTGCGAACCTATTTTCAGTTCAAGATATTTGTCTCCGAGAAGCCCTGTTGATCTTATACCTACAGAGGCGTCTGAATACAGCACGACATTTCTGTCTATTCTGAGGGTGAGCCTGGCCCTTCCGTTTTTGAGTTCAATCTTTTCAATAGTGCCGGCATCAACACCGGCAATCTTTATCCTTGTCTTTTCGTCAAGGCCTCCGATATTTTTAAACTCGGCATAAACTACGTATCCTTTCTTTTTTACCCATTCAAAGCCGCCTACCTTGAATGTCATGTATGTCAGGAGCGCAATGATGATAAGAGCAAAAGAACCTACTTTCAGCTCGGTGGAAACACCCTTCATGCAGTTACTCCCTCTATTTTTATTGGCCCGACTGCGCTTCCCGTTATAAACTGTCTTACTATTGCATTGTCCGTGTTTTTTATTTCGTCAGGCGTGCCGGTGGCTACTATCCTGCCCTCATAGAGCATTGCAATCCTGTCTGCAATCTTGTATGCGCTGTGCATGTCATGCGTTATAGCTACTGATGTGACCGAAAGTTTCTGTTTCATCTCTATTATAAGGTCATTTATCGCATCAGCCATTATCGGGTCAAGCCCTGTAGTAGGCTCGTCGTACAGGAGTATTTCGGGAGAGTGGGCTATGGCCCTTGCAAGCCCGACCCTTTTTTTCATTCCTCCTGAAAGTTCAGAAGGCATAAGATCCTCAACTCCCATCAAACCGACCATCCTGAGTTTTTCACTGGCTATTTCTTTTGCGTCTTTCTCTTTCAATTTCCCGTGCCTCATTAAAGCAAACGCTACATTTTCCCATACTTTCATTGAATCAAACAAGGCTGCCATCTGGAAAAGCATGCCGAATCTTTTCCTGGTCTCATATAGTTCATTCTCGCTGAGTTTTGCAATATCAACGCCGTCTATCAATATGGAGCCGCTGTCAGGCTTAAGCGTGCCTATGATATGTTTTATAAGAACACTCTTTCCTGAACCGCTTCCTCCTATCACCACCATGCTTTCGCCCTTCTCAACTTTGAGGTTTGCGCCTCTGAGCACATGGTTTCTGCCAAAGGCCTTATGCAAATCTATAATCTCTATCATTTAAACAGCCACGCCGACAGGAAATAGTCGGAAATAAGTATGGTCATTGATGACAATACCACAGCTCCTGTTGTGGCCTTTCCAACACCCTCAGCGCCTCCTGAGGTATAAAAACCCTTA
>JACRGY010000145.1 GCA_016212165.1 Nitrospirota bacterium
AGAGCATCCATGGAAGAAGTTCAATATAAGAGGGTTTATGGGGCACAATAACCACCGAGAAAACCCAATCGAGGCGGCGGCATAAAAACCGGACATTTCTATTTTGGTAGAAACAGGACATTTCTATTTTGGCTTGACACTGTCAAATATTCAATTTGACATTGCTTTTAAATTGGGGTATAAAGGTGTCAGGAAGGGGGAAGTATCCGCCGCATAGAAAAAGGAGGAAAGATATGGCATCTTACATAATTTTAAGCACCCTCACAGACGAGGGCAGAAAGACGATAAAGGAAAAACCTAACAGGATCCTTGAGGTCAACAAGGAACTCGCAAAAATGGGTGTTACGGTAAAACAGCAGTATGCAGTGCTTGGCCCGTATGATTTCGTGAATATTGTGGAAGCTCCGGACAACGAGACAGTGATGAGGATGTCTGTTGAGCTTGGGGCAAGGGGTTCTGTTCAGCTCCTTACATTAGTTGCAATACCCGTTGAAGAATTTATAAAAAAAATCAGATAGTTTTTATACCCCCTTCCCTGTTGTTTTTATATTAATTTAAGAATCAAACACGCCCTTTTGCGCGTTGCTATCTGCAACGGCACATCTGAAAATACAATGGTAATTTTTGAGCCTGATTTGTTAAACTATAACAGTATTCTAAGGCAAATCATGATCAGGCTTTTATTTATTATTTCATTTCTGTTAGTGCCTTCCTTTGCCTTTGCATGGGGGCCTCTGACACATGTATATCTCGGGAGCGAGATATACTATTTCGGCTCGCTATTACCTGCCGGCATATACGCCTTAATGAGGAAATACAGGAATGACTTTATCTACGGTAACCTTATGGCAGACATCATTGTCGGCAAAAAGTACCTGCCTGACGAGAAAAGTTCCCATAACTGGGATGTCGCCTTCAGCCTGTTTGATGCTGCAACAACACAACAGCAAAAGGCATTTGTCTATGGTTATATGAGCCATCTTGCAGCAGATACTGTTGCGCATGAGAGGCTCACGATAGGAAGAAAAAATGTCGGCCATACATTTCTTGAACTGAAGGCAGACAGCATTGTTGACAAGAAATACTGGTTTAAGGCCATAGCAATTGATAAAAAGGTTCAGATAAGGAACGATATTTTCCTTGAGAGATCTCTCGAAAGAGCCATGTTTTCCTTCAAGACAAATAAACGCATATTTAAAAGTGTAGTGCTCCTTTCCGGCCTGCATCAGGAGGGGTTAAGCAGTTTTATTGACAGGAATATAATAGTGCCTCCTGCTTATACAAAGGAATACATTACAAAATTCCAGGAAGAATCCCTTGACAGAATTATTGATATCCTCCAGAACGGCAGGGATTCGGAAGTCCTGAAAAAAAATCCGCTTGGCAGCCCAAGACACAGAAGGCGTTTATTCCTCTCTTAAAGTAAATTGACTAATCCTTTTCAAAATGCTATTAAAGACTGATGCGTGATATGCTCGGCAGAGAAGAAGTTGTTACTGTTGAAAAGGCCCTTGAACTTATATTTAAAAATTGCTCTCCTGCATTAATCCCTGAAGTAAAAATAAAAATCGAAGGTTTTTATCAGAGGATCCTCTCAAGAGATATATGCTCACCTGAAGACCTGCCGCAGTTTGCGCGTTCAACAGTTGATGGTTTTGCAGTTGATTCTTCAGATACATTCGGAGCCGCAGAAGGCCTGCCGTCGTATCTGAATATCGCAGGCGAAATATTAATGGGTGAAGAGCCATCCCTTGAAATAAAAAAAGGAACAGCCGCAAAGATAGCAACAGGCGGGATGCTCCCAAAGGGCGCTGACGCTGTTGTGATGATAGAACATGTTCAACAGGCAGACAAGAAGTCGTTGCGACTCGAAACCGAGATGATTGAGGTTATGAAACCCGCTGCGCCCGGGGAAAATGTGATTCAGGCAGGAGAAGATGTGAGGAAAGGTGATTTGATATTAAAAAAAGGGCATCGTCTAAGGCCGCAGGATGCTGCTGCGCTTGCAGGCATTGGAATAACAGAGATATTCGTCTATGAAAAACCCATTGTTTCGATAATATCAACAGGTGATGAGATTGTTCCCGCAGGCAGCAGGCTTAAGCCCGGACAGGTGAGAGACATAAATTCATTTAATCTTGCCGGGCTTATAGCAGAGGCAGGAGGCAACCCTGTGAAACAGGGGATTTTCAGCGATGAATATGCTGTGATTAGAAATATCGTTGAAAAGTCTCTTGAAGATTCTTCGATAGTGCTGATTTCAGGCGGAAGCTCTGTCGGCACAAAGGATATGACCGCAAAGATTATAAATGATATTGGAAAACCAGGCACTCTGTTTCATGGCGTATCAATAAAACCCGGCAAACCAATGATCGGAGGCATTGTAAATAATAAACCCATATTCGGCCTTCCCGGACATCCGGCTGCCATTACTGTCTGCTTTGAGCAGTTCATAGAGCCGGTTCTCAGGAAACTGACAGGACTTTCAGAAAATAAGTTCAGAGGCAGAAAACCAACTGTAACTGCAAAGATGGCAAAGAATGTAGCCTCAAGCTCAGGGAGGGAAGACCATATAAGGGTTGCGCTTGAAGAGCGTGGCAGTGAAATCTGGGCTAATCCGATTCTTGGCAAATCAGGGCTTATAACAACACTTGTTAAAGCTGACGGGATTGTTGTTATTCCTCTTAGAAAATTGGGAATAGAACAGGGAGAGATTGTTGAGGTGAGGTTGTTTTGAATTAGTGCTATTCTTGAAACATAAGCTGTTTTTATGTTTTAATTGTATCTCAGGCTCGTAGCTCAGGGGGAGAGCGCTTCCTTGACACGGAAGAGGTCGGCGGTTCGATACCGCCCGGGCCTACCATTTTTTAAAATATAAACCGGAGGGTTAAAAATTAAATTACGATTTGCGGATAACAGCGAAAAAGAGATTGCTGACCTCTCAGAGATAAAAAAAGAATTCAGGAAGAGCGGGGCTTTAGCATTCAGGCTTGATTCAGATTTAAAAGACCTGGATTTTGTAAAAGATATTTCATCCGAAGCCACGATTGATATTATCACTTTTGATTCCCCTGAAGGCAAAGAGATTTACAGGCACAGTACGTCTCATGTAATGGCCCATGCTGTTAAAGAACTGTTTCCTGAGGCAAAACTGGCTATTGGCCCTGCAATAGAGGATGGATTTTATTATGACTTTGATATGGACAGCCCATTCACACCTGAAGACCTTGCTGCAATAGAAAAAAAGATGTCCGAAATAATCAAGAAGAATAATACGTTTGTCAGGAAAACCGTTCCAAAGAAAGAAGCAATAGCGTTATTCAAAAAGATGGGCGAAGATTATAAGGCAGAACTCCTAAGCGAGATTGCGGATGAAGATGTTTCCCTTTATGAGGAAGGTGGTTTTATTGATTTATGCCGGGGGCCTCATGTTTTTTCTACAGGCATTATCAAGGCGTTCAAACTCCTCAGCATTGCAGGCGCGTACTGGCGCGGCAATGAGAAAAATAAAATGCTTCAGAGAATTTATGGAACAGCTTACGATTCTAAAGAAAAGCTAAAAGAACATCTCGATTTCCTCGAAGAGGTCAAAAAAAGAGACCACAGAAAACTCGGGAAAGAGCTCGACCTCTTCAGCGTAAGCGATGACATCGGCCCCGGACTGATTCTTTGGCATCCTAACGGAGCGATTATAAGAAAGACTATAGAAGATTTCTGGAGAGACGAACATTATAAGGCAGACTACAAACTGCTTTATTCACCGCATATAGCAAAACTCAACCTGTGGCAAAAGAGCGGGCATCTCGACTTCTACAGGGAAAACATGTACTCGCCGATGGAGATAGAGGGCATAGATTATGAACTTAAGCCTATGAACTGCCCGTTCCATATAAGCGTTTACAAGAGTTCTCTCAGGAGCTACAGGGAATTTCCAATCAGATACGCGGAACTCGGAACTGTTTACAGATATGAGCGTTCAGGAGTATTGCACGGGCTGCTTCGTGTCAGAGGGTTTACCCAGGATGATGCCCACATATTCTGCAGGGAAGACCAGATGGAAGACGAGATACTGAATATACTCGATTTTACGCTTTTTATCCTTAAGACATTCGGATTTGATTCTTATGATGTCTATCTTTCAACCCGGCCTGAAAAATATGTAGGGACTCCGGAGAACTGGGAAAAGGCAACTAATGCACTCAGTCAGGCCCTTGAGAAAAAGGGGCTGGCATACCAGGTAGACCCGGGAGAAGGCGTGTTCTACGGCCCGAAGATAGACATAAAGATAAAGGATTCCTTAAACAGGTCCTGGCAGTGCAGCACGATTCAGGTTGACTTCAATAATCCGGAAAGATTTGATATTAACTTCAGAGGAAGTGACGGAAAAGACCACAGGCCCATAATGATACACCGCGCCCTGATGGGCTCTCTGGAAAGATTCTTCGGGGTTCTCATAGAGCATTATGCAGGTATATTTCCTCTCTGGCTTGCGCCTGTTCAGATCGGGATAATTACAATAGCAGAAAGACATTCTGATTATGCGCTGGGAATTGCGCGCAGTTTAAAGGCTGAAGGCCTCAGGGTCGAAACAAATCTCGAAAATGAAAAAATTGGCCATAAAATAAGAGAGGCTACTATCAGAAAAGTGCCTTATTTGGTTATAATAGGAGACAAAGAGATGGCTGAAGGGAAACTGACTGTAAGAAAGCGCAGCGGTGAAAACATAGGGCCGTTTACAGTAGAAGAATTTACCGGTGTAATAAAAAGCGAGATAAAAAATAAAAAATAAGTTACAATATTCAGCTTTGGCAGTTTTGAACTGCGGGTATTTTATATGGAGGTGAAGGTATAAGCAAGAACATAAGAGTAAACGAACAGATAAGGGCAAAAGAAGTAAGACTTATTGACGGAGAAGGAAAACAGGTAGGCGTTATCCCTGTGAGAGAAGCATTAGTTATGGCTGTAGAAAAAGACCTTGACCTGGTAGAGGTATCGCCGGAAGCAACCCCCCCGGTCTGCAAGCTGCTGGACTTTGGCAAGTATAAATATCAGTTGAGTAAGAAGCAGACTGCGGGTAAAAGGATTGATGTAAAAGAAGTAAAGATCAGGCCCCAGATAGATATACATGATCTGGAGTTGAAAGTTAGAAACATAAGACGTTTCCTGGACGAGGGTAATAAGGCAAAGGTCATGATGTTCCTCAGGGGAAGAGAAATGGCCAGGCCGGATCTCGGGATGAAAGTCTTTGAGAAAATTTCACAGATGCTGACAGGAAAATTCAATATAGAGGTTATGCCAAAACTGGAAGGCAAGAGTATCACAATGGTAATAGCGCCAGGCGGCAAGTAAAGGAGGTTAATAATATGCCAAAAATTAAAACACATAGAGGGGCAGCCAAGAGATTCAAGCTTACAGGCACAGGCAAGGTAAAGCGAAGCAAGGCTTTTAAGAGCCATATCCTTACACACAAGCCTGCAAAGAGAATGAGGGGTTTAAGAAATGCCACTCTTGTTCACAAGACAGAGGAGAAGAACATAAAAAGGCTTTTACCGTATTTGTAATTAAAGCCGGGCTGATAGCTATCAGCTGTCAGCTTTTAGCTAAGACAGGAGGAATTAAATGCCAAGGGCTAAAGGTGGATTTAAAACAAGAAGAAGAAGAAAAAAACTGCTTGAGAAGGCAAAGGGATACTATAGCGCGAAGAGCCGCCTTTTCAGGATAGCAACAGAGGCGGTTGACAAGGCATTACAATATGCCTACAGGGACCGTAAAGTAAAGAAACGTGAATTCAGGTCTCTCTGGATTATACGGATTAACGCTGCGGCTCGGGCAGCAGGTTTAACTTACAGCCAGTTTATAACAGGGCTTAAAAAGGCACAGATAGCATTGAACAGAAAAACGCTTGCGGATATGGCCTATACCGATCCAAAGGCATTCAATGCCATTGCAGAGACAGTTAAGAAAAAACTTGCCGCTTAGAAGCGGCGGGTAACTATGCCAGATAACGATTCCCTTAAAAAAATCTTTCTCGCTGAATTAAACATAGCTGCGTCTGTTGCGGAACTTCAACAGCTCAGGGTCAAATATCTCGGTAAAAAAGGGGCGCTGACCGCGCAGCTCAAAAGCCTCTCCACGCTGCCGGCTGAAGAAAGACGGTCTTTTGGAAAGACAGTAAATGACCTTAAAGAATTCATTGAGACTGAAATATCTGCAAGGGCCTCTGTTTTAGGCAACGCAGACCTCAGAAAGAGGCTGGCCTCAGAAGCTATTGATGTAACCCTTCCCGGCAAATATACACCGTGCGGCAGTGAACATCCGATAAACAAAGTCCTGAAAGAGATTACAGATGTATTTATCACGATGGGATTCGGCGTTGAGGAAGGGCCGCAGGTGGAACTCGACTACTATAATTTCGAGGCCCTTAATATGCCTAAAAACCATCCTGCACGGGACATGCAGGACACATTCTACATCACTGATGATGTGATGCTGAGGACTCATACTTCACCTGTGCAGATACGGGTGATGGAGCAGAAGAAACCTCCCCTCAGGTTCATAGCTCCCGGCAAGGTTTACAGATGCGATGCGGATGTATCTCATACGCCGATGTTTCATCAGGTCGAGGGACTAATGGTGGATACTGATATATCTTTCAGCGACCTTAAGGGTGTCCTGGAGACTTTCATCCACAGGATATTCGGCCCTGATACTCCTGTAAGGTTCAGGCCCAGCTTTTTCCCTTTCACAGAGCCTTCGGCAGAAGTTGATATCGGTTGTGTCTTTTGCAAAAGAAGGGGATGCCCTGTATGCAAGAGCACCGGATGGCTTGAGATACTTGGGGCAGGAATGGTGAATCCGCATGTATTTGAAATGGTTGGCTATGACCCTGAGGCCTATACCGGATTTGCATTCGGAATGGGAGTTGAGAGGATAACCATGCTTAAGTATTCAATAGACGACATCCGCCTTTTCTACGAAAACGATATACGCTTCCTGCGCCAGTTTTAAATCACATCTGCGTAATAAAGACAGGATATAGTATTTGAACGGTTTATTTTGTCGATAGTCCGACAGTCTGCATGATACATAAAGAGACAAAATCCTCGGAGGGCGATAGCCCGAGAATGAGTGAAAATGCTATATCCTGTCTTCTCCTGGTTTGAGAATAAACCCGAGAGGCAGATTTTTATTATCTATAGTTTATAAACTCCATGTGTATCCCGAGGTCTTTTCCACGGAGCAGGGTCATCACTGCCTGAAGGTCATCTATCTTTTTTGCCCTTACCCTCACCTGGTCTTTCTGTATCTCTGCCTGAACCTTCATCTTTGAATCCTTTATAATCTTCACAATCTCCTTTGCCTTTTCCTGCACAATGCCCTGCTGGAGAGTGATGAGCTGCCTCGCTGTTCCTCCTGCTGCCTGCTCAACCTTTCCGTACACAAGAGATTTAAGGGAGACGCCGCGTTTGGCAAATTTTGACTGGAGAATATCAATGACGCTTTTCATCTTCTGTTCATCGTCAGAGATGAGAGTTATTTCAGCCTTATCCTTATTGAACTCAATACTGCTCTTGCTTCCCTTGAAGTCAAACCTCTGGCTTATCTCTTTGGTCGCCTGCTGGACAGAGTTCAAGACCTCCTGCATATCAACCTTGCTCACTATATCAAACGAATGTTCATCTGCCATTTGCCCCTCCGGATAAATTAGTCACTCAAAAGTATATAACAATAATATTATAAGTTAAACAGCTATTTATTTTATACACCCTCAAAATAATAAAGGGTTACGGTTTCATCGTAACCCCTTCACTTTTAAAAGTGAGCCGTGGAGGATTCGAACCTCCGACCCGCTGATTAAGAGTCATGCCTTGAAAACCAGCAAAGCCTTATTTAAAGCCATTCTACGCTCAAAAATGTAGGCACCGCTCAAAAAGTTCCCATGATTTTTGTAGTCACGTCATTTGAAGCCTGCTTTCTTGAGGGCTGATTCTTTTATTTTTGTTGATACATGTGTATAGAATGCCGTTGTAGTTACGTCTTTGTGATCCAGCATATCCCTAATGGTTTCAAGGTTGATGTCTTTATCGAGCAGGTGTGTTGCAAGGCTGTGTCTGAGCAGGTGAGAGTGTATGCGTTTCGTTATGCCTGCTTTCTTTTTGGCGCGGGCTATGGCGTTGCGTACTTCATATATGGGCTTGTCTTTGACCCTGGGAGATGGAAACACCCAGGGGGACTTGCTTTTCTTTCTGAGGGCTTTTAGCTCTCTGTAGAGCCATCCGCTCAATGGCAGCCTGTTGGCCTTGCCGCCCTTCCCTATTATCTGTAAGGTCCGGTGTGAGAGGTCTATGTCTGTCCATTTGAGCAGCCGCGCTGAGGTTCGGCGGAGCCCAAGGTTGAAGAGCACAAGGAAGAACACCCGATATAGCGGCTCAGCTGCTTTGATGAAGCGTATGGCCTCGTTGTAGGTCAGTACAATGGGAATTGGCCGGGTGTATGGAAGCTGCTCGATGATGAAGTCTCTTTTGGGAATGTATTTGCGCGAGGGATGTGAAGCCCAGCTGAGAAAACCTGAGAAGTAATGCAGTTCTTTATTAATGCAGCGGTTGCCAGAGGGGTGCTCTGCTCTCCGGAGGCGCTTATAGACGTTGATGTGATGCTCGGATATCTCCGCGGCCAGGTAATGGCCCAGGTGTTTCTTTATGTGGTTTTTGAAGACTCCTTTGATGTCCCGGTATGTTGTCGGGGCCCTGTGCATTTCGTAGTAGTCAAGGTATTGTGTGAAGAGATCGCTGACAGTTGCATGCCTTGGTATCGGTGTGTGTTTGTCTTTGCTGGCTCTCAGCTCTGATTCAACGGCCTGTGCATCCTTGATGTCTGTGACGCCATCAGGAAGAGTCATGCGCACGCGCTTGCCTGCCCTGCCCTGGGGATAGTAGTCTATGACGAATTTATTATTTCTTTTGCGGACGGACATATTTATTCTATCCTGTCTTTTGTTTTTGCATCTTTAAGAGTCTGCCATTGCATATTTGAAGGCGTATCTTCACCCCCGCGCTTAATCGGGATTATATGGTCTATTACATAGCCGGGACAGGAACCGGATGTCTCGCCCGTTGAAGGGCAGGGATTGAGCTTCATAAAATCATTACGCGCCTTTGAACTCCGCTTAGGGCTGATTTCTTTCTTTTCTTTAGGCTGGCCATTTTCGCAGTATTGATTATCAGGGCAACCGGAACAATAACCCAAATCCCCGCAGGTGTAAGTTCCTCTGTCTGAAGGGCAACTGTGCCATCTGTGGCAGCCGGAGCGATGAGCGTCTGTAAGGACAGGGATTGTCAAGACAAAAAGTGTCCAAAGGAGAATAAAAATTAATTTGAAGTGTTTCATTTGTTTCTTTTCGACTCAGGCAGCCCGAGTTTTTCCCTGAACTCATTAAAGGCATCTGTTATACGTGCATTGCTTCGCACCCACTGGCCGCTGAGACGGTATACAATGTTGGCGACAACTGCGTCTGTCTGGGCATCTGCAAAAACAATCTGAAAGCTATAAAGATATGGTGATAAATCCCATGCCTGTGTATAGGAATATTTAACTTTCATGTCTGTTAACAATGGGCTGGACGGCGCTGGTTTGTTTATAACCTGGAGTCCCATATCACTTAGCTCATAAATAATAGCAGGCCCCAGATTAAATTGGTCAGGAGATATTATCTCGACATATGCAGCTTTGTACTGCTTAAAATCCTTATTCGGCATTATGAATGACTGATTAGTTGCACAACCTGACAGGATTGAAATAGCTATCAGCAACAAAAAAATTTTAAACATTAATCTTATTTTCATCTCACACCTCCGTGATAAATTAGATTCCAGTTTCAAATTCAAATTGACTAATTTTAGGATGGGAATGTAACCATTTGGGCATGATGAGATTGAATGTATATCGCATACCAGACAGTTGATCTGTTAGATTATCAAACCACACTTTTTCATCACGAGACCATATAACATTATGCTCAAGAAGCCTTTTAAGAAATGCAGAGCCACGTATCAATGCAATCCAGATATCTACAACATCATCAACAAAAATATTGTTTTGTTCGGCTATTTCTGTTGCTCGTAATACGAGACCTGCTTGAAAAAACCATCCTAATCGGCGACTTCCAATCTCATTGTTGAGTATATGTTGTTCTTTAAGGGTATTGGCGAGTATATATAGATACTCTTGTAAGTTTTTTGGCGCATCACTGTTTTTATCGGTATGAGCTAAATAAATACTTACTTGTAATATTGAACGCTGATTTTCGTATGCAACAATACACATGGCACATGCAGCAGGTTCTTGTGTCGTAATCCACTGTTGCATTGTCTTAATAAAAGTAGAATCGCTAAGTTTAAGGAACCCTTCATATCCATTATCTTCATTTTTAAAGGGCGGGGCTCCTTTTACGAAGTTCTTAAGTTTTTCTTTTATAGTAGTGGTAAATTTCATGTATTATCCACTACCAGTCTTATGCCTAGGAGTTTTGCCCGTATGAGCAATAACGCCCTTTTTCTCTCCGTAAGCCGCCCTGCATTCGTTGGTTCTCCATTCAGCGTATTTTAGAATCTCTTCCTGCTCATGCATATCGGGATATTTCCCGGCTTCTCTGAATGAGTTTATTAGATGCCGCTCATTCGCATTCTTTGTAATTGTGGGATTCTCGCCAGTAAGCAGCCAGTCTCCTGAGACCTCGCACTTGATGACGATGTTGCGGAGGATATTCGCAGGTACTGGAACGTCTTCGGTTTCATAGCCTGATATAGATGATTTGCTTGATTCTACAAGAGCAGCAAACTTCTCTTGACTCAGTTCTAACTTGAGTCTTGTCTCTCTAATTCTTTCTCCTATACCGGTTTTATTTGCCGACATATAGGAAATCTTAGTTTTAAATTCCAGTAAATTCAACATAATTCAATATAATGTGCCTTAGAGTGAGAAAACAGACGATATATTGTCATTCTTGTGTATTTTATGACGATATTGACCCCTTTCAGGGTTTGACTCAGACGATATATCGTCTGTATCCTATACACAATGCTAAGGTTGAATAGGATAAAAGACCTCTCAAAAAAGATTTTTCCGAAAGCCTGCCGATGGACGAACACGCCTAATGGCCTGTTCAAGCTTAGCAGCGTTCCTGAGGCAGGCCCCATATTTAAAGCGCCGGTTGGATTATCGAGCGTCCTCCCGAGCGACGGCTGTGTAGGCCAGTCCCATGACAGCCGCGTGATGGATCGGGTTCGTAATAACGCAAAGGGCGAGAATGGCAGGGGCGGGAATAGAGGGTGTACCGCGCCGGCGCTGCACTCAACAGGGCATGGAGGGATGAAGAAAGAAAAGGCGGTTGCCAGCCGCCTCCGGTCTTCACAAGCAATCCTTCTGTGCCTTTCTTTTTTGTTCATCATGGTTTCAACTTTATCAGCAATCTTACTGCGCTGTAAATTCAAAAATTTTGCTTTTCTTGGCATATTTTTTTTCAGGACAGGGCATTTCAAATGTCAAAAAACAGGGAGTTTGTGACAAATGTCGCAGCTTAAGAACGCAGAAGGCATTGTAGGGCATCTGCAAAAGATTTTTTACTATGGTGATGATGCAAGGGAGCAGTCCAGGGTAAATTCATTCATAGAATATCTTGCCACGAAAATCAACCCCTTCACTGAAAAACCCTATGACGTATGCGCAAGGTCTTTATATAGATACATCTCCGGCGATCAGCATTTTCCTGTGGACCTTATGAATCCCCTTGTTGACTGGAGCGCGGATGAAAGGCTTATGGCTGACTATAACATCAGGCCGTCGGCTGAGGCCTTGGAAAAACTTAATTTCAAGAGGGACAGGCTTATCAAGGAACGTGAGAAGCTCACATCAACCATTGAGATGATTGATTCTGAGATAGACGGCGCTGTGCAATTGAATCTTTTGAGAGGAAGGAAAAGCAGATGAAGAGAAAAGACATAAAAAAGTGTGCTGTGTGTGGTAAGGGTGTGATGCATACAGGGCTTCCGCTGTTTTGGGCTATTTCCGTTCAGCGATTTGGCATAGATATGTCAGCTGTACACAAACAGGCTGGGCTTGAGATGATGCTTGGCAGCCCAGTACTCGCATCAATAATGGGACCGGATGAAGACTTGGCAAAACATGTAATGGAAAAAATAGAAGTCATATTATGCGAGGAGTGTATTGACACTCGAATTCCTATTTTAATAGAGAGGCTTGAAGAGAAGAGAGAGAGCGAACAAGAAAGGATTACAAGATGAGATGTCCTTTTTGTGACAGCAAGCGGGTGACGGATTATAAGTCATTGCAGTACTGCCGGGCGTGCAAGGCGCGGTTCAGCATTCACATTAAGGTCATTCCTGCCACGGTTTGTTTTAAGTGCGGCAGGGAGATTATTGACCCTTCAAAAGAAGTTCTGATGGGAAATGGAAAGATTAAGCATCAAAGATGTAAGGCAAGGAATATATGAGCGAAACTCCTGAATTTGATGTGTATGAGATTAACAGGTTACAGACACTGGCATATCGGAGTGAGTATTACAGAAAAGCATATGAGTTTGTGATGGATTTTGTAGATGGCAAGCTTACGACACACGCATCTCTGACTGAGAAACAAAAGCGGCGTTGGCTGTGGGGCATTAAGGCGGATTTGAAAGAGGAGCAAGAATGAAGCGCATGCATACCAACAGGGAGACGGACGGCTTGACCAACCGGGTGATGTCTCCCTCCCTCCTATCTCTTGAAGAGCGGCTGAGCGGAATTGAAAAGCGGATGAGGATAATCGAGCAGAGCATGGGGATATTCAGCTCTCCTGAGAGTGTGGATGAGTTTGTGAATTCGGAGAGCGGCAGGCAGGAATATAAGGACGCGATTCGGAGTTGGACAATGAGGCGGGACAGGAAGCCGCTTGATAGGTTTGTGGAAAAAACAGGCGGAAAGGTGCCGAGATGATAGGCGCGTTTGTTGTAAGCGGCCCGGGACCAATGGCAGCTGCAGCGGCAAGTATCGAACTCTATGAATGCAAGCTTTTTACAACTGCACGGACGCATGCGGCAATGAACGAGCGGCACGGGGTTATATCTGAG
>JACRGY010000151.1 GCA_016212165.1 Nitrospirota bacterium
ATAAACATTGATTTTATAGAGCCTTCCTTCACGCACGAGCCTGTTAAGCACATACAGGAGATCCTGCGTCCTTCCAATTGCAAAGGCTGGGATAATAACATTTCCGCCTTTTTTGAATGTCACCTTTATAACTTCCACAAGTTCGTCTATAGTCTCTGGCATGCCTTTGTGAAGCCTGTTGCCGTAAGTTGATTCCATGACAACATACTCAGCCTCTGTTGCAAGCGACGGGTCATTTATTATCGGGTTTCCTTTTCTTCCGATGTCTCCTGAGAATATTATTTTTTTCTCTTTATGCCCGTCCTGAAACCATATCTCCAGACTGCCTGAACCGAGAATGTGTCCTGCATCAAGGAATCTGTACTTTATGCCCTTCCCTGTATGCTCAATCTTTCCGTAAGCAGCTTTTTTGAAAAATGGTATTGAAGCCTTAACGTCATCAACGGTATAAAGCGGAAGCACCGGTTCTTTA
Source organism: Nitrospirota bacterium (assembly GCA_016212165.1). GTDB lineage: Bacteria > Nitrospirota > Thermodesulfovibrionia > Thermodesulfovibrionales > UBA1546 > SCSY01. The sequence goes on from JACRGY010000151.1 coordinate 473, forward strand.
CCTGCCCTTATCGCCCTTCTCGTATGCCATTCAGAATCCGTTTCCTGAATATGCGCTGAATCATAAAGCATAAGTTCCGCAAGGTCTGCAGTCGCAGAGGTTGTAACTATCTTCCCTCTGAAACCGTCTTTGACGAGCCTCGGGATAAGTCCGCTGTGGTCAATATGCGCATGCGTAAGGAACAGATAATCTATCTCTGAAGGATTAAACAAAAAATGCTCTCTGTTAATATTATAGGAATCTTCCCCTTGAAACATACCGCAGTCAACAAGCGCCTTGATTTCAGATGTCCGGATATAGAAACAGGAACCTGTGACAGTTCTAACGCCGCCAAGGAATTGTATTTTCACCTTATCATCCCCACTTGTTTAAGTTTAAAGCAGCGGCATCCAAAAAACAACCGACTCATGCCAATTACACCTCAAAATAGATATAATACAGATTGACATTATGGAAATACAGCGTCGTGAAATTAAAATTGAACGGGAGCGTTTGTCTGATGAAGAACAGGCTGTTTCTAACAGCAGTATTCGGTCTTAACTTTTTCATATTATGGATAGCGCCGTCTGCTGACTCTGCGTCTTACACATACACAAATAATACAGTGGTCGGTTCAATTGCCGCCTATACGGTCAAAAACGATGAGTCTTTGATTGAGATAGCGCGAAACTTTAAACTCGGCTACAATGAAATCACTGACGCAAATCCTGATATGGACCCGTTTGTCCCCGGAAATGGGATGTCAGTCACCATACCTTCTTCATGGATACTGCCGGATGTGAAATCATACGAAGGCATTGTTATAAACCTCTCTGAGATGAGGCTCTATTATTTTTTTAAGCGCGGCAAGTCAAAATTTGTGGCGACTTTTCCTGTAGGAATAGGCAGTGAAGGGAATGATACGCCGACCGGAGAGTTCAAGATTGTAGAAAAAATAGTGAAACCAAGCTGGCGTGTGCCTGAATCAATTAGAAAGGAGAAACCAAATTTGCCTGCTGTAGTCCCTCCGGGACCGGACAACCCTCTCGGCTCTTATGCGCTAAGGCTTTCATTAAGGAGCTATCTTATTCACGGGACAAACAGGCCGTGGGGGGTCGGCAGAAGGGCAAGCCACGGATGCATAAGGCTATACCCCGAAGACATCCCAAAGCTTTTCAAATTAGCGCCAAAAGGCGGCAAGGTGACTATTGTAAAACAACCTGTAAAAGCAAGCACGATAAGCAACAAGGTGTTTATTGAGGTTCACAAGGACGATTACCACCAAAATGAACAATACTCTAAAATGGCGGTGAAACTGCTCAAGAGGAAAAACCTGCTTGAAGGTGTTAACACAGAGAAATTAAATACGGCAATAAAAGAGAAAAAGGGGATTCCTGTCGAGATATCAGATTAAGAAAAAAAGGGGCTCAGAAATTAATTTCCACGCCCCTCTTAACACTACTTAATACTACAAACTACTTCTTCTGCTGTAATTCAAATGCCTTCTTTGCCTTCTTTGCAGAAGTCTCTGTTTTTTCTGATGCAGCAGCCGCTTTCTTTGCAGCCATCTCTGCCTTTTCTGCAGCCATCTCCGCCTTCTTTACAGCAACATCCGCCTTATCAGAAGAATCCTTTGCAGCCTTCATAGCCTCTTCAGCCATCATCTTGGCATTCGCTGCCTCTTTCTTGGCAT
>JACRGY010000149.1 GCA_016212165.1 Nitrospirota bacterium
AAAAGATAAGGGTTGAGGTTGGCCGCGGGCTCGAAGGAGTATTGACTGACCTTGCTGCGGGAAGAATCGTTGACCTTGATATAAAACCGAGATTCAAAAGCGGTGATTTTGACGGAGGTTTTGTCGCGGGAGTGCATTCTCTTATTGACGCAACAAGGGGAGAGTTTAAGGCTGATAAAAACCATTTGCCTAAAAAGAAGAACAGCACACATAGCTTCTTAACCATTCTTATCTTTGGCGTAATAGTTTTACTGTTCATAGGAAGCATATCGCGCATCTTTGGGGGCGTATCAGGAGCAATAGGCCTTCCTGCGCTGGTCCATCTGGCGCTTACTCCAATCAGTCTTATTGCATTTATCATCCTCTCTGCTGCCGGATTGCTTGCAGGACTTTTCCTGCCAAAACTTTTCTCCTCAGGCGGCCATCACGGCGGCGGTGGTTTCTGGTCCGGCGGAGGATACTATGGGTCAGGCAGTGGTTTTAGCGGAGGATTCGGCGGTGGTGGAGACTTTGGTGTTTTCAGCGGCGGAGGCGGCAGTTTTGGCGGAGGAGGAGCATCAGGAGACTGGTAATGGAAAATAATTCAAAGGCAAAAAGATTTTTCCCTGAAGAAGAGAAAAAAAGAATAGCAGAGACAACCCGTGATGTTGAATCCCGCACCATCGGAGAAGTTGCCGTAATGGTTGTTGACAGCAGCAGCCGATATATTGAGGCAGAGATATTGGGAGGGACCTTCCTCGGAGGCGTCATCTCGCTGATTATAACTGCCTTATATTTCAACTCATCCGTTTGGTCTTTTATTCCCGTTAGTCTTGTCTTGTTTTTCCCGTCAAGATTTTTATTCAGAAAATTTCCTATTCTTAAAATTTCATTTATCGGATTCAGAAGAAAAGAGGAGGCTGTAAGGCAGCGCGGTGTCAGGGCGTTTTATGAAAGAGGCCTTTATAAGACCAGAAAAAATACCGGAGTTCTCTTCTTCATATCCATCCTTGAAAGAAAGGTCTGGGTTCTTGCTGATAAAGGGATTTACGAAAGGATTGAGCAGGAAACCCTGAATAAATTTGCGCTGACTGTATCTCAGGGGATAAAGGAAGGCCGTGCGTGTGCATCTTTATGTGACGCTATAAGAGAGGCAGGAGCTGTACTTGCAAAACATTTCCCCGTAACTTCAGGCGACACAGACGAGCTTTCAAATAAAGTGATAACTGAGTAATGCCTCAGCCATCACTTATATTCAACTCCTTACTTTGCAATCCTGTCTGAATCAACAGGAATCAGAACTATCTCAATCCTGCGGTTCTTTGCCTTTCCCTCTTCCGTGTCATTGGATTCAATAGGCTTGTATTCTGCATATCCCGCGGGGCTGAGGAGTTTAGGGTCAACACCTTTTTCCTGAAGATACCTTACCACGTTCGTTGCCCTTGCATTTGACAGCTCCCAGTTAGTCGGAAATTTCTTTGCTATCCTCGGCCCTATCTTGACATTATCCGTATGCCCTTCAATCCGTATCTGTTTGTCGGTGACTTTCCTGAGTATTTCCGCCACTCTGTCAAGCACCTTCTTCCCATCCTTTTTCACATCCGCATTTCCTGAATCAAACAATATCTTGTCCACCATGCTCAGCGAGAGTTTATCTCTGAGCTGCGTAACCGCTATCTCGCCTTTCTTTATCTCGTCCTTTAATTCGTCAACAAGGTTGGTATATGTTTTTTTCAGCTCTGCTACCGCCTTGTCCTTCTCTTCTATGGCCTGAGATTTTTCCTTTGAGAGCCCCGATATCTCGGTCTTTAATTCAGTTATCTGGGCATTTTTTGACTTTAATTCATTTTCAAGTTCTTTTATTTTCTGTTCTTTTTCCGACAGCTTTGCCTTAACGCCGAGCAAATCCTTTGTCAACTCATCCTTATTTGCCTCAAGCAGGGATTTGAGATTTGCATTTTCTTTCTTCAGCTTTGAAAGCTCTGATTCAAGCGCCGCCTTCTCCCCTTCTTTTGCCTTAAGTTTTTCTTCCATGGCTGAGATATCTTTTTTGAGATTCTCAATATCGCCGAGGACAGCCTTATGCTCCTGTGATGACACACAGCCTGAAAAAATCAGAATCCCCAGAATAACAGACAGCATTTTTATTGTTCTCATAAATACACCTCCCTGAAATATATGCTGATTATAACAATTCAGCAATGACTCTGCAATGCTCACATTTAGAATGCATGCCCGATGCTAAAATGCACTTCTCCTTTGCTTTCACCTGTTTCTCTGTCCAGTTTATGGCCATAGTCAATCCTCAGAGGGCCTACCGGCGTGTTGTATCTTATGCCTGCACCTGCAGTATATTTCATGTCTGAGAGCTTTACATCGCTGTTCTTTTTCCATACATTGCCGCCGTCAAGAAAAGTTACAAGGCCAAAACCTTTGGCAACATCGGTTCTTAGTTCAAGATTTGTCAGAATAAACATGTTGCCGCCTGTCGGAGAGCCGTTAACGCCTTTAGGCCCAAGCGTATCCTGTTCATATCCGCGGACAGTAGTCCTGCCGCCGAGAAAAAATCTCTCTACAAGCGGAAGCTCTCTTGTCTTGCCAAAACCCTGAGACATCCCGCTTTTTAAAGAAACCGCAACAACAAAATTTTTATTCAATGCCTTGTAAGCGCTTCCGTTGACTATTGCCTTTACAAAATCAGTTTCTGACAGAAGGTATCCCGATGCGGTTTTCACGGATATTCCTGCAAGCACGCCTTTTCTGGGGTCAAAAGGATTGTCCCTCGTATCGTAAACTATACCCGGCCTTATCCCTGCAATTGCAAGCGTTCCCACATCTTCTTTCGTAAGGATAACATCAGGCTTCACCTCAAAAGTTTTGACTAATGAAAAATCATAAAAAATCTCACCTTTCACCCTTTCGCTGAATTTCTTCTCAAGGCCTACGCTCGCAGTGTGTCTCCTCAGTTTATACCGCGTCTCGCGGGTCTCTATGGTTTTTTCTGTCCTTTCTTCTTTTATGAGCAGCATTTTAAAGGGAAGACGCTTGCCTAAGAACCACGGCTCTGTATAATTCACTATATAACGCTGCTCAAGCGAACTGATTTCAGTCCTGAATGATAGCTGCCTGTTCATTCCAAAAAGATTTCTGTAGCTTACATCAAATGACCCCCTGAACCGCTCGTAATCCCCGTATCCGACGCCAAGCTCAATAACCCCTGCTTTAGCCTCTTTCACTCTGACATGAACATTCTTCACATCCCCTTCTTTTTCCATCACATC
>JACRGY010000150.1 GCA_016212165.1 Nitrospirota bacterium
AGGTGCTTATTGCAGAGGATGAAGAGATAACACTGAAACACCTGAGCTACGCCCTTGAAAAGTCCGGGTATGCTGTCACAGGCGTAAAGAACGGGCTTGATGCCTTAAAACATCTCGAGAAAGAGGCGTTTGATTTTCTCATTGCCGATATAAAGATGCCGGGAATGGACGGGCTGACACTCCTCAAAGAAGTGAAGGGGGAATACCCTGACATGGATGTAATTATAGTCACGGGATTCGGAAGCATTGAGTCTGCCGTTGATGCGATGATAAGGGGAGCGGCTGATTATATAACCAAACCCTTTAACCTCGACGAACTGATCCTCAAGATAAAAAAGCTTCAGGAAAAAAAAAGGTTAGAGAAGGAAAATACAGTTCTTAAGATATCCCTCGGCCTGGATAAGGACACGCCTCTCATAGCAAAGAGCAAGGCGATGAAGAGGATCGTTGACATCATATCAGGGATAAGAAACTCTGACTGCAATGTTCTGCTCACAGGAGAAAGCGGTGTAGGAAAAGGCCTTGTTGCAAAGCTTATCCATAACACAGGACTGAGGAAGGATAAGCCTTTCCTTGCATTAAACTGCGCAACATTCACAGAGGAACTCCTCGCAAGCGAACTTTTCGGACATGAAAGGGGAGCATTTACCGGAGCAGTGGCCGCAAAGCAGGGGTTGGTTGAGATTGCAAATAACGGCACGCTCTTTCTTGATGAGATTGCGGAAATGTCGCCCAATCTTCAGGCAAAACTTTTAAAGATAATAGAAGACAAGGAGTTTCTGAGGGTCGGCGGCACAAGGACCATAAAGGTTGATGTCAGGTTCATTGCCGCAACAAACCAGAACATAAAACAGCTTATATCTAACGGAAGATTCAGGGAAGATTTGTATTACAGGCTTAATGTGATGGACATTCATATATCTCCGTTAAGGGAGCGCAAAGAAGACATTACGCCGCTTGCAAAACATTTTCTTGAGAAATATTCAAAGAAGGCGAACAAGAAAATTGAAGGATTCACAACGGATGCAATGGACATGCTTCTCTCATACGGTTTTCCGGGAAACGTGAGAGAGCTTGAAAACATAATTGAGAGGGCGGTTATTCTTGAGAGCGCTTCGCGCATAAGGCAGGAAAGTCTTCCTCAGAGCATAAAGCTCTTTCAGGTAGAGGCGATAGACCCGAACAAGGTAAAGACGATAGACGAGCTTAACAGGGAGTACGCAGAGAAGGTTCTTGAATTAGCCGAGGGCAACAAATCAAAGGCAGCGGATATCCTCGGGATTTCAAGGACAAGCCTCTGGAGGATATTGAAGAAGTAATAGTTTGCATATTTGTGGTCACAATTGTTGACACAATTTAACTTCGGTTGCTATAATTATTGCAGGAGAGGGACACAATGAAAGTAGCAACGGTAAGGGAATTCAGGGATAAGGCAACAAGTTATTTTAAAGATGAAGAACCTATCCTTGTTACAAGACACGGGAAGGTGACGGGCCTTTACCTGCCGATAGAGCATCCTGAAAGCTTTCCTTTGGAACTCAGAAAAGAACTGCTTATCCGCCTGGGTGAATCCATAAGCCAGTCCTTGGCAAAAAAGGGGATAAGCGAGGAAAAACTTCTTGCAGGCTTCGGCTCATTTAAGAAAACTCGCCGCAGACGCTAATGTAATCTTGTCGGCTGTTGCAGGCAAGGCAGCGCTCCGTATATTCCTCATAGAAGAAATAGAGGTAGTAACTACACAGTTTAATCTTGATGAAGTGAGAGAATATCTGGGGGTTATTGCGGAGCAATACAGTCTGAGCGAAGAAATCCTTGAATCACAGTTAAAACTGCTTCCGCTGAAAATTTATCCGAAGCATTTCTATGAAGAGTTTATTCCTAAGGCTGCAAAAAAGATGTCCGGAAGGGATGAAGATGATGTGGAACTTCTGGCCCTTGCAATGAAATTGAATGTGCCGGTCTGGAGCAACGACGGCGATTTCAAAGACTCGGGAGTTGAATTGTATACAACTGCAAAACTTTTGAGTATCCTTAAAGCGTAATACGACCCGTCAGAACTTTTCACTTTTATCAGGCATGGCTGGTTGGTGTTTTATTATTTCTTTTAAATCTTTTTCAAAATACTCAGCCTCATCGCCGAGGCGCGGGAGCTTTGCCAGCAAACCCTTTAACTCGCCGAGTGTTCTCACTTTTAAGTGTTCTTCAGCAGGGCTTATAAAGGCAATCGCTTTCTTGCCGCGCAGGACAGTATAATGGTTTCCCCTGTATTTGACTGCATTTAATATTTCCGAAAATTTCCTTACAGCTTCGGTAGCAGTAATAGTTTTTTCCATTAGTCTCATCCTTTCATAAAATATGATAATCCTGTTTTACATATTTATAAGCTCTCCGTCGATCCACCGTATAAGTTCCATAAGCAAGTGCTTAAAGCGTTCACCTCTGTTCAAACCTGAAACAGTAAGTTATCACATCCCAAATAAATAATCCTTTTATTCCAAGAGGTTTCTTTCTGGCATGCATCTTGGTATATGGCTAATAGGTGAATCGGTTAATCGGTGAATAGGTGAATGGGGGACAAAGGAAAAATGAAGGAAAAACTCTTATTCGTAACAAAGGGCGGCGAAGACTGCGACAAGGGTTTTTCCTATGTGCTTGAACTTGCAAGAGCCCTGAATGCAGGGGTGGCTGTGCTGATGGTTTACGGCAAGCGCGCAATGGAAACTTATGAAGATGTAATGGCAGCGGCAGCATTTGCAGAGGCAGGAGATATTGAAACAATGAGAGAGCTTATGCGCGGACAGGAGAGAGAGATAAAAGAAACAGCAGAAAAAAAGATAAACAAGTTCTCTGAAAAATGCAGGGATGCCGGCATTGATTTCTCATCTGAGGTTAAAACAGGCGAAGCAATACAGGTTATGAAAGACTTCCTCAAAGACAAGCCCGGCATTGACATGATTCTATTAAGCCCAAATCTTTCAGGCGATAAAAAATTATTGGACGTCAGAAAGATGCTCAAAAACATAACAAAACCAATTGTTACGATGATGGCTGCAAAGGCTGAGGCGTAACAAAAAAGGAGGGGAAAATGAAAGTACTGAAGAAACTCGCAAAAAGGTTTGAGACGCTCATGACTGCAACAACATTTGCAGAGGCCGGAGAGTTCGAAACAGCAAGGGAGATACTCAAGGAAGATGCGCAGCCCGAGGGAAAAACAGCCCCGAGCGGCTCGGGGCAGAGACTATACATCCAATCTTGCAGTGAACCCCGTTAGAAGGGCGAAGGTATTCTAACGCAGTGAATGCTGCAGGCAACAAATAACCTAAAGATTAACGGAGGAGAGATGGCGACAGGATACAACAAAAATGTCAGAAAGAAACCCATCGGGAAGATGATCTTCATGGGGATTCTTTCAGTTGCATTGTATGCGGTTCTGCTAATGAAGCAGGATGCAATCAATAGTTATTTTGGCAGAGGGGGGATATATGCATTGCTTCCGATAGTAACTGCATTTATATTCTCATTCATACACGGCGCATTTACAGGTGATTTTTGGACTGTCCTTGGAGTAGAGGCGAAAAAGAAGAAGGAGGTTAAATAAAATGCAGGATGTAGCGGCAAACTTTATCAATCTCGATGTGATGAACATATCCTATCTTTTTATAGTGGGGTTTGTTGGAGGCCTCGTAAGCGGGTTCATAGGCTCCGGCGGTGCATTTGTACTCACGCCCGCCATGATGAGCCTTGGAGTTCCAGGACTGGTAGCAGTCGCCAGCAATATGTGTCACAAATTTCCCAAGGCCCTCATCGGTGCGCTTAAACGCGCAAAATACGGGCAGGTCGACGTAAAGCTCGGCATTGTACTTGGTATTTCAGCAGAAGCAGGAGTGCTGTACGGAGCGCATATTCAGGAAAACATAAAGAAGGCGTTTGGCGATGCAGGTTCAAACCTGTATGTCAGCGTAGCCTTTGTAGTGATACTTGCAGTTGTCGGTGGTTTTGTATTGAGAGATGCGTGGAAAACATACAGGTCAGGCAATACGCACGAAGAGGAAAAGGCAACGAAACTTGCAAAGTGGGTTCAGTCAATAAACATTCCTGGCACAATGGTATATTTTAAGAGTCTTAATGCGCGTATCTCGGTGCTCTTTACAATACCATTGGGTTTTGCAACAGGCATGCTTGCCGCAACAATAGCAGTCGGCGGTTTTATAGGCGTTCCTTCAATGATATATGTGCTCGGAGCTCCCAGCCTTATGGCATCCGCATCAGAGCTTGTGATAGCATTTGTCATGGGGCTTGGAGGTTCGTTCAAGTATGCCATGAGCGGCCTTGTTGATATCCGGTTAGCAATGGTTATTCTTGCAGGCTCTTTATTCGGAATACAGCTTGGTGCAATAGGCACAACATATGTAAAGCCGTTTATGATAAAGATGGTCATGGGCGTTATTATGGTCATCGTGCTTTTCAGCCGCGCATTGATGGTGCCTGTGTATCTTTCACAGCTCGGACTGATACAGACGCTTGCAGACAGCACGGTGAAGATTCTTAAGACAACGAGCTTTATCATAATGGCATTGGCCCTTCTTATTGGAGCATTCATAGTGTTGAAAGCCATGTGGCAGGGAAGAAGGGCAGAGAAACTTCTTCACGCAGGAGAACTGGAACATGGGAAAGTATAAAAAAATATTAGTCGCATTTGACGGCTCTGAATCAAGCAAAAATGCGCTTCTTCAGGCGTTCAGGCTTGCAAATGATGAGGAATGCTGGATAACCGTAGTATCGGTAATCCCTCCTTATGAAGGGGAGATGGAACTTGTGGGGGTAAAAGATATAAGGGCATCGCTCAGAAAGCCATGCGATGACGCCCTTGCAGAGGCTGAGAAGATAGCAAAGGCGGAAAAGGCGCTGATAAAAACTGTCTGTGAAGAAGGCGAGATATACGAGAGGGTTGTAGGCCTTGCAGATTCAGAAAACTGCGGGATAATTGTTCTGGGCAGAAGGGGAATGTCACGGCTTGAAAGGGCTCTCGTAGGCAGCGTAACAGCAAGAGTTATAGGGCATACCCAAAAGGATATCCTTGTCGTACCCGGAGGAACCACAGTTGGGTGGAAGAATATCCTCCTTGCAACAGATGGTTCAAAACACAGCGATATCGCGGCAAATAAAGCCGTAGATTTTGCAAAATCATACGGCGGGAATCTGAAAGTCATATCTGTTGTGGATGTTCCTTCTGAATTTTATGGCGAAGCCCCCGGTATTGTGGAAGACCTGATAAAAAAAGCTAAAACTTATGCTGAGAATGTGAAAAAACAGGCAGAGAAAGCAGGCATAAAGACAGAGACATTTGTCAGAGAAGGAGAGGCTTATCAGGCAATAACTGACATTGCAAAAGAACAGAATATAAACGCAATAGTTATGGGCTCTCACGGCAGGACAGGGCTGAAAAGGCTTCTCATGGGCAGTGTCACCGAAAAGGTCATCGGCTACTCTCCGTGCCCTGTGCTTGTTGTTAAAGCGTAATCTAAATACAGAGTGTTTTATGAAAAGCCCCCCGATATTATCGGGGGGCTTTTTTATTTGTAATTTGAGGCAAATATTCTATACTAAATAGCAAAATATCAGATAGGCTGCCAGGAGGTAAAATGAAAGCAAAAGATTTGGTGATACCGCAACAAGGAGGACTTAAACCATGATGACCATGGTCGCCGTTGTCTTCGTGCTCGCCTACACAATGATTGCTCTCGAGCACCCCATCAAAATCAACAAGTCCGCCACAGCTCTGCTCGCCACGGGACTGATGTGGACACTTTACTCCTTTGCAAGCCCTCTCGGTGTTGAAGGCGTAATCCACCAGCTCACTGAAAAACTGGCTGAAACAGCGGCCATTGTATTTTTTCTTATCTGCGCAATGACTATTGTTGAGGTGACCGACTCACACGGCGGTTTTGAGGTCATAACCTCACGTATTAAAGCAACCAAGTTGTCAAGCCTGCTCTGGATAATAGGCTTCATCACTTTTTACCTGTCCGCCATTCTCGACAACATGACCACAACCATTGTGATGGTAGCTTTAATGAAGCGGTTGCTTAAGGAACATAAACAGCGTCTCTTTTTCGCAGGCATTATCGTAATTGCCGCCAATGCGGGTGGCGCATGGAGCCCAATCGGCGATGTGACTACTACCATGCTCTGGATAGGCGGACAAATCACAACAGGCAATATCATGAAGGGCCTCTGGATTGCTTCTATGGTTAATCTATTGGTCCCTCTTATCATAGCCTCCTTCTTTCTCAAGGGCGATGTCGTGCCTCCGGCCAAGGTCGAAAATGGCGCCACAAACACATCCCAGTTTGAAAAAACCCTGATGTTCTTTATGGGCATGGGTTCTTTAATCTTTGTTCCGATATTCAAGGCAGTTACGCATCTGCCCCCGTATCTCGGCATTTTGTTTGCCCTCGGTGTGCTTTGGATGGTGGGTAATATCCTGCATCGCAACAAGCCTGAAGACGAGAAGGAACACCTAACTCTGACCAAAGCGCTCAGACGCATTGATATGGCATCAGTGGTATTCTTCATCGGTATTCTGCTCGCCGTGGCTACCCTTAGTGCCAATGGCATGCTCCCTGGATTGGCTAATTGG